>NZ_CP102578.1:3518269-3836346 GCF_042230915.1 Archangium gephyra | reverse complement strand
GGGCAACTACCAGCCGGAGCGCAAGTCGGTGGTGGTGGACAAGCTGGTGGGGCACGGGCGCAGACGCTCGAGCCTGCGAGACGTGGTGCTGTGCATCGACCAGAGCGGCTCCATGGCGCCCTCGGTCGTCTACTCGAGCATCTTCGGGGCGGTGCTGGCGTCTCTGCGCGCGGTGTCCACGCGGATGGTGCTCTTCGACACCGCGGTGGTGGACCTGAGCGAGCAGCTGTCGGATCCGGTGGATCTGCTGTTCGGCACGCAGTTGGGAGGCGGCACGGACATCGACCGGGCGCTCGCGTACTGCCAGCAGCTCGTCACCCGGCCGGCGCAGACGATCCTCGTGCTCGTCACGGACCTGTACGAGGGAGGCAACGCGCAGCGGATGCTCCAGCGGGCCGCGGAGCTGGTGCGCAGCGGCGTGGTGGTCATCTGCCTGCTGTCCCTGAGCGACCAGGGAACGCCGTCCTATGACAGCCACCACGCCGCGCAGTTCGCGGCCCTGGGCATCCCCACCTTCGCCTGCACGCCGGACCAGTTCCCGGAGCTGATGGCGGCGGCCCTCCAGCGGCAGAACATCGGCGCCTGGGCGGCGCGCAACGACATCCAGCTCGCGCGCCAGGAGTGAAACCGCCTGGCCGAGGGCACGGCTCTTCACCAGTCAACAGAAGGAGCCACGTTCGGAGGAGAGGCGCCCCCCCGCCTCCGGCTGGCTCGTCGCCCGGCGAACGAGAGCCGGCCCGTGGCTTGGGCGGGGCCTTGCCAGCATCCTTACCTTGCCGGCCATGACCACCCTGACTGTCGACAATCCGTACACTGGCGACGTCGCCTGCTCCGTCCCGCTCGCGGACGAGGCGGCCGTCAACACCGTCCTCGACCAGGCCCGCGCCGCCGCCAGGGCCGCCCGCGCGAGCCGTCTCTCCGAGCGCAAGGTGTGGTGCGAGCGCATGGTCGCCGCCATGGAGGCGCGCGCCAACGACATCGCCCTCGATATCTCCCGGATGATGGGCAAGCCGCTCGGGCAGGCACGCGGCGAGATTCGCGGAATGGCCGAGCGCGCCCGCTACATGATCTCCATCGCGGACACGGCGCTGGCGGACCTCGTGCTGCCGGACAAGGCGGGCTTCGAGCGGCGCATTGTCAAGGAGCCGCTGGGGGTGGTGCTGGACCTTCCCGCCTGGAACTACCCGCTGCTCACGGCGGTGAACGTGGTGGTCCCGGCGGTGCTGGCGGGCAACGCGGTGGTGGTGAAGCACTCGCCGCGCTCGCCGCTGTGCGGGGAGCACTTCGCCCGAGCCTTCGCCGAGGCCGGTGCGCCCCCGCACCTCGTCCAGGCGCTGCACTGCGACCACCCCACCAGTGAGCGCATGATGGGAGATGCGCGCGTGGACCATGTCGTGTTCACCGGCTCGGTGTACGGCGGCCAGCGGCTCGTCCAGGCGGCCTCCAAGCGCTTCCTCCACATGGGCCTGGAGCTGGGCGGGAATGACCCGGCCTACGTGGCGCCGGACTGCGATTTCGACAAGACGGTGGAGAACGTGGTGGACGGCGCCATGTACAACGCCGGGCAGAGCTGCTGCGCGGTGGAACGCGTCTACGTGCACCGCTCCCTCTACAAGCGCTTCCTCGAGGCCTGTGAGGTGCTGGTGCGGGGTTATGTGCTCGGCGATCCACTGAATGACAAGACGACCCTGGGGCCCATCGCCCAGCCGAACCACCCGGCCGAGCTGGAGCAACTGGTGGAGGACGCCCGGCGCAAGGGCGCCCGCGTGGTGGCCGGCGGCAAGCGGACGCAGGTGGACGGCCGGGGCCGCTTCTTCGAGGCCACGCTGCTCGCCGACCTGGACCACTCGATGCGGCTGATGAAGCAGGAGTCCTTCGGGCCCCTGCTGCCCATCGCGCCGGTGGATTCGGACGAGGAGGCGCTCGCGAAGATGAACGACTCGGAGCTGGGCCTGACGGCCAGCGTGTGGACGAAGGACCGCGAGCGCGCTGCCCGCTTCGCCGCCCAGCTCGAGTGCGGCACCGTCTACATGAACCGCTGCGACTCGGTGGATCCGGCGCTGCCGTGGGTGGGCGTGAAGAACTCGGGGCGGGGGCACAGCCTGAGCGCGCTCGGGTTCGACCAGCTCACCCGGCCAAAGTCCATCCACTTCCGGCTGTCGTTCTAGTCCGGAAAGCGGGCGGAAAGGTCTAGCTCCCAGCGGCGACCGCGGAGCCCGCGCGGGCGCGCCTTCGTTCCCACAAGGCCAATCCCCCCAGCCCCAACAGCCCGAGTCCCGTGAGGGCCAACCCCGAGCGTGCTCCCGGGGTGCGGTAGGTGAAGACGACACGGTGCCGCCCCTCGCCCAGGCGAACCCCGCGCACCGCCAGGTTGGCCCGCAGCACCTCCGCCGGGGCCTCGTCCACCGTGGCGCTCCAGCCCGTGTACCACGCGTCGTTGAGCACCAGCAGGGCGCCCGCGTTCGCCTCCACCTCCAGCGCCACCCGCTCCGGCTCGTACGCGAGCACGCGCACACTCCCGAGCGGCTCGGAACCGGAGGGGGCGGGGACTTCTCGCGCGCACTCGACGGTGGCCTCCAGGCCGGGCCGGAAGTCCTCCGCCAGCAGCCGGCGCCAGGCCGCGTCCGCATCCGCCACGCAGTGCTCCCGCGTCAGGTAGGCCCGGGGCAGCGCCTCCTGCGCCTCCAGCAGCACCAGGGACAGCTCCGGGTGCCGCGACAACAGCCGGTACCCGCTCCCCCCCAGCCGCTCGAAGTCCTTCTCCGGGAGGCTCACGAACCGCACCCCATAGAGCGGCCCCAGCCGCCCCAACCACCGGCTCATCCGCTTTTCCGGCGGGAGCACGTACCTGCTCACCGCCGGCAGGTAGGCGTTGGCGCCCTCCAGCCCCGCCAGCGCCGGCGTCACCGGCTGCAGCGAGGTGAGCGTCTGCAGCGCCGTCACATCCGCCTCGCGCAACCCCGGGGGCCGCACCCCGGCGGACATGTCCCCCGCCAGCACACGCCCCCCGCCCAGGCCCGTGCCGCCCTGGCGCTCGCGGATGAGCTGGACGAAGGCCGTGGGCTGCTCGAGCACCTCGGGCATGGTGAGCTGGTACACCGCGCCGTTGGCCGCGAGCAGCCCCAGCCCCTGCACCGCCCCCACCAGCAGCAGGCGCCTGGAGGCCGTGCGCACCCGGGTGAGCGCCACCCACGCCACGCCCAGCCCCACGGCCGTGGCCAGCGTGCCCTGGATGAAGCGGCCGCCCAACCGGGCCCGGAGCTCCTCCGGCATGGGCCGCGCCGACACCCACCCGAGCACCCCCTCGGACCAGCCGTGCCAGAACACCTCGAGCCCCACCGCCACCAGGCACGCGGCCCCCAGGGCGAGCAGTACCCGGCCAAAGCGCTGGCGGCGGGCCTCGTCCGCTTCGAGCGCCTCCAGCCCGAGCGCCGCGGCCACCGAGAGGATGAGCAGCAGCCAGGGCAGCAGCTTCTCCGGGTAGCGGAAGGGACGCCAGAGCGGCACCCACTCGAAGACGCGGGCGTACAGCCCACCGAAGCGCCCCAGCGCCATCACCAGGAAGGCCCCGGCCACCGCCGCGATGAGCCAGGCCCGTGCGCCGCGGCGGTGCACCCCGAGCGTCAGCGCCGCCAGCGCCACGGGCAGCAACCCGAAGTACACCGAGTCGCTCCACACATTGCCCATCTCCGACTTGAGGAGGTACTCGGCGACGCCGCGCGACAGGAGCATGCCCTCGTCACCGAGGAAGAGGGGCCCGAGCAGCAGCTCGGCCAAGCGCACCGGGTGCAGCGAGTAGCGCAGGGCCACGTCCACGGTGTTGGCCCCCGGGCGGGCCTGGGAGAGCACATGCAGCGCGGGCAGCAACTGCGCGGCGCCGAGCAGCGCGGTGGCGCCCAGCAGCCCCCCCGTCACCGCCAGCCGGCGGCCCAGGCGCGAGCCATCCGCCCGGATCAGCCCGAGCAGCAGCACCAGCGTGCAGCACACGGCGAAGGCCTGGCTGTCCCCGGCGAAGAGCACGAGCGCGCACAGGAGCGCGGCCAGCCCGAGCCGCCCGGCCGAGGGGCCGCGGAAGGCGCGCTCGGCGGCCCACAGCGCCCAGGGCGTAGTGCTGGCCGCCATGAGGTAGAGCAGGTTGTTGGTGAGGGACACCTGGTAGCCGCAGAAGCCAAAGCCGAGCGCGGCGAAGAGGGCGGCCAGGCGGCGGGCTCCCCACAGCCGCGCGCAGGCATACGCCCCGGCCGCGGCCAGCGGGTAACAGGCGAGCACGTTGAGCTCGAGCGCCAGCCCCGGCCGCAGCAGCAGGTAGAGCAGGTTCGAGGGGTGGAAGACGCCGGAGATGACCATGCCGGTGAAGGGCTGGCCCAGGCCGTCGTAGGGGTACCAGTCGGGGTACTCCAGCCGCGAGAGCCGCTCGGCCCAGTACTGGCGCAACGGGTAGTAGACGCGCAGCAGGTCGCGCGAGGCGAAGATGTCTGGAGAGAGCAGGACCCGGTGGAAGAAGACGCCCGTGAAGGCGGCCAGCCCCAAACCGAGCCGCAGGGGCCACGAGCGCAGCACCCCTTCCCACGGTGGACCTTTTTTCACGGCACCATCTTCCGCGCCGCCGGGGAGGCGTGTCCACAAAACCCGGGGTGGGCTCGAGCGCCTAGCCGACCGTCTCCGCGTACGTCATCACCAGGTACATCACCGCTTCGGTGTTGCCCGGGTTGCGGTAGACATGCGCCACGTCCGCCTCGAAGAGGATGGCGTCACCCGTGGCCAGCACGTGGTGCTCGTCGCCGCGGTCGATCTCCACCGTCCCCGCCGTCACCACCAGGTTCTCCATCGTCCCCGGAGGGTGCGCGTCCGCCCGCTCCTCGGCGTGCGCGGCCAGCCGCAGCTCGTAGAACTCCACGCGCCGGGGCTCGTCGAACGGGAAGAGCGCGCGCGAGCTGAAGCTCCCATCATGGGAGGCCAGCCGCTTGGACTGCGCGGTGCGCATCAACCGCGTGCCGCTCTGGGCCGTGGTGCTGATCAACGCCGAGAACGGGATGCCCAGCGCCCGGGCAATCTTCCAGATGACGTTGATGGTGGGCGCGCTCTGGCCCAGCTCGATCTGCCCGAGCATGGCCCGGCTCACCCCGGACGCCTTGGCGAGCCGCTCCAGGGACAGGCCCCGCTGGGTGCGCAGCCGGCGCAGGTTGCGCCCGACGATGGGCGCCAGGTCCGTCGACGCGTCCGCGTGCGCCACCTCGTAGGCCCACTCCTCCTCGGAGGACGGGGCCTCGGACGCGGGAGCCTCCGCCTTCTTGGCCCCCTGCTCCTTCTTCTTGGCCCTGCCCTTCGCGGCGGGGGCCGTCGCGTCTGTGTCCTCCGCCGTGGGAGGGGTGTTTTCCCGGACCGATTTCACGTGGGCCAGACCATGACCCACACCCACACCGGCGTCCAGAGGCTCATGGGGGCGGGCGACCGAGTCGACGAAGGCCTGGACTCACGCCGCTTCCGGAACTCATCGAGATTGATCACTTCGGCAGCCGAACTCATGACAGAGGGTCTCTCCGATAGCGGAACCATGTCCGCCGTAACGGACGAACGCAATATCCGTTTTAACGGACGTCCTGTCAATGTCACGGCCCCGCCAGGAGGCCAGTCAGGCCCAGCGGGCGCCTGGAGCGCCTCCCTGGGCGTCTTCTAGGGGCCCCCGTGCGAGGCCAGCCACGCCGTCACCTGGGCGGCCTCGGGAGCCTTGTGCGCCTGGAGGAGGGCCTCGTGCGCCCGGGTGGCCAGCTCCCGTGCCCGCTCGCGGCCCGTGCCCGCCTCCCAGAGGGTCCGTGCCAGGAGGAAGCGGACGTCCGCCGCCGTCTCCGGAGCGATGCGCGGGGAGCCCGCCAGCGCCACCGCCCGCTCCAGCGACGCCACTGCCTGGGCCGGAGCGTTCAGCGCCACCTGGCACCGGCCCAGCCCCACCAGCGCAGCGAAGAGAGCCGGGTGCCCCGGCGGGTTGTCCTTCTCCTGGATGGCGAGGGCCCGCTGGTACTGCGCGAGGGCCTGCTTGTGCTGCCCACCCTCCAGCTGCCAGGCCGCCAGTCCTTCCAGCGCGGACGCGGCCTCGGGCGACTCCGGGCCCATCTCCTTCTCCGCCAGGGCGAGCGCGCGCTGGAGGTGGGGAAGGGCCTCGGCGCGGCGGCCTCGCGCCCGCAGGGCCTCGGCGAGGTCCACCAGGGCGGAGACGACGTCGGGGGCATAGGGCTCCTCGAGCGACTCCGCCAGACGCAGCGACTGCTGGTAGCGCTCCAGCGCCTCGGCCTTCCTGCCCAGGCCCTCCAGCGCGTGCCCTACCCGCCTCAGGCTGGCCGGCAGCTCCGTGTGCCTGGGCCCGAAGACCTTGGTGCGGATGGCCAGGCCCCGCTCGGCCACGGCGAGGCACTCGGCGTACTGGCGCAGCTCGCAGTAGCTGTCGCCCATGGAGTTGAGCGTCGCGGCCACCTCCGGGTGCTCCGGCCCCAGCCCCGCTTCGCGTGCCACCAGGGCGCCCTGGAAGTAGCGCAGGGCCGCCGCGTCATCCGCGAGGCTCTGCGACAGGCGCCCCAGGTTGTGCAACGCATTGCCCGTCTCCGGATGCGTGGGGCCCAGCGCCTTCTCGTAGATGGCCTGTGACTGCACGAGCTGCTGGCGCGCCTCCTCGAAGCGGTTCAGCTTGGTGAGCGCGGCGCCCAGGTTGTTGAAGCCCGCCGCCACCTCCGGGTGCTCGGCCGGGTAGACCTTCTGGCGCAGCGCCACCACCCGGCGGAAGTGCTCCAACGACTCGTCCATCTTGTCCTCGCGCAGGAGGATGGCCCCCAGCGCGTTGGTGACGAAGGCCTCGATGCGGTCATCCCCGCCCATGCGCTCGAGCACCGCACGGGTGTGCTCGGCCCACTCGCGGCCCTGCTCGAACTCCGCCTGGAGCATCCCCGAGCGCACCAGCCGGGCCGAGGCCGAGGCGATGACCTCGTCGTGGCGGCCGGCCTCCGCGGCCCAGACCGCCTGCCGCAGCGAGGCCTCGGAAGCCGCCAGCTCCCCGGCCTTCTCCTCCAGGGCGCCGCGCAGCTCGAGCACCTCGGCCTGCAGGGGACGGTAGCGCGGGGCCTCGGCCTCCTGGGCGAGCGTCCGGATGCGCTCCAGCGCGGGCTTGAACTGGCCGCTGTCGAAGAGGGCCCGCGCCTCGGCGAGCCGCAGCCGCAGTTGCTCCACCTTCTCGCGGGTGGCGGGGTCCTCCGGCGGGCGGACGGTGGCGCGCAGGGCCTCGACGTTGGCGCACCCATCCAGCGGGGGCAGCGCGTGGGCGGCCTTCGCGGCATGGTCTACCAGCGCGGCGTTGGCGTGCGAGTAGACGTCCGTGAGGGCCTGGAGCGCGTGCAGCCGCCGCTCCAGACAGGCCATGCGCAGCGAGAGCACCTCGTCGGACTGCTCGCCGCGCACACGCGTGGCCTCGCAGGCCTCGGCGTGCATGGACACCCAGCCCTGGGAGTAGCTGTCCAGCACCTGCGCCGTGCGCGTCCAGGACTCGTCCGCGTTGGGCTTGCCGGTGGCGCGGAAGGCCTGTCCGAGCGTCTCCTTGCGCGCCGTGTCCCACAGCCCCTCCAGGTGGCGGGCACCACCGCGGCAGGGCTGCTCGGCCGCGTTGTGGATCTGCAGCGGCAGCCCCACGCCCAGCGAGAGCAGCAACAGGCCGCCGGCCACCATCCAGTGGCGCTGGCGCATGGGCAGCGTCTGGCCGAGCGCCTCGAGCAGGGCCTCCATGGAGGGGAAGCGCTGCTCGGGCTTGGGGTCCAACCCGCGCAGGACGAGCCGCCGCAGGCTGGCGGGCACCCCGGCGTCCCGGGGCGGCTCCGGGGTGCGCCAGGTGGAGGGCGGGCCCGGAGTCCGGCCATGGGGCCGCTCGCCGTAGAGGGCCTCGTAGAGGGCCACGCAGTAGCTGAACTGGTCCGAGCGCGCGTCGAGGACGCCCCCGCTGTAGAGCTCCGGCGCCATGTAGGCCGGCGTGCCGATGACGAGGCCCGCCCGGGTGAGGGGCGTGTCCAGCGGCGAGCCACTGCGCTCGGACAGGGGCAGCACCGAGGGCGGCGGCATGGGCTCCAGGGTGGCCGACGCCTGGCGGGCGAGGCCGAAGTCCAGCACGCGCACCCGCCCGTCCTTGCCCAGCAGCACGTTGTCCGGCTTGAAGTCGCGGTGCACCAGCCCCGCCGCATGCGCGGCCGCGAGCCCCCGTCCGGCGGCGGTGAACACCTCCACCACCTCGCGCCAGGAGCGCGGCCCCTGCTTGAGCCAGTCGCGCAGCGAGGGCCCGTCCACCAGCTCCATGGCGAGGAAGACGCGCTCGCCCCACGTCCCCACGTCGAAGATGGAGATGACGTGGGGGTGGGCCAGCCGCGCCAGGGCCTGGGCCTCGCGCATCAGGCGGACCTGGCCGCCGGTCTTCTCCACCTGGTCCGAGCCCGGGTGCAGCAGCTTGAGGGCGAGCTTACGATCCAGCTCGGGGTCATACGCGGCGTACACCACGCCCATGCCGCCGGCCCCGAGCTTCTCGAGCACCATGTAGCGGCCCACCGTGGCGCCGCGAGGGAGCACCTCCTCGGGAGGGGTCTCGGCCAGGGGCGCCGGCGAGGCCACCACGTTGGTGGGGACGTCCTCGGACGAGGCGAGGGTGCCACTGCGCACCAGCAGCAGGCTGCACGAGGGGCAATTCTCCGCATGCGCGAGCAGCCGCGCGACCTCCGCCTCGGGAAACCGTCCCGACAAGGCCTCACGTACGGCGCCTTCCTCGGGGCAGATGCTGTCGTCGATCGGGCTGTCGGCCATTCGCTCTTCCCTATGTGCGCCCACATTCTGACCCGAGGCATGGAGGAATGGCCACCCCGGAAGCACGGGAAGACGGGCCAGCCCCGTATGCGGAAGGAGCTGGCACGCCCACCAGGGGAGCTGACGTAGGCTGGCGGGCCCGGAGACGACGCGAGTGCCTGGAGATCCACGCGACCACATCCCCGACGTGCGAGACGGCCTCACGCGGGCCGAGCGCATCATCCTGCACACGCTGCACGAGTTGGAGCGCGAGCGCGGGGGCCGCTCGGTGCCGACGGCCATGCTCTACGGGTACGTCGTCGAGCGGCTGGACATCGGCCCCGACGAGTTCCAGGACATCCTCACGCGGCTGGTGGGACGCCGGGTGCCGTGAGCGCCGGCCTCACGAGTACGGGAGTGACTCGTCGGGCCGCGGCTCCGGCCGCTCGAGCCACCGCCCCCACTCCGTCAGGACCCGCCG
The DNA here is from genome assembly GCF_042230915.1 of Archangium gephyra. GTDB lineage: Bacteria > Myxococcota > Myxococcia > Myxococcales > Myxococcaceae > Archangium > Archangium gephyra_B. Next base: position 3,827,063 of record NZ_CP102578.1, on the reverse strand, counting down.
CGCGTAGATGCGCGCGCCCTGCCCGCGTGCGCTCTGGAGGACCCGGAGGAACGCCTCGCGGGCTTCCGGTGCCCGGCCCCGCAACACCAGGAGCTGGGCGCGAACCAGGTGCGCATAGGCCTCGAAGCTCGTCTCGCCCGCGCGCAGCTTCTCGGGCGCCAGCGCGTGCTCGATGGCAGCCAGTCCCTCCTCCGCCCGCCCCAGCTTCAGGTAGATGTCCGCGAGCATGGCGGAGTTGTGCAGGGTGCCGATCACGAAGCCCGAGCGCTTCCACTCCTCGAGCGCCCCCTGCATGAGCGCCAGTCCTTCCTCGGCCTGCCCCAGCTCGGCCAGGGCCCAGCTCTTCAAGAGGGTGGACCACCACAACCAGAGCCGGAACCGGTGCTCGCCCGCGAGCGCGATGCCCTGCTCCGCCCACTCCAGGGTTCTCCGGGGCTCGCGGCGGATGTGCGCGCCAACGGCCGCGTAGGTGAGCACGACGGCATGCGAGTGGGGATGGCCCAGCTTCCGCGCCAGCTCCAGCGCCTCCTGGGCATGGCTCCGGGCCACCTCCAGCTCGTCGAGCACCGAATGGACGACGGAGCTGAAGACGAGGGCCGTCGCGCGCGGGCTCATCACCCTCTTCAGGGCGAGTGCCCGGTGGTGCTCGAGCGAGGGCTCCTCGGAGTGCGCCAGGGCCTGCTCGATATGCGCCAGCGCCGTGGGCATGTCGCCCCAGGTGAAGTAGTCCACGGCCTGCGCCCGGTGCCCCGCCACCAGCAGCTCCCGGTTGGAGTAGCGCCGGCCCAGGTTCACCAGCAGCTCGTTGATCTCATGCGCCTCCTGAAACTTCATCTGGGTGAAGTAGTAGGCGGAGACACCCCAATACGGGAGCTCGATCAGGGCCGGGCTCTCGCCCATCTCGTGCAGGAGCTCCCGGACGCGCGCATACAGCCGGGCCACCTCGGGCGACTGGTAGCCCTGCACCTGCACCAGCGGGAGACCCAGGGCGAGCAGCAGCTGCAGCTCCTCGAGGAGGAGCGACGCGGCATCCGGCAGGCTCCGCAGCAGCTTCAGCGCCTGGGTGAGGTGGCTCACCGCCTCCTGATTCGCGTAGCGCCGGCTGGCGTGGAGGCCCGCCTGCTTCCAGGCGCGGATGGCCGGCTTCACCTCCCCAGCCTCCGTATAATGATGGGCGAGCAGCTCGGGCCGGCCCTCCACCATGGCGGGGAAATGCTCCACCAGGGCGAGCGCGATGCGCCGGTGGTGCTCGCGCCGCACCCCACGCGTCTGCGACTGGTACGCCGCCTCCTGGATGAGCGCGTGCCGGAACTGGTAGCTGGGCCCGGAGCCCTCGTCGTAGCGCTGCAGCAAGCCCGCCGCCACCAGCCCGGCCAGGTCCCTGCGCAACTCGGCCTCGCGCAGGCCCGTCACGGTGACGAGCACCTCGCGCGTGAAGCCACGTCCCAGCACGGCGCACCACCACGCCAGCTCCTTCTGGCGGCGCGGGAGCGTGTCCAGCCGGGCCAGCAGCAGTTCCTGCAGGGTGACGGGAATGGACGCCGCCGCTCCGCCCTCCAGCAGCATGCGCGTCATCTCCTCGGCGAACAGGGGGATGCCGTCCGTGCGGGCCACGAGCTGCTCCAGCACCTCCTCGGGCAGCGCCCGGCCCCGCGTCATCTCCTTCACCAGCCGCGCGGTGCTCTCCGCCGGCATCCGCTCCAGCGAGAGCCGGTGCAGCCCGGACCGCGGGGGCCAGGGCGGGCGGAACTCGGGCCGGGCGCTGAGGACGCCGAGCACACGCGTCCTCCCCATCCGCTCCATCAAGGAGCCCAGCATCCGCAGCGTGGAGGGGTCGGCCCAATGCAGATCCTCCACCACCAGGAGCACCGGGTGCACCGCGGCCACGCGCAGCAGCAGCGTGCCCAGCGCGTCCAGCAGCTCCTCCATCTGCCGCTCCGGCGTGAGCCGCAGGTGCGCGGGCGTCTCCTCCACCGGCAGGGACAGCAGTGCGCCCAGCTGGCGCACCTGCTCGGGCTTCAGCTCCCAGGGGGCCAGCCACTCCTCCAGCACGCGCAGGTTCTCCCGCGCATCCCGCTCCGGAGAGAGCCACAGCCGCTGCAACGCGTCGATGAGGGGATGGAAGGCGCTGGTGGAGAACTGGGACCAGCACTGCAGCCGCAGCGTCAGCGCCTGCTCCCGGCCCATGCGCTCGCGCAGCTCCTGGATGATCCGGGACTTGCCCATGCCCGCCTCGCCCGAGAGCAACACGAAGCCCCCCTCCCCCGCCCGGGCCCGGGCCCAGAGGGCGAGCAGCTCCTCTACCTCCCGCTCCCGCCCCACCAGCGGGGTGAGCCCACCGCCCACCGCCAGCGTCCGATCGAACCGGGACACCGTCCGGCGCACGCCCAGCACGCGGAACACCCGGACGCTGCGCACGCCCTCGTAGAAGCGGGGACCGAGCGGCTCCGTCTCGAAGGCGCGCTGCACCAGGGCATGGGACTCGTGGCTGAGCACCACCTCGTCGGGCCCGGCCTGGAGCGCCAGCCAGGCCGCCACCTTCGGCGCTTCCCCCTGGATGCCGGGCGTGCGCCCCCGCAGCTCCTGGGGCAGATCGTCCAACATCACCATGCTGGTGTGGATGCCCACCTGGACTTTCAGCTCCAGCCGGTCCTGCCACGGCAGCCGCTCCCCGAGTGCCTCGCGGATGGAGGGCACCAGCATCATGCCCGCGTGCACGGCGCGCTCCGAGTCCCCCTCGCGCGCCACCGGGTAGCCGAAGCACGCCAACGCCTCGTCGCCCATGCACAGGGTGACGAAGCCCCCGTGCTGCTGGATGACCTTGGAGAAGCCGCGATGGAAGGCCGCCTCCCACTCGCCGAAGTCCTCGGCGTCCATTCCCCCCGCGAGGCTGGCGAGCCCCTCGAGCTTGCACGCCACCAACGTCACCTGCCGCCGCTGGGGCGCCACGTTGCGCGGCTGCTTGCGCCCGGGACGCAGGTGCTCCTCCAGCTCGCGCAGCTCGTCCTTCAGCTCGGCCGCGGAGAGCAGCCGCCGGGCAGGATCCTTCGCCAACATCACGGCCAGCAGCGACTCCAGCTCCCAGGGCAGCTCCGGGTGGCGCTCGCGCAACAGGGGCACCGGCTCGGGGGACAGCACCCGGGCCCGCAGCTCCTCCAGGTTCGCCGTCAGGTAGGGGAGCTCCCCGGTGAGCATCTCGTAGAGCAGCACGCCCGCGGCCCAGAGGTCGGTGCGCTCGTCCAACGCCTCGCCCCGCCACTGCTCCGGCGCCATGTAGGGCGGCGTGCCCGCCATGGGCAGCCGCGGCGCCAGCGCGGTGGTCGGGTCCAGCAGGTACGCCAGCCCGAAGTCGAGCAGCTTCACCACGCCCTTGCGGGTGATGATGACGTTGCTCGGCTTGAGATCGCGGTGGACGATGTGGTGCTCGTGGGCGTGCGCCAGCCCCGCGGCCACGGACATCATGATCTCCAGCGTGCGCCGCAGCCCGGGCCGCTCGCGCTGCATCACATGGGCGAGCGACTCGCCCTCCAGGCGCTCCATCACCAGGAAGGGAATGCGAGGCTCGGACGGGCGCCCGGTCCACTCGGCGACATCGAAGATGCGGACGATGTTCTCGTGATCCAACCGGGCGATGGCCCGCGCCTCCGCCAGCGCCAGGCCCGCCAGCTCCTCGCGCGGCACGAGGAACTTGAGGGCCACCTCCCGCCGCAGCTGCTCGTCCCAGGCACTGAGGACCCAGCCCATGGCGCCCGCGCCCAGCTCCTCGAGGAGCTTGAACCGGCGCCCATCCTGGCCCCCCAGGCGCTCTCCGGGCATGGGCCTGCGCAAGGGCACGGGCACATGGGCTACTTCCCGGAGGAAGGAGTCGTCCAGGTCCGACTCCCCGGACAGCCCCTCCAGGAACTCATCAGGCCGAGAGGCCGATCGTTGCCAGCCGATGGGCCTGTCAGCAGTCTCATCGCCATCTTGCATGGCATTCTCCCGCGCCCCCCTCGGCGGAATCCTCTCCGGTGCCCTGCCTGCCCGCCCTGGAAAGCTATGAACCCAGGGAGCCCCGGGCAATTCAGCTCACCCACCTCTCCCGGCCTCCATCCCGGGACGAGAAGGCAGGGGATACGTTCACGTTCTCGCGCTGGTCCGCCCCCAGGTCGGGGACGGCGATCCGGATGTCCGGAGTGCCGGCACGCCTGGGTGCTCCCTGACGGAGCCGCCGCGCCAGATGGCTGGCGGCATAGGGGAAGACGCGCAGCCCCTGCAGGAAGCCGATCGGACGCAGCCCGCGCCCCGCGGCATGCGGGGTGAGACGCAGCTCGTCCTCCAACGCCACGCGGCTGTCCAGGCGGACATCCGCGAGCGGCTGGTAGTCGTTCGTCCCCCACGGAGCCATCTCGAGCCGCAGACTGGCCGTGCCCGCCCGCACCGCGTCCTCGAGCCGCTCGTCACGCGCCGCGCCCGCCCCGCCCGCGCCGGTAGCGGTGATGCGCAGCGAGACCCGGCCGAGCCCCTTCACCTCATAGGGAGTGATGGCCCAGTAGGTATTGGCCAGGTAGTCCCTGGGGTTGGTGGCCTTGATGTCCTGGGCGATCGCCCCGAAGGAGTGGAAGGAGACGAGGAAGAGATCCTGCCCGCCGGGAGCATTGGTGGGGCTCGGCCCGGGCTCGCCGTGGAAGCGCATGCCGATCCCAAGCGAGTCCGTCCTGCCCTTCTGCTTGAAGATCCCCCCCGAGAAGCGGACGAGCGCGGAACCCGCCAGACGCTCGGCTACCTCCACGCCCGCCACGGAGGCGAGCCCGGGGGCGGGATAGGCCTGGGCCGAATAGATGACCCCGGTGGGATGGAAGAAGCGGGCCTTGCGGAGGAAGGAGAGGAAGAAGAACACCCAGGACAGGAACAGCAGCCCGAAGAAGACACCGATACCGTAATAGATACGCCCTCGCGACACGCAGGCCCCCTGAAGGTTGAACCGTCCATGGGGAAGGAGGACGATCGGCGCGGATGTGATGGCGCTCGGCGGGGAATGCCCATGACGAAACAGAAGGACAAGCACTCCAGTGGCCAGCAGGACCCGAAGGCGAAGGGCTTCAACAACCCGTTCGCCCGGCTCGAGGGCTTGCGCGACACCCTGCCCTCCACGAAGCCCCAGCTGCGCCGGGAGGACTTCCCCGACATGCCGCCACCGGGAGGGCCCGAGCGGGCGGTAGTGCGGCTCGAGACGGACCGCTCGGGGCAGGAGGTGACGGTGGTGGAGGGCCTGGGCCTGCCCGCGGCCGAATGGCAGGGGTGGCTCCAGGCCCTGCAGCGGGGACTGGCCTGTACCGGAGCGGTGGAGGGTGAGCGGCTGGTGCTGCGGGGAGATCACCGCTTCAAGCTGCCGGACCTGCTGCTCCGCCGGGGCGTGCAGCGCGTGGTCCACGGCTGAGCCGCCTGGCCGGATTCTGAACCAGCGGGTTCGATTCCCGCCGCCTCTTTCCCGCTGCGCAGCAGCCCGGCCCAGTCCAAACGGGGGGTGCGCTCCTTCTTCCAGGCGGCGGGTCGTCGAAGGTGGGGGGAGGTGGGCAACAGGCACACCGCTTCACCAGCGGGCGACACCCTGTGCACAGCAGGAAGCAACTTGGGCTCTCACCTGCCGAGAATCTGTGCATGAGAATCCTCGCCACCGCCCATCACGCGCCCGCGGTTCACCACAACCCCCCGAAGTCGAAGGGCCCGACTGACTTCAAGGTCGGCTCGTTCAACGTCCTCGGCGCCAGCCACACCGCGCCCGGTGGGAACAAGGCGTCCCGCCCCTCCGGCGTGGAGCGGATGAAGCTCGCCGCGCAGGTGATCCAGCACCACAAGCTGGACGTCGTCGGCTTCCAGGAGTTCGAGCCGAGCCAGCGCAAGGCGTTCATGCACGACACCAAGAACCAGTTCGACATGTACCCGGGTAAGTACGGGGGCGCGGACCCGGTGAACTCGATCGCGTGGCGCAAGGACAAGTTCGAGTTCGTGAAGGGGAGGCACGTGACCGTCCCGTACTTCGAGGGCCACAAGAAGCAGATGCCGGTGGTGCTGCTGAAGAGCAAGGAGACCGGGCAGAAGGTGTGGGTGATGAACGTCCACAACCCGGCCGACACCAAGAACCACCCGCACAACGAGAAGAACCGCGACATCGCGACCGCGAAGGAGATCGCGTTCATCAAGCACCTGGAGAAGACGACCGGCCACCCGGTGATCTTGACGGGTGACATGAACGAGAAGGCGGAGGCCCGGCAGCAGATCACCCAGGGCACCGACATGACGGCGGCGATGAACGGGAAGCACTCGCACTCGCGCCAGGTGGGGATCGACTGGATCTTCGGGTCGCCCAACGTGCACTTCGACGGCTATGACCGCGACACCAGCAACAAGGTCCGGCGCGCGAGCGACCACCCGCTGGTCTACAGCAACGTGCACATCCCGGCCGACAAGAAGAAGTAGCGCCCCCGAGCATCGCTGGAGGAGCCGTTCGGCGGCACTCAGCGCCAGGTGTTGCAGGCGCGCTGGGGACACGCGGCGTCGGCGAAGCCCGCGAGCGCGAACTGATCCACGCTGCCGTCGGTGAGCACCACGGCGCGCCAGAGGCAACCGTCGGCCTTGATGCCGGCGACGTCCGCGAAGCACTGCAAGAGCCCGTTCTCGCCCTTGCAGTCGTAGTCCACCGCGCCGAGCCTCATGCGCGAGTCGCCCTTCCACTCGGGCACGGCCTGGCCACCCACGAAGTCAATGAGCGCCTGGGGACAGTCGCTCTGCTGCCAGGGCGCGGGCTGCGGGTTGTCGATGCGCGGCTGGCCGCAGTAGCGATGGAAGGGCTCCCACTCGCAGCTCGCCACGAACTGGAAGCGGGCCTCCAGGCGCAGGTCCGGGTGGTCGACGAAGCTGGCGGTGAGGTGGCCGCGAGCAATGACCGAGCCCTCGGGGTCGCCCGTCCACTCCAGCTCCTCGTACTCCAGCACGGGGTCGTCGTGGGGCGTGCGCGTCCCAATGAAGAAGAGGCTGTTGAGCCGCAGGCCGACCGTGGCGCCCCGGTAGGGGCCCGCGTGGATGGGGGGCGAGGGGAGCTCGCGGAGGAAGAACTCGGACGAGTCCTCGTCGATGGCCTCCGGCCCGCTCCACGCCCGCACGTCCACGTCGCTGGCGAGGCTGTTCATGGAGATGTTGGTGGTCTCGTTGCCTCGGTGGTCATCCCGGAGGAAGCCCCCGTAGAAGAGCCCGCCCAGGCCGTCATTGGTGAGGCGGAAGGAGATGTCCACCGGGCCGCCGTTGCGCGTGCCAGAGAGCCGGCCCTCCACGTAGCTCTCGGGGGAACCTCGACACGCGGCGAGCCAGGAGCCAAGGGTGAGCAGGAGCAACCAGTACCTGTGCATGCCGCTAGCATCGCAGAAGACCGCTAGTCTCGCCGCCGCTCCACGCGCCGCTTGATGCGGCTGTAACCGCCCAGGCTGGGGCTCATGACGAAGTTCCAAAGCGTCGCCGTCCACGATGGGTGCGACAGGAGACCGTCGTAGAATTCCGGCGCCATCGCTCGTAGCTTCGGCAGGCGCGAGCCAGGAACGTAGGGGAAGTCGTGGTGCTCGTTGTGGTAGCCGACATTGAACGCGAGCACGTTGAGCGGCCCGTAGTACGAGTAGGTCTCCTGCCCTTCGCGGAAGACGTAGTGCTCCGAGATGTAGTGTCCGGCAATCGGATGGAGCCCCATGACGATCAGTGAACTGATCGGCAGATAGGCAAGCGCTTTGCCGCCCCAAAAATGGAACACGGCCACGTTGAACGCGACCTGCACGAGTAGGTTCGTGATCTCGGAAGCCCCCGGCTTCTTTGGATGCACGAACATCGGGCGGAGCGCGTAGGCAAAGCCTTGGCAAGAGAGCCAGAGCAGTTTGCTTGCGCGATTGCGCAGCAAGCGCGCCTCGAACTCCGTCGGTATATCCGTGTCGAGCCGCTCGTCACCCTGATGGGTGTGATGGCGCAGGTGGTAGTAGCGAAACGTTTCTGAGACCGGCACACCCACGGGCAGATTGATGAAGACGCCGAATACGCGATTGTGCCAGGGCTTGCGAAACGCGAGATTGTGAGAGAGCTCGTGAATGGCCAGGAGTAGCGCCTGGTTGATCACTCCGCCCACCGCATAGGCGACCAGAAGAATCAGCCACCAGGGCGCGTCACGCAGCAGGAAGGCGAGCGAGAGCTGCAGCCCGACGAGCAGCGTGCAGACGTACTTCGTGCGCGAGCACGGGCCGTAGAGTTCCTTGATCTCGGGATGCGTGCGAAGCATCTCGCGCCGCCGCCCGGCGTGCGGTTCGTCCGCGCTGGACCAGATGAAGCCATTGGACATGGCGCCAACGGTACCTCAGCACAAGGGGGATAGGCACACATACCGCGCGGTGCTCTCGGGTGCGCTACCATCGCCCCCCTTGCGGGTACAAGATCGCTGGGGGCTGCATGAAGACTTACGAAGACGACTCGCAATCCCCCGACGGGTGGAACGTCACCTCCACCCTGAAGCTGGAAGATGACGGGCGGTTCTCCTACTCGGAAGGGTGGACGGACTACACCAACGCCAGCCTCTCCGGCGGGGCCGCGGGGACCTGGCGCCGTGGCAGCGGGGCCATCATCTTCCGCGCCGAGGAGGTCTACGGGACGATGTATTTCCCGTGGGCGAAGGGGCAGGAGCTGATCGCGCGCCTGCAGGACGACGCCCTCGACTTCGGGCACGGGTGGACGCTGCGGCCGCCGAGCCCGCCGTCGGAGTACATCGTAAAGACTCCCGTGAGAAACGACGGCGCGGTGCCGCTGCCCCCCGTGCTCGAGCCGTGGGGCACTCGCCACACGCTGGCGCCGGGCGAGAGGGTGGAGGTCGTGGCGCAAGGACGCTGGCGGGAGGGTGAGCCGAAGGTCGAACGCCGCGCCGACTCGCCGGTCAAGCCGCTCGCAAGGCCGCCCTCCCCGAGGTTCGTGCCGCGCACGCCCTCGCCGGAGCTGGCCGCGCTCCTCCGCCGTTGGGTCGAAGAGGTACCGACGGATGGCATGATCAACCGCCTCTGCAAGGAGAACGACGCCATCCCGCTCGACTGCACGGAGATATACCTTTGGGTGCTGCGGACCGACGGGCAGGTGCTGGGGATCGACCACGAGTCGTTCGCCCAACGCGCGGAGCCGGAGGAGGACGCCGAGGTCGCATACGGCAAGATCAAGGCGGGAGCCAGGGTGCATCCCGAACTGTTGGAGCTGCTCCCCCCCCATCGCGGTACGCCGTGAGCGCGAGAGCAGGTCCGCGTCGCGGGAGGGGTCCGGGAACCCGATGGCTTCTGCGGCAGCGGCAGACCCGTAGTTCAGCCACCCCGGGTCATGGGGAATCTCGGGCGCAGGGAAGGTTCCCGGGCCCTGGACCCGGGCTCGCCCCGTGCCCTCAGGCGGCGGGGGCCTTCGGCTCGCCCTGGGGCTTCTGCTCGGCGCCCTCCTCGGTGGGCGCGGCCGGCGCCGCGGGCTGCTCCGGCAACGGCAGCGACTGCACCGGAGCCCCCTGCCCCTCGGCCTTCGCCGCCTCGCGCTGAGCGATCTTCTCGCCCGCGACCTCCGCGTCCCGGAGGAACTCGGCGTACTCGTCCTGGCGCGCGCTGGCCTGCTGCTGCGCCTGCGTCTGCTGCTTGCCCGCGTCGGCCCGGCCCCGGACGACGGAGCGCTGGCTCAGCACCACGCCCCCGGCGACCAGTCCCAGCTCCACCACCAGCGCCAGCCCGCCCGAGGCCAGCCACCCGTCCACGCCGTTGCCGATGAACTCGATGGCGAGCGTGAAGCACAGGCCGGTGGCCGCCGCCCCGAGCGCGGTGGCCCACGGGCGCAGCTCGATGATGCGCGCGGCGCCGTAACAGAGCACCGGCAGCACGGCGAGCACCCACAGGTGCCTCAGCACCGGGGCGAGGATGTAGTCGATCGCCCAGGACGGCAGCGCCTCGACACGGCCCATCAACCGCAGCCACACGGCCGAGGTCAGCATGGTGCCAATCACCAACGCGAGGAAGCCGAGCCCCACGGTGAACTGGACACGGCGGATGCGGACGCGCAGCGGCTCGAGGACGATCTTCTTCTGGGTGCTCACGGGAACGGCAGCCTAGCGCAAGCGCGGCCCGGACACGCACTGCGAGTCCTCACTCGGCGTCTTCCTCGTCCGCCGTGCCGCCCGGGGTGCGAGGAGGCGGGCCGTCTCCATAGAAGACCTCCTCCAGCACGAGCCCGTGGGCCGGCGCGGTGGGGCCGGCGCGCTTGCGGTCTCGCGAGGCAAGGACCTCGGCCACCCAGGTGTCGGGACGGCGCCCCTTGCCCACCTCCACCAGGGTCCCCACGAGGTTGCGCACCATGTGCTTGAGGAAGGCGGTGCCCTCGACGGTGATGGAGAGCTCGTCGCCCGAGGCGCCCTGGACGACCACCCGGCGCACCTCGCGCAGGGCATGGGCCGCCTGGCAGTCCGCGGCCCGGAAGGCGGAGAAGTCGTGCCGGCCCAGCAGGTGTGCTGCACCGCGCCGCATCGCCTCCACGTCCAGGGGGGCGAACACCTCCCAATGCGTGAGGCGGCGCAGGGGCGAGCGCGAGGGCCGGTTACTCACCCGGTACCGGTAGCGCTTGCCGTGGGACCAGCGGCGCGGGTCGAACTCGGGCGGCACCTCCTCGGCGCGGACGACGGCGATGTCCTCCGGCAGCAGGCCGTTGAGTCCCCTCCCGTACGCCTTGAGCGGCAGCACGCGTGGCGTGTCGAAGCACACCACCTGCCCGGTGGCGTGCACGCCGGAGTCCGTGCGGCCGGCCGCCTCCAGACTCACCTGCTCGCCGAGCAGCTGCTCGAGCGCCTGGGCCAGCCGGGCGTGGATGGAGACACCATTGGGTTGGAGCTGCCAGCCCACGTACCGGGTGCCGTCGTATTCGAGGGTCAGCTTCAGGCGGGGCATGTCAGCGGTACTTGAGCCAGACCGAGAGCAGCTCCCCCACCATCTTGCCCACGGGCACGCCGTGCTTGCGCGCCAGGGCCTCCAGCGACTCGAGCTGCGCGGCGGTGACGGGCACCGCGACGATCCGCTCGCTGCCCGAGGGCTCCTCCACGGGCAGCACGGACTCCAGCTCCGGCTGCGTGGTGGGCGCGGGCGCGGAGAAGGGGGCCTGCTGGGGCCGCAGGCGCTGCTGCTCCTGCTCCAGCTCGTCGAGGAAGAGCTGCTTGAGGAAGTTGGAGAGGTGGAGGTGGGTGGGGGTGAACTCGTAGGCGTTGAGGAAGCGGTCCAGGTCCTGCTGGAAGTGCCAGGCCGTGGGGTAGCGCTTGTCGCGGTCACGCTCCAGGGCCTTCATGAGGATGGCCTCCACGGGCTCGGGGATGTCCGCGCGGAAGTACGAGGGCGCATACACCTTGCCATCGACGATGCTGCGCATGACGGACACGTCCGACTCGCCGGTGAAGAGCTTGAAGCCGGTGAGCCACTCGTAGAGGACGGAGCCCAGCGAGAAGATGTCGCTGCGGTGATCCAACGGCTTGCCCAGACACTGCTCGGGGCTGAGGTAGCTGAGCTTGCCGCGCAGCTCGCCGGCGCGCGTCTGCTCCACCCGGTTGGCCGCCTTGGCGATGCCGAAGTCCAGCACCTTCACCGTGCCGTCGAAGCACACGAAGATGTTCTCCGGCGTCACGTCCCGGTGGACGATGTTCAGCGGCGAGCCGTACAGGTCCACCTTCTGGTGCGCGTAGTAGAGGCCCTCGCACACGGACGAGGCGATCTTCAGCGCGTACACCATGGGGAAGGGAATCCCCAGCGACTCGGCCTTGGGCACCACGCGGCGCATGTCCCGGCCGAAGAGGTACTCCATGCCGATGTAGTAGCTGTCGCCCACCTTCCCCAGGTCGTGGATCTGCACGATGTTGGGGTGGTTGAGCTGGGCGGCGAGCCGGGCCTCGTTGAGGAACATGCGCACGAAGGGCGACTGCCGCGACAGGTGCGGGCGGATGCGCTTGATGACGACGGGCTTCTCGAAGCCGTCCGGGCCCGACTGCTGGGCGAGGAACAGCTCCGCCATGCCGCCCACGGCGAGGCGATCGATGAGCTTGTACTGGCCGAACGGCACCGGAGCGCGGGGGGCGGCTGTGGACATCAGTGGCGCCACGATAGCGCTCCCGGGGCCTTCCTGGCCAAGGCCAACGGCGCCGGACCCCAGGAATCACCGGTGCGTGGCCGCCTCACCTCCCCGGGGGTCAGCTCTTCGCGCCGGGCCGGGGGAACTGCGTACGGGGTAGAGGCCGCAAACGTGTGATCTGGATGGTGGAATCGCCACGGCTCAGGGCGTATCTAGCAGAGCGCTATCACTCGTTCGAGTGGGGAGGGATGCGGTGACCGCAGGGCTCGTCAAGGACCTTTTGGATATCAAGCAACTCCTGGAGCTCGCTGTGCGCTTCGGGAATTGGGTCCAGGAGACCGGGTGGAGGAGCCCGAGATTTTGGCTCGTCGCGCTCCTGATGGGAGGACCTGTCTGCTACTACCTGCTCATCCTGGTGCCCAGGAAGCTCCTGGAGGGGCTCATTGGCCTCAAGGAGAGCTGGAAGAAGGCGGGGTTCCGCTCGCTCACCGCGGAGCAGGGTGAATTCCTCCGGAGGAGGAGTCAGTTTTGCCGGGCGCTCAGAAGCGACTTCGACACCCTCAACAAGGCCGAGAGCTGGAACGACCAGTTCTTCACCGACCTGGAAGCGGACATCGAGACAGATGCACCGTTCTATGCCTCGCTCCTGGACAAGCTCCGCCGCCGGAAGACTCAAGGGTTGCGCCGCGTCCCTTCCCTGATGGAGGCGATTGAGAGCAGTACGGAGCGGTGGCTCCTGCTCGTTGGGGAGCCTGGAAGCGGCAAGAGCGTGGCCCTGCGTCACCTGGCACATCAACTGGCGGAGCAGGGAATCCACTCCTCGGATCCGAAGGCGAGGATTCCGCTCTACATTAACCTCAAGGAACTGAATTCCCCTCCTGCGGAGGGACCGAATGCGGATTGGATTCGCCGCTTCGTGATCGACAACGTGCGGCGTGGCGACGCCGACACGGCCGAGTACGTCAAAAAGAACTGGGAGCACCACCTGAATCAGGGGATCTGGTTCTTCCTCTTCGACTCATTCGATGAAATCCCAGCGGTCATGCACGCTCCCATCGGGAGCACGGTGATCGAGAACCATGCGGGGGCCATCCGCCAGTTCCTCGCGAGCATGAATGACTGCAGGGGCCTCATCGCCTCGCGGGAGTTCAAGGGTCCTTCTTCTCTTCCCTGGCACAAGCTCCGCATCCTGCCGTTGAGCCACGAGCGGCAAGAGGAGCTCATCGAGAACACGTTCCTCTCTTCGGAGGAGAAGGAAATCGTCCGGCGCCATCTGCTCGCGAGCAGCAGCAGCCTGCGGCATACCCCGCTCTTCCTCTCGCTGCTCTGCCGCTTCATCCAGCAGGAAAAACGGCCGCCCGTAGGTGATCACGATCTGCTCTGGCGGCACCTGAACCGACTGTCGGAGCGAGACGTGGAATACACGCAGCGGAAACACGGGCTGACGGCCACGCAGTTGCTCAATGGGGCCATGGAGTTGGCTGTGCTCTTCGCGTCGAGCCCAACCCTCAGCCTGTCCTCCACGCATGACCAGATTGCGAAGACGCTGCCACCGGAGCGCTATACGTCCGAGCAACTCGAGCATCTCCTGGCAGCCCTGGTGGATGTGAAAATTGGCCGCAGCGATGTTCCGGAGGCCAGGAAAGGGGACCGGCGGTTCACCTTTGCCCATCGCCGGTACCAGGAGACGCTCTTCGTCCGGTACCTGGCCACCCATCCCAAGTACCTCTCCCCTCGCAAGCTGCTGCTGGAGCCGCACTGGCGCGAGTACACGGTCGCGCTGTTGCAGAGCGAGTCCGCAGAGGTGATCGCTCCGCTCTTACAAGAGGCTTCGTGGCTCCTGTCCCAGTGTACGGAAGAGCAGCACCCTGTTCCCTGCCTGCCGGGGTTTGGCGAAGGGTTGGGCTACTACCAGTGGAAGGAGGACTTCGAGATCCATCTGCTGGGGCTCCTTCAGGAGGGTCTTGCCCGGCGCATCGGGGAAATCCCCGCCATACTCTCGACCGAGGTCGATCGGCTCCTCTCAAGCCGTTGGGCGGGAGGTGACTTCCATGATCGAACGATGGTGCTCCGACTGGGAGGCCTGCTGCCCCAGGAGCGGCTCGCCGAGTACCTTGAGTTCGCCGTCAAGACCGGTACGCCGGAGTTACAGGATGAGTCCTTCCAGAAGATGCTGTTCCTGCGCAAGCCGCCCGTGCCCCTTGTGCGATGGGTGAGAGAGCGTCTTGGAAGACAAGTGTTGTATGCCAAGGGACGGGCCGAGTTGCTGCGCATCGAGGCGTTGTGTGCGCGTCTGCCGGAGACGATCGGCGCTGAAGCCATCCGTCAGCGATGCATGGCGCTGCGGCGTCCACTGGGCCCCCTCGCCGCACTCGCGCGCGCCTGGGTGGGGGTCGCTCCCCCCCCTCCGATCCTGGAGCCCTTCATTGCCGACACCTCGAAGGAGTTCACCTTCGGGGCGCTGCTCAGCTCCTTGCTGCTCGTGCTGAACGCGGGGGCCATCGCCTTTGGACTTTCCGCCCCCGCTCCCCCTTCAGGCGGCATGCTCGTGACGGTGAGCAGTTGGCTGCCGGCACTCTGCCTGTTGCCCGTCACCCTGAGATACGTGTTCCGTACGGGCAGGTTGGCTCCCGAGGCGGGGGGGTTGGGTTTCTGGTCCTGGCTGCTGGTCACCCTCGTGCTTCTGATACTCCTGATGGCTTGCCTGACCCCGTTCGTGTTCGTCTTCCTGGGGTTGCTCCGTCAGTCCTGGTTGTTCGGGGGAATTGGGGGAATGCTGGTCATCGCCGTGTTCGCGTTCATGTACTGGAGCTTCACTTCCAGATTTCGTGAGCTGGAACGGCAGCGGGCCAGATTGGAGGAAATGCGTTCGCAGGCCCAAGCTCCGGAACCACTCGCACCGCAAGCCCAGTCCCTTCTCGAGCTGAGCACCTGGTTGGGAACGCACAGGAAGGTGCTCATTCCCGACGAGACTCATGCCCGCTCCCTCTCTCGCCTAGTGATTCACGGTCTCGAACTGAAGCCGGAGACCGAGCAAGTGGGACCCCCGCTCCTGGTGCACTGTGTTGCCAGGAAGTGGTCGGAGGAAGAGGTGCGGGTGGTCTTCAATCGCCTCCAAGGTCCGTGAAGGCCGGGCCCCTGGAATCACCGCTGTGGCCGCCTCGCCGCTGCGGGGGTCAGCTCTTCGCGCCGGGCAGGGGGAACTGCGTCCGCAGGAAGGCGTCCCACAAGCCGTCCGGCATCATCGCCCGCTGCGCCAGCAGCACCTTGGCCGAGGCGGTGACGGTGTAGCGCGCGCGGGGCCGGCGGGCCTCGAGGGCGCGCTGGATGACCCGCGCCACGTCCTCCGCCTCGCCGCCCAGCTTCGCCAGCGGCCCCTTGACGTAGGCGTCCTGGGTGGATTGGGCCACCGCGGAGTTGAAACCCGCGTAGGGCCCGTCCGCCTTCTGGAGGCTGGTGCTCATGCTGCCCACCGCCGCCTGGCTGAACTCGGTGCGGATGAGCCCCGGCTGCACGAGCAACACGTCCACCCCGAAGCCCCTCACCTCGAAGCGCAGCGCATCACTGAGCGCCTCCACCGCGTACTTCGTCGCGTGGTACGCCCCGCCCCCGGGGAACGTCAGCTTGCCACCCATGGAGCCGATGTTCACCACCTTCCCCCAGCCCTGCCGCCGCATGCCCGGCAGCACCAGTTGCGTGAGCCGCAGCAGTCCGAACACGTTCGTCTCGAACTGCCGGCGCACGTCCTCGAGTTCCACCGTCTCCAGCGCCCCGGACTGGCTGTAGCCCGCGTTGTTGATGAGCACCCCCACCGCCCCGTCCTCCTGCTCCACCCGCCGCACCGCCGCCACCATGGACGCATCGTCCGCCACGTCCAGCGCCAGCGTGCGGCAGCCCGCCGCCGCCAGCTCCGCCAGCTTCTCCACGCTCCGCGCCGTCGCGTACACCTTCCACCCGGCCTTCACCAGCCGCAGCGCCGTGGCGCGGCCGATGCCCGTGGAGCACCCGGTGATGAGGACCGACTTCGAAAGGGCCTGATTCGACATGACTGCCTCCTGGATTTGGGGGGGCGAAGGTCCTGGCCAGCGACTCGATGACCACGAGTCATTTA
The DNA here is from genome assembly GCF_042230915.1 of Archangium gephyra. GTDB lineage: Bacteria > Myxococcota > Myxococcia > Myxococcales > Myxococcaceae > Archangium > Archangium gephyra_B. The sequence continues at coordinate 3,810,826 of NZ_CP102578.1, read as the reverse complement.
ATAAATGACCCCAGGTCACCATGTCAAGCGGAGGCGTCAGAGGGGCGTGTTACCAGAGGAGTTGGACCATGGGTCCAGGGCCCGGGAGTCCGGACCCCTACAGGGGAGCGTTCCGTCATGAAGAAGCTGCTGGGAAGAGTCGCCCTTCCACTCGCCGCCTTCGCCTGCCTCGCCGTGCCGGTGAGCGCCAGCGCCGCGGACTATTACGGCTACATCTGCGAGACGAAGCTGTACCCGTCGACCGCCACCGTCTACGGCAACCACGGCTATGCCAACGTGACGATGTACTCGGGCCCGACGTGCACCGGCACCTACCAGGGCTCCTTCTGGGTCTTCACCGAGGGCTCCACCGATAGCTGGGCCAACCCGTACTTCCTCTACCGGGAGGGCTCGCTGCACGCGCTCTACGAGAGCATGGTGCGCGCGGCGCTCGCCAACAAGCAGATCCACCTGTGGACCAACCCGTCCTGGCCGAACGCCGTCGGCTACATCGGCTTCACGCCCAAGAGCTGAACCGGAAGGAGCCCCAGCGGTGACATCCCCTCCAGTCCATCGGCTCCGCCTGGGGCTGCTCTTCCTGGCCGGCTGCCTCCTGTCCGGCGCGTTGGGTGCGGTCATGACCCGGCGGCTCGGACAGGAGCAGCCGCCGCGAGCGGAGACTCCCGCCCCCCAGGACCTACGCGCGGAGATCCGGCGGCGCATCGCCGCGAACGTCGAGCCGCTGCGGACGGAGGCGGAGCTCGAGCACTACCTGTCGGAGTTGGAGGCGGCCGCCCGGGCGCGGGGCTTCGCCACGGCCCTGGAGGTGGAGCCAGGCCTGGCCGCCATCGAGAAGGTGCTCGGCGGACACGGGCCCGGCGCGGTCGTTCGCCGTCAGGGCGCCTTCGACGCGAGCATGCGAGCAGTCCCTGGCGCCACCCCCGCCACCCGCTGAGGGGGCATATTGCCCCACGGGCTCCAGGCGGGCAGGCAGCGTATCAGCCGCTACGAAGGCAACACGATGGGCGCCGGGTCCTCCCCGGACGCACGGAACTGTTGCGCCCGCCCGGATTTACAAGCACGTTGGGGTAATCACGTAGGACGCCCCCCCGAAGTCCCTACATGGAACGGTTCCGCAAGCCGCGGAGGGGGGGCGGCATTCTCGAGAGGAAGACCATTTCATGAAGAACGCTGAAGGGGCCGCGCATCCCTTTGAGCTGCTGGACAGAAGGCTGAAGCAGAGCACTGATCAGCTGAGGGACGTGAGGGAGACCCTGGAGGAGCTGGGCCGATCCGCGTCCACGCTCCAGCGCCTGTTCGGGGTGGAGCAAATCCGGGAAGCGGCCAGGGGCACGGGCCAGGGCGGCAAGGGACACACCGCGACGCAGCCTCCGCCCTCCAGGAGCGGCCGGCCCTCGCAGGGCAGCACGCCGTCGTCCACGGCCTCCCAGGACGACATTCCCGAGTGGCGCAAGGTGTTCCCGGACCTCTCCAACAAGGTGCCGGGGCGAGGCAAGTAGGCCGCACCCCAGGCCAGTCCTCCGGCCTGGATCCGGATGTGAAGGGACCGGACGTTGGAACGATTGACCGTTCCCGTCCGGTCGTTTGTCTCCTGGGACAGGGAGCGGCCGCCGACGATGGCGGGACCTGCCCGGGCGAGGCGGACTCCCCACCGCTACTAGCCCGAACTGCCCTCGTGCATCGAGACCCGGAATGACCCAGCCCCACCCCCCCGCGCCTCGTGGTCCCGACTCGCAGGAGAGCTGTCTCGCGGAAGGGGGTGAGATGGGCGGGCTGGTGCGCGCCCTGGACTGGTCGAAGACGCCCCTGGGCCCCGCCGCCGGGTGGCCCACGAGCCTCAAGACCATGGTGGGCGTCGTGCTCCGCACCCGCTTCCCCATGCTGCTGTGGTGGGGACCCGACCTCATCCAGATCTACAACGACGGCTACCGGCCCATCCTCGGCGAGAAGCACCCCGCCTCCCTGGGCGTGCCCGCCATCCAGGTGTGGAGCGAGATCTGGGACGTCATCGGCCCCATGGCCCGGAGCGTGCTCGACGGGGGCCCGGGGACGTGGAACGAGTCCTTCCTGCTCCTCATCAACCGGCGCGGCTTCCCCGAGGAGACGTACCATACCTTCTCGTACAGCCCCGTCCCCGCCGAGGGGGGGCAGGTGGGCGGCGTCCTCGTCACGGTGAACGAGACGACCGAGCAGGTCCAGGACGACCGCCAGCTCCGGATGCTGGGAGCGCTGGCGGCGCGGGCCGCCGAGGCGAAGTCCGCGGAGCAGGCGTGCCTCACGGCCACGGACATCCTCGCGGAGAATGACGCCGATCTGCCCTTCTCGCTCCTCTATCTGCTGGATGCGGACGCCCGGGAGCTCCGGCTCGTCAGCACCAGCGGGCTGGAGCGCTACGAGGGCCCGGGCAGACCAGCGCGCGTGCCATTCGACTCCCGGTCCGCGGACACCGGGGGGTGGCCGTTCGCCGAGGCGGCGCGCACCGGACGCGAGGCCCTCGTCGAGAACCTCCCGGAGCGCTTCGGTCCCATGCCGGGAGGCCGCTGGGGAATTCCCTCGGAGCAGGCGGTGGTCCTCCCGCTGTCGCGGCCCGGGCAGCCCCACCCGTACGGGTTCCTGGTCTCCGGCGTCAGCCCGCGCCGCGTGCTGGATGACCGCTACCTGGGACTCTTCCGGCTGACGGCGGATCAGGTGGTGACGGCGATCGCCAACGCACGCGCCTACGAGGAGGAGCGCAAGCGCGCCGAGGCGCTGGCGGAGATCGACCGGGCGAAGACGGCCTTCTTCAGCAACGTCAGCCACGAGTTCCGCACGCCCCTGACGCTGATGCTCGGGCCGACGGAGGACGCGCTCGCCTCCCCCACGCGGGCGCTCACCGGCGGGAACCTGGAGACCGTCCACCGCAACGCGCTCCGGCTGCTGAAGCTCGTCAACTCGCTGCTGGACTTCGCGCGCATCGAGGCCGGCCGCGTCCAGGCCTCCTATGCGCCGGTGGACCTGGCGGAGCTGACGGCCGGCCTCGCGAGCGCCTTCCGCTCGGCCATCGAGCGCGCGGGGCTCACCTTCGAGGTCAGCTGCCCTCCCCTCCCCGAGCCGCTCTACGTGGATCAGGACATGTGGGAGAAGATCGTCCTGAACCTGCTCTCCAACGCGCTGAAGTTCACGTTCGAGGGCGCCATCCACGTGTCGCAGCGGTGGCTGGGCGATGGCGTGGAGCTGCGCATCCGCGACACGGGGACGGGCATCCCCGAGAGCGAGCTGCCCCACCTCTTCGAGCGCTTCCACCGCGTGCAGGGAGCGCGCTCGCGGACGCATGAGGGCTCGGGCATCGGCCTGGCCCTGGTGCACGAGTTGGTGCGCATGCACGGTGGCACCATCACCGCGGAGAGCACGCCCGGCCAGGGCACGGCGTTCACCGTCCGCATCCCGGCCGGGACGGCGCACCTGCCAAAGGAGCGGGTGGCGGCCCGCCGCTCGCAGACGTCCACGGCGCTCGGGGCGGCCACCTACGTGAACGAGGCGCTGCGCTGGCTGCCGGACGCGCCCGAGATGCCGTCCGTGGAGCCCTCGCGGCTGAGCACTCCCGTGCACCCGGTGATGGACATCGTGGCCGGGGCCCGCATCCTGCTCGCCGACGACAACGCGGACATGCGGGAGTACGTGGGCCGGCTGCTCGCCGAGCGCTGGAAGGTGGAGACAGTGGCGGACGGCGAGGCCGCGCTCGAGGCCGCACGCGCGCGGCCGCCGGACCTGGTGCTCACGGACGTGATGATGCCGGGCCTGGATGGCTTCGGCCTCCTGCGGGAGCTGCGGGCCGATGAGCGCACCCGCAACGTGCCCGTCATCATCCTGTCGGCGCGCGCGGGCGAGGAGGCGCATGTCGAGGGGCTCCGGGCGGGGGCCAATGACTACCTCGTGAAGCCGTTCTCGGCCCGGGAGCTGGTGGCACGGGTCGAGTCCCAGCTCGCGCGGGCCCGGCTGCGCACCGTGGAGGAGGAGCACCACCGGCGGCTCGCCCGGGTCTTCCAGCATGCGCCGGTGGGAATCGCGATCATGCGAGGCGCGGAGCATGTCATCGAGTACATGAACGCGAACTACCTCCAGCTCGTCTCGAACCGTGCGGTGGTGGGCCAGAATATTCGCGAGGCCCTTCCGGAGCTGGCCAACCAGGGCGTCTACGAGCTGCTGGACACCGTGTTCACGTCGGGCGAGCCGTTCGTCGGCAGGTCCGTGCGCATGCTGCTCAACCGCGGCGCGGGAGGAGCGCTGGAGGAGTGCTTCTTCGACTTCGTCTATCAGCCGATGCTCGACGAGGCGGGTCAGGTGGAGGGCATCGTGTCCGTGGCCTTCGATGTCACCGAGCTGGCGAACGCCCGGCGGGGAGCGGAGTCGGCGAACCGCGCCAAGGACGAGTTCCTCGCGATGCTCGGCCACGAGCTGCGCAATCCGCTGGCGCCCATCCTGACGGCGCTGCAGTTGATGCAGCTGCGAGGCACCGACGAGACGGAGCGGGAGCGCACCCTCATCGAGCGCCAGGTCAAGCACCTGGTACGGCTGGTGGATGACCTGCTCGACGTGTCGCGCGTGACGCGGGGCAAGGTGGAGCTCAAGCGGGAGAAGGTCGAGCTGGCCACGGTGGTGGCGAAGGCCATCGAGCAGGCCAGCCCGTTGATCGAACAGCGCGAGCACACGCTGACGGTGGAGGTGCCCCGGCACGGCCTGCACCTGGACGCGGACCCGACACGGCTCGCGCAGGTGTTCTCGAACCTGCTGACGAACGCCGCGAAGTACACCGAGCCCGGAGGCCGGATCTCCGTGAGCGCCGCGCAGGAGGGCGGCGAGGCCGTCGTCCGGGTCCGCGACAACGGAACGGGAATCGATCCCGAGACGCTGCCCCTGGTGTTCGACCTCTTCGTCCAGGAGAGCCAGGCCCTGGACCGGTCGCAGGGGGGGCTCGGGCTCGGGCTGGCCATCGTGCGGAGCATGGTCACGCTCCACGGGGGCAGTGTGAAGGTCCACAGCGAGGGACGGGGGCGCGGCAGCGAGTTCACGGTCCGGCTGCCCCTGTTGGAGGCCGGAGCGGTCCAGCCCGCGGCCGCTCCCGTCCAGGCGGAATCGAAACCGCCCGCGCGCGACACCGTGCCTGGCCGCGTCCTCGTCGTCGACGACAACAAGGACGCCGCCGACATCCTCTCCGAGTCGCTCATGGTCCTGGGGTGCGAGACGCAGGTGGCCTATGACGGCCCGAGCGCCTTGAAGCTGGCGGAGGCGTTCCAGCCCGAGGTGGCCCTGCTGGACATCGGCCTGCCCGTCATGGACGGCTACGAGCTGGCGCGCCTGCTGCGTCAGCGGTACGCGGAGCGGGGCATCCGGCTCATCGCCGTGACGGGCTACGGCCAGTCCTCGGACCGGCAGCAGTCCAAGGAGGCCGGCTTCGATGCCCACCTCGTCAAGCCGCTGGATCTCGACGTGCTGGAGTCGCTGCTCAAGCGCCTGGCGGCGTCCTGAAGGCCCTCACGGCAGCTCGAGCACCCGCACCTTGAGGGCGGCCGGGTGCGCGGGGGACGCGGGGAAGTCCGCCGGCGAGGGGCCCAGGGACAGCATCCCCCTGCCCGTGCGCCTCGCCCGGGACACGCCCTCCGTCACCATCGCCTCGAAGCGCCGGGGCTCCAGCGTGGCGAGGTTGCAGCACGCCACCAGCCGGCCTCCGGGCGCCACCACCCGGGCAGCGGCCTCGGCCAGCTGCGCGTAGTCCCTCGCGGCGGAGAAGCGGCTGGTGCGCGTGGTGGCGAACGAGGGCGGATCCGCCACCACCACGTCGAACGTCTCCCCCTTGCGCGCCAGCCGGCCGAGCCAGTCGAAGACATCCCCCGCCACGTAGTCATACCGGTCCACCGGCTGGCCGTTGAGGCGCGCGTTCTCCTCGCCCCAGTCCAGCACGCGGCGGCTGGCGTCGATGTTGAGCACCCGCTTCGCCCCGCCCGCCGTGGCCGCCACGCCGAAGCCGCACGTGTACGAGAAGAGGTTGAGCACGGTGAGGCCCCGCACCTCTCCGGCCAGCCACGCCCGCGTGTCGCGCATGTCCAGGTAGAGGCCCACCGAGAGCCCCTGCGCCGGACGGATGAGGAAGCGCAGCCCGTTCTCCAGCGCCACCAGCGACTCCACCGGCTCGCCACGCTCGGCCTGCTCGGGGGCGAGCTGCTCCTTCGCCACGTTGGCCAGGTGGCGCGCCTCCCGGGGCCGGCGCTTGAGGTACACGCTGCGCGGCGCCCAGGCCGCCTCCAGGCCCTCCAGCAGCGCCTGCTCCTCGGCCGGGGAGAAGTCCCGGTAGAGGCTCACCACATGAAGGGACTCGGAGGGGGACTCGAAGACGTCCACCGTCACGTCGGGGACACCGTCCGGCTCGCCGTTGACCAGCCGGAAGGCGGTGGTGCGCGGGTCCTCGCGCAACGGGGCGCGCCGCTCGCGGGCCTGGCGGAGCAGCTCCACCAGGGAGGCCGTGCCCGCGCTCATCCCTGGCGCACCGGCCAGAAGTGGGCCGCGGCCTCCGGAATCCGGGTCCGCGACCACATCCGCGAGAGCACGAGGGACGCCTCGCGCGCCAGCACCACCTCGTCCATGCCGAGCAGCTGCCCCTCGCGCACGGTGACGCGGCCGTCCACGATGTTCCACGCCACCCGGGAGCGCCCGAGCTGGCCCAGCAGGAATGGGGCCTGCCCGCTGTCGGGATCCAACGCGGGCACGAAGTCGAACACCACCAGGTCCGCCAGCCGCCCCTCCTCCACCGAGCCGGAGGGCACGCCGTAGAGGCGGGAGCACAGCTCGGCCGGGCCGTCCGCGAAGAGCTGCACCAGCACGCCGTCGGGGTCCACCAGCCGCGCGCCCCGCGCCGCGCCCATCGCCGTGACGAGCGCGGCGGTGACGGCGTCCCAGAGGTTGCCATGCCCGGCGCTGCCCAGGCCAATCAGGTTCTGACGCCCATGCAGCGTCTCCAGCGCCCGGCCACTGGGCTCGATGAGGAGCGCCGCCCCTGGCCCGAGCGCCACGAGCGTCCCCGTCTCCGCCAGGCGCACGGACTCGGTGTCGTCCACGGCGCGCGCGTACGCGGCCACCGACAGCGGCCCGAGCAGCCCGAAGGCCTCCAGCCGCGGCACCACCCGTTGGAAGTGCTGCTCCCAGGTGGTGGCCAGGTCATGGTCGCCCTCGGAGAGGTGGAACACGACGGGCGCTCCAGAGGACTCGCGCAGGCGGCTGAGCTTCTGCAACAGGGGATTGGCGCACGTCCACGAGGCGTGGAAGCCGAGCGCGCCGCGCACCAGCGGATGGGAGCCGCGGCGCCGCACGAAGTCGGCATTGGCCTCCGCCTGGGCCTGGGCCTCGGTGGTCCCCTCGAGGCTGGTGGTGGCATGGCTCGCCACCAGCCGCAGGCCGAGCTGCTCCGCGGCACGGGCCTGGGCATCGAGGGCCCCGGCCACGTCCCCCGGGCACGACAGGTGGTCCACCACCAGGGTGACGCCCGAGCGCAGCGCGCGGGCCATGGCGTACAGGGAGAGCACCTCCACGTCCGAGGCGGTGAGCAGGGCGGCCAGACGCCGCTCGTGCTCCAGGCGGACCTGGGGCGGGTGCAGGAGGAGCTCGCCCGAGGTGGGGACGAGCAGATCCCCCACGAGGTGGGCATGGCAGTCCACGAGGCCCGGCATCACCAGCCGGCCCCGGCAGGAGACCTCCCAGTCCCCGGGGAGCACGGGCACCTCGGCGTCGGGAGCGACACGGCGGATGAGGCCATCCTCGATGACGATGGCCATGCCGGCACGTCCACGGCCGTCGGCGCGGAAGATGGAGCAGTTCTTGAGGACCAGGCGGCCTTCCATAAGGGGGCCGAGTATACGCATGGAGCGGGCGGGTGGATCGCCCGGGTATGCGGGAAGCTTACGGCCCGGGTAGGATGGGGGCTCCGCGGATGCTCTTCAACACGGCCCTGTTCGGCGTCTTCTTCCTGGCCTTCTTCGTGGCCTTCCACTTCGTGGCCCGCTCGCGCGGGGCCCGGCTGTGGCTCGTCACGGGGGGGAGCCTCGTCTTCTACGGGGCGTGGGACGTGCGTTTCGTGCCGCTGCTGCTGGGCACGGCGCTGTTGGACTTCTGGCTGGCGCGGGAGATCGGCCGCTCGGAGGACGCGCGGCGCAGGCGGCTGTTACTGGTAGTGAGCCTGACCGCCAATCTGGGTGTGCTCGCGCTCTTCAAGTACGCGCGGTTCTTCGCGGACTCGGCGCACGGGCTGCTGGCGCTGCTCGGGGTGGCGGCGCCGGAGCCCACGTTCTCGCTGCTGCTGCCAGCGGGCATCTCCTTCTACACGTTCCAGAGCATGAGCTACACCATCGACGTGTACCGGGGTGAGCTGAAGGCGAGGGAGCGGCCGGAGGAGTTCGTGGCGGCGGTGTCCTTCTTCCCGCACCTGGTAGCGGGGCCCATCATCCGGGCGTCGGTGCTGCTGCCCCAGTTCGAGCGGATGGAGCCGCCGCGGTGGGAGCAGGTGCAGCGCGGCTACCTGCTCATCGCGGTGGGGCTGTTCAAGAAGACGCTGGCGGACCTGCTGGCGCCGGTGGCGGATGGGCTCTTCGGGAGCACGGGGCCGGTGGGCGCGCTGGAGAGCTGGACGGGGGCGCTGGCCTTCACGGGGCAGATCTACGCGGACTTCTCGGGCTACACGGACATCGCCATCGGGGTGGCGCTGCTGCTGGGCTTCGTGCTGCCGCCGAACTTCGATCTGCCCTACCTGGCCACGTCGCCGGTGGACTTCTGGAGGCGCTGGCACCTGTCGCTGTCCACGTGGCTGCGCGATTACCTGTACATCCCGCTGGGCGGCAACCGGACCGGGCGCTACCGCAACCTGATGCTCACCATGCTGCTGGGCGGGCTGTGGCACGGGGCCAACTGGACGTTCGTGCTGTGGGGCGCGTACCACGGGCTGCTGCTGGTGGCCTCGCATGTGCTGGCGGCGCGGCTGCCCCGGCTGTCCGGAGCGGCCACGCCCCCGGCGCTCCAGTGGGTGAAGCGGGCCGGGACGTTCTACCTGGTGGTGCTCGGGTGGGTGCTGTTCCGCGCGGACAGCCTGGGCTCGGCGCTGCGGGTGCTGGGGGGCATGCACGCGCCCCAGGTGGCCTCGGACGTCTCGAGGGCCTCGGTGCTGACGCTGGCGCTGGTGGGCGCGGGGCTGGTGGTGTGCCACGGCGTGTCCGCGCTCGCCGAGCGCACCGGACTGCAACGGCGCCCTGCCCTGCTCTGGCCCGCGGTGGCCACGTGCATGGCCGTGGCCATGGTCATTGGCACACCGGGGCAGAGCTTCATCTACTTCCAGTTCTGAGGCACGGCGGCTCAGAACAGGCGCATCTGGGACTTGTCCTCGTCCTTGCCCGAGCTGCGCGCGGGCAACGGGGTGAAGCCGTGCTTCGCCGCCCACTCCGGGCTCGGCCCGGCCCAGCGGAAGCGGTCCAGGTACACCTTGCCCTTCTCGTCGAACTCGACGCCCTCGGCCACCAGCAGCTCGCGCTGGTTGTAGCCCTGCGTGCTGATGCCTCCCGAGCGGTTGATGATCCGCTGCCAGGGCACCTTGGCCGCGCGCGGCCCCAGGTCGCCCATCGCGAGCCCCACGATGCGCGCATCGCACCCGCCTCCCACGATGATCGCGATGTCACCGTAGGTGGACACCTGGCCGTGCGGCACCTGCTCGACGACCTGGTAGATGCGCTCGAAGAACCTTCGCTCCTGCATGGTGATGGTAACGGTCGTGGACATGTCTTCTCCAGTCAGGTCTCGCGTCCTACCTCAGAGAACCTGTCCAGGGAAGTTGGTGCTACGTCCGGCGTCATGTACCCGACCCGACACGTGGAGTTGGCAGGGCTCGCCTCCAGACTCAGCAGCCGGAGGGCAGCTGGAGCTCCAGCGTCTTGACGGCGCCGGAGGCGAGGCGCAGACGGATGTGCATACGGTGGATGATTGGTCTGGCACTCTCCGGAGACCGCCGCAGCACCGCGAGCCAGCGCGGCCGGTCCTCCGCAGACAGCGGCGCCCCGGACTCGAACGCCGCTTCGAGCTCGCCGGGCGTGAAGGCGGGAAAGGGGGCCGGCAGCGCCTCCAGGCCGATGAGCTGCCAGCGTCCGGGAGCGAGCGCGGGCGCGACCTTCCAGGCGGAGCGGCCCGTCTTCCAGCCGGTGAGCTCGACGTGCGGCCCCTCATCCGAGACCTGCATCACCGACTCGGTCTGCTGGGCCACCTCCGCGGGTACCGGCTGGCCGTCCGGCCCGTCCACGGCCAGCACAAGCTCCCCGTCCATGAGGGCCTCCTCCAGCGGGCTCCCCGGCTCCAGCGGCACCGACACGGCCTCGGCTGCGCTCGTGAGGAGCCGTACATGCAGCCGGCGGAAGACGAGTCCACGCCCCTGCCAGCCCCACTCCTCCGCCAGCTGGACGCCAGCGCCAGAGGACACGGGCAACGCGACTCGAACCGCGGTCCGCTCCGGGGCACTCGGCGCGCGGGCACCCAACGACAGCAGTTCCCGCACCAGCTCGATGTGGCCACGCCGGGCCGCGACCTCCAGGGGCGTCTCACCCGCGCGGTTGGCCCGGTCCACGTCCGCCCCCGCGCGCACCACCGCGCGCAGCAGCTCGACAGGGGGCTCCTCTCGCGAGGCCGTCGCCGCGATACGTCCTACCAGCGTAAGCCCCTGGGCGTCCTCGGCGCGGGCGTTCGCTCCACCCGCCACGAGCAACTCGACCATGGGCGCGTCGGTGGCGAGCATCAGCGGCGTGTTGGCCCGGGCGTCCTGCGCGTTGGGATCCGCACCCGCCTGGAGAAGCTGCCGCACCAGGGCGCGGTCGCCCCGGACCACCGCGGCGTGCAGCGCGTCCGCCCGCCCACGCCGCGGCCGGCCGGAGACATCCTCCGCACGGACGGGAACAGGCGGCAACATCAGGAGGGCGGCGAGCAACGTCAGGAAGAGGCCAGGAAGGCGCATCGTCAGCATCCAATCGCGGGGGTCGGCCCTCGTTCAGCAAGAAGCCTGCCACCTTGAGCCGAGTGGCCGAGGAGGGCCGCTGACGGGAGCCCCCCCGGGCTCCGGCTCAGAGCTTCACGCCCCCGCCGAGCCGCTCGAGCAACGGCTCCAACTGCCGGGCGCAGAGCGCCATGTCCCGGAGGTCCAGCAGGCGCAGCTTCGGCAGCGCCTTCTTGGAGCGGAAGGCGGGCGCTACACCGCGATGCGCGGCTTGCTCGTCCCAGTGGAGCGCAGCGCCTCCAGCAGCTTCAGCCCTGGATAGAAGTTGTCCGCCGAGGCCTCCACGCTCATGGCAGCCCCCGTCTCGTTGCCGATGAACACACGGCAGGTCCCCTGCTCCATGGAGAGCCGTAGCTCCGCGTTGTACGGCACCAGCTGGGACTCACCCTTGCCGAACAGCTTCGGGACCTGGACCACCAACCCGTCCTTCGTGAATCGGGCATGAAACCCCCAGGGAACCTCCTCGCCCCGCTTCAACCGCTCGAGCAGACGGGCCGCGACCATGCCGGACACCCGTTCGCGCAGCATCTCCAGGTCCGAGTCATTCCCTAACGCATCATGGTGGACGTAACTGATGCTCCTGGCTCCCGGTCCTGGGGTGAAGCACAGGTTCACTCTCGTGCCCGCGTACGTCCCGTTCAGGTAGTACTGAACCGTGAAGTACTGAAAGCCGGCGACCTCCGAGAAGCGCAGCACCCGGTTGCCAAGGAGCGATCGCGTGGAGACACCGTGCTCGTACACGCAGATGTGGGCGACGGCCAGGTGGGCGAACCCCAGCACCAGGATTCCGCCAAAAGCCAGGCCGAAGCCGATGCCGAACCAGTTATCGGGCCAGCTCCAGGTGATGAGCCACCTGGCGATCCACAACGAGAGGCCCGCCATGATCCAGCAGACCGCTTGGAGCCCGATGCCCTTCCTCTTCTGGAAGACGGCGCGCCCCAGGACGCCGGACGTGGGCCGCGTGCGGACTGGGAGCTGGCGCTGCGCCATCACGCTCAGCAGCCACGCGTTGGCGCTCGCCGCCGGGACGGCGAAGAAGGGCATCTCCTCGCCCGAGCGCCAGAAGGAGACCTTGCCGTCGAACAGGTCGACATGGGCGAGTTCGCCCAGGCGTACCGGCGCCTGCCCCTTCACGTGCAGCCCATGCGTGTCGAGCGTCCAATCCTTGCCATGGAGTGAGCCGCCCGTGCCGATCCGGGCCTGCGCCGCGTCGGCGAGCCTGTCCACCAACTGCGCCACCACCGCACCAAAGGCCCGCTCGGTCTGAGCCTCCGCGAAGTGGATGATGCGGTGGCCGCCGCCCGGCCACGCGAAGCTCAGTGTCCGCAGCGTGCCCGCGTCCTGGCCGTTGTTCTCCAGCGTCCTCTCACGCAGCGAGAAGCCCTGCACCTGGGAGTAGGGAATGGCCTGCTCAACGCCCTTGTGCGAGATGAGCACGCCGTGCTCGTGCAGGGTGAGCGCATAGCGGAGTGAGAAGCGGCGCAACGGATTGACGAGGGCCGCCACCACGAGAACCGCGCCGAAGACGAGGCACCGCTCTCCGAACACGCGTTCGTTGCTGGCATTGGACGTGGTCAGGAAGCCGCCGATCATCCCCACCAGGGCGGCCAGATAGAGCAAGGCGATGGAGCGCTGGAAGACACGGAAGGGCGGAGGACCGAACTCCATACGGTTGACAGTCACCGCGCCCAGGTGGACCTGCGCCGCACTACCGACTGCGTTCATGGACATTTCAAAGCCCCCCCGGTAGCGGACTCTATTCAGCCCGGGCGACGGTACGTGATGAGGACGTCATCGACCGTCCGCGGACGAACATGACGGGGGAGCCTTCATCCGAGAGGGCCAACAGGCAACCCACCGCGGCGCTCAGCCCCAGGACGACTCCCGGGCTCCAGCTCAGAGCTTCACGCCCCAGCCGAGCCGCTTGAGCAGCGGCTCCAACTGACGGGCGGAGAGCGCCATGTCCCGGAGGTCCAGCAGGCGCAGCTTCGGCAGCGCCTTCTTGGAGCGGAAGGCCAGCGCGCCCTCCTCGCTCAGCTCGTTGCGCGCCAACTCCAGCCGCTGGAGGTTCACCAGCACCTCGCTCGCCGCGAGCACCTCCGCGGCCTCGTCGGTGAGCCCGTCGCGGTTGAGGGCGAGCAGCTCGAGCCGCCCGAGCCGCTCAGCGCCCGCCAGCGCGGCGATGCCCTCCTCGGAGATTCCCGTGCCCGACAGGTACAGGCGCTCCAGCGAGAAGCGGCACTCCGCGAGCGCCTCGGCGAACTCGTCCCCGAAGCCGTCATTCTCCGTCAGGCTCAGCGAGCGCAGGCCCGTCAGCACCGCGCTCTGCGACAGCGCGGCCACGCCCTCCGGATCCACGCAGGGGAGCACCAGCCCTTCCAGCCGCCCGGCATGCGCGGCCGAGGCGAGCACCCGCGCCGCCTCGTCCGCATCCTTCTCCGCCGTCAGCTTCAGCCAGCGGATCTGCTCGAACCATGGCTGTGCCGCCGCCCTCTCCAGCCCCTTCCCGTCGCGCACCGCCAGCCGCACCCGGTGGATGGGCTCCAGCGCGAGCAGCGTCTCCCCGTGCTCGGCGAGGCTCTGCTCCGAGAGGGATACCTCCTCGACGAACCCCCGGGAGAACTCGAATCCGGACGCGCCCAGCGCCTCCAGCCGGCCCCTCCACGCCTTCCCGTGCTCCCGCAGCAGCGCGTCCACCTGCTTGCGCAGCGTGAGCCGCCGCGCCGGATCCATCCCCCGCTCCGTGAGCGCCACCTGTGCCCCGATGAGTTCGGCGCGTGGAGCATCGTGCTCGCGAAGGGCCTCCGCACAGGCCAGCCGGGCCTCCAGCGCGTCCGGGTGCGCGGCCACCCGTGCCAGCAGCTCACGCGGCGCACTCATCGGCCGAGCAGCTCCTTCACCTCGCGCTGCCAGCGCGCGCCCAGCTCCGGGTGCACCATGCGGACATAGGCCGCGTAGCCCTCCAGCCAGCGCTCGAAGTCCGGCCGGCCCCGGGCCTGTGAGGCCACCCCGTGCTGGCGGCAGTTGGCGAGGATCGCCTTGAAGCGGCGCCGCTCCTCGCGCGGGATGGAGACCTTCTGGTTCACCGTGAGGCCCGTCACCCGCTGGCGCGAGCCCTGGCGCATCACCCGCCGCTTCGCGCCATTCTCGGTGAAGCCCTCCTGCTGGAGGATGGCGTTGAGCCACCAGAAAAAGCGGCCCAGGCGCTCGGGAGGCGCGCGGAAGGAGAAGGACAGGTCGTCCGCGTAGCGGGTGTACGTGGCGCCGAACTTCCCGGCCAGCGCGGTGAGGCGCGCATCCATGCGCCGGCACACGAGGTTGGCGATGGCCGGCGACGTCGGCGCGCCCTGCGGCAGCACGCCCGGCCACACCACCGTCCCGTCCGGCAGCTTCGAGCGGTGCGTGGTGAGCCCGGCGAGCACGCCAGCCACCTCGTCCCCATAGCCGTGCGCCAGGAACAGGCCCTTCACCCGGCGGTAGTGCACCGTGGGGAAGAAGTCCTCCAGGTCCACCCGCACCACCGCCGTGGCCCCCACGTGGGGCTCGGCGTTGCTCACCGTGGAGCGGCCCGCGATGAAGCCGTGCGCGGCCGGGTGCGGCGTCATGCGCGCGAGCACCTGGTCGAGGATCGCCCGCTGTACCTCCTTGAGCGTCTGGCGCGGCGCCGAGATGCGACGTACCCCACCCGAGCGCTTGGGCACCTCGAACTCCACGTACCCCGAGCCGGCCTCCGTGCCCGGACGCATCAGCGCGTCCAGCGCGGACTCCTCCACGCCCACCAGCTCCGCCACGTCTGCCCGGGTGCGCAGCGCGGGCAGCTCGCCCGAGGTGGGCGGCGGGCGCTTCACCCGCCTGTACCCGCGGATCTCATTCGCGAAGAGGCCGAAGTTCCAACCGGTGGGGTTCCACCCGCCCACCGCGCCATGGCGGTAGCGGGGCTCGACCCGGAGATCCGGCGGCGCCACGTCCGCGAGCCCCAACTGGCGCACCGCCGCGCGCGCGGTCTGGGCCACCCGGGTGTCGGGATCCTTCACCCGCTGGCGCAACAGCCGGGCCGCCGTGGCGCTGGAGAAGAGCAGCGGGAGGTGCCGCACGCCCTTCAGCCGCTCGCGCGGGTCCACGCTGCGCAGCTTGCGCTCGACGGGCCCCTGCCAGAAACGGCTCACGTAGAAGCGCGCCACCTCGTACTCGGCCAGCCCCTGGTGACGCTCCAGCAGCTCGGTGATGCGCTCGAAATGGGCATCGGGGTCCGCCAGCAGGGGCTTGAGCTCGAGGAGGAGGCTGGCGAGGTTCATGCGCTGTCCCGGAACGGCCGAGGTGAAACCGGTGCTCCTGGAGCCGCCGCCACCTGCACGGCAGAGGCAGACGAGGTCAGGGTAGCCCGCGAGGCGGACCTCGTACTGCATCGTTCTTCAATGGGTAACGTCAGCAGCCGCGACGTGACATCGCGGACGGAAGGCTGGCTGCACACGGCCCCAGGAGCACCGGGCCCAAGCTCACCACAACCCGGACGCAGTGGAAAGACCACCCGGGCCCGGCCGGGGCTCCCGTCCCGGACTACTGCTCCGGCTTCACCCCCTTGTCCTCGAGGCACTCGTCCGTGAAGACGCGGCAGCACTTGAAGCCGAGCGCCTTGCGCCGGACCTTCACCAGGCGCCGCTCGTCCCAGGACACCTCGAGCTCGGACAGGGAGAAGCTCTCGTAGCGGTTGTCCGTTGCTTCTTCCCGGACGTTGTACGCGTCGCAGTCGAGCTTCCGCTCCGGGTCCCGCTCCATGTCACGCAGGAGCCTGAGGTCGCGGACGGCCGTGCCGGGGCGGCTGACGTTGATGAGGGGGCAGTGTTCGGAGCGGACACAGGAGAGGAAGTCCACACCCAGCGGCGCGAGCCTGCCATCCACCGCCCGCCCCTCCACCATCAGGACGAGCACCACCGGCCCGAACTCGGCGTCCTGGCCCTGGGGCGGCGTCCATCCCGCCCAGGGGATGTGGAAGAACTCGAGCTTGTGCCGGGGACTGCCCGTCCCCCAGGTCATCCGGAACCAGGGCTCGCCGGAGCCCTGCCGCATCATCGGGAGCGAGGGACAGGCCATCGGCCGCGGGTCGCGGATCTTCCGGACAGAGGCCTTCACAGGCACCGAGAGCGCCTTGCCGATGGCACGCAGCATGTCCGTGGTGGAGCCCGCGCTGGCCTCGGTGGAACAGACGCCCAACGACACCACCCAGAAGCCAGGCCGGAGCCCGGGGACTTTCGAGGACTCCTCGACGCGGGGGTACCCCGAGGGCACCGCGAGCACCTCGGGCCAGGAGGAGGCCGTGAACCGCTCCAGCTCCTTCTTCGCCTCCTCGGCGGTGGACGCACTGCTCCAGAGGACGAGGAAGCGCTCCTCGTCCGCCCGCGCCCCGGCGGGCGACAGGCACACCAGGAGGAGCCACAGCCATCCCCACCACCCCAGGCCTCTCCCACCACCGGGAGCATTCATGTCCATGTCGAGCACCGGGAAAGACCTCACCACAGGCCGGCTCGGCGTGGAAAGGGCAGCGGCCCCACGAGGCAGAAGCCCGCGGCTCGGCCTTCCTCTTCGCAGCTGTGCCTGTCAGGCTCCGGCCATGGCTGACTTGATCCTCACCGGCGCCTCGCGCGGTATCGGCCACGCGCTGGCGCTCGCCCTGGCGGAGAAGCACGCAGCTCGTCTCGTCCTCGTCGCCCGCGACCGCGCCCGCCTGGATGCCCTCGTCGCCACCGTCGAGCAGAAGGGCGGCCGCGCCATCGCCGTACCGGGTGACCTCTCGTCGAAGGCCGAGGCCCGCGCCCTCGGACAGCGCCTCGCCGAGACCGTCACCCCGGGCGCGACGCTCGTCCACAATGCCGGGCTGTGGCCGTCCAAGCGGGAGCTCACACCCGAGGGCCTCGAGGCCGCCTTCGTCGTCAATCACCTGGCGCCGCTGGTGATGCAGCAGGCGCTCCTCGATGCCGGGCGCCTGCGCCGCATCCTGGTGGTAAGCGCCGGATTGATCCTCAAGGGGCACTTCGACGCGGCCCGCACACCCACCGGGGGGGACTTCTCCGGCATCCGCACCTACTGCAACACCAAGCTCTGCTTCGCCCTCGCCATGCGCGACGTGGCGGCCGCCCACCCGGAGCTGGATGTCGTCGTGCTCCACCCCGGCGTGGTGCGCACGGACCTCGGGGCGCGTCCGGGTCCGCTCGGCTGGCTGCTGTCGCTCGTGAAGCGCGGCTGGGAGGCCCCCGAGGTGTGTGCCGCACGCCTCGCGCGCATCCTCGAGCGCGAGCGCTGGTCCCCCGCTGGCGAGGCCCGCTGGCTCGTCGAGGAGCAGGAACAGCCGTGGCCCGCCGTCGCCCAGGACGAGGCCACACGGCGCGCGGTGCGGGACACCACCGCTCGCCTGCTCACCGCCGCGTGACTCCCTCCAGCCGGAGAACCCGGGCTCGCTCGGTCTACTGTCCGATCGACTGGGGCGGCGGCCTGGCGCTGGAGATGGGCAAGTAGCACTTGCCTTCTATACGGCCGCCCATCCTCCGGGGCTGAACGCCTCAGCCGCAGGAGCCGCAGTCGCGGTTGCAGCTGTCGGGGCGGTTGCCGGTACCGCAGGACTCGGAGGGCTGGCAGATGCCATCACCGCACGTGTAGATCTCCTCGGGGCGGAGCCGGGTGGTGAGGGAGTGGTAGGTGACACCATTGAAGGTGCACTGCGCGAAGTACGTCCCCGTGAGGTCGAACCGGCAACGCCCGTGGCAGCTCCCCACATGGACGAGCGGCGGGCACGCGTTGCCGCCCGAGAGCGCACAGGCGCGGAGGCTGCTCTGCGCCGGGGGCAGCACACCCTGGTCGTTTCCGACGAAGAGCCCCTCGCCGTTGAAGAGGTTCCCGAAGAAGCAGCCCTCCCGGATGGTGAAGCTGCCCAGCTCCGAGGCCGTGGCGGGAATGGGCCGCCCCTGCGCGGTAGTGCCCAGGACGGAGATCTGAACGGTGCGCCCGTACTTGTTGACGAGGGCGCCCAGGCAGGCGGAGACGACCTGCTGCTCCTCCAGGGTCGCGGGCGAGCCGTGGGACCAGCCCGGTGCCAGCCCGAGGCCACCGCTCCAGACATAGGTGGCCGTGCCAGCCGAGTACGTCCGGGTCTGTCCGGCCGGGACGGCGCAATGGACCAGGTACTTCATGAAGAGGTTGGACTCCGCCGGGTGCTGCTGGAACCAGGTGGAGAAGCTGGCGCTGGACAGGCCGTTGAAAGCCAGGCCGTTGAAAGCCAGCCCATTGAACGCCAGGCCGTTGAAGGCCAGCCCATTGAACGCCAGGCCGTTGCCATCCTCGAGCGCCTGGACCGCCGTACGGCCAGACTCCTCGGGCGGGTTCGAGGGTTCTTCCACCGGGCCACAGCCCACGGCGAGGACCAGCAGCATCACTCCGAACACTTGGGTGGCTTTCATGATGTCTTCCCCGGAGCCCGGAAGGGTGGGCTCCTGAGGAAGTGTCGCCGTTCGGGTACGTGCTGGTGCTTGGCGCACATTGGCTCCGTTGCCCGTGAACAGTCGACGCGTGGAGTGCCGGACAGGGACGGAGGCGCTCTCGGATTCTCAGACGTCGGAGGCTTCTTCGTCGAGCAGCGCCAGCAGGGTGTCGCGCGTGCCCCCCGGGGCCTGCCGCACGAGGGCGTTGAAGCGCTGGTTGGCCGCCCGCACGCGCGCGCCGTGGGCCCGCATCGCCGCCAGCACGTCCGGCATCATCCAGGGGCGCTCGAGCACCTCCAGGTTCTGCTTCAGCTCGCGGTGGTTGCGCGGCGCGCTGAGGCACGCCCCCACCCCGGGCTGTGACAGCGCATAGCGGTAGCAGTCCACGGCGCTGGGGAGCAGCGTGTCCACGGGCTCGCCGGGCGCGGGCCGCAAGAGCCGCCCGTAGCAGGTGGCGGTGAAGGTCAGCACGCCCGTCCCGCGCGCGAGGGCCTCGGGGAAGAGCGCCGCCTCCGCTCCCGGGTGCGCGGCGCTGTGCCGTGTCATCACCACCGGCCAGGGGTGCTGGCGCAGGGCCTCCAGCGCGATGTCCCGGTGATGGGTGGAGAAGCCGAAGGCGCGGAGGTGGCCCTCGGCGCGCAGGGCCTCAAGGGCCTCGAAGTTCTCCGCGTCCAACCGCTCGCGCGAACGCACCCAGAACAGCAGGAAGACGTCCAGCCGGTCCGTGCGCAGCAGCCGCAGCGCGGCCCTCACGTCCCGGCGGATGGCCTCGGCGCCCGAGTGGTACGTGCCCGCCACCACCACGAGCCCGTCCCTCCGCGTGCGGCCGGAGCGCAGGAAGCGCGTGAGCTCCGTGTAGCGCGGCTCCCAGAAGAACGCGTTCACGCCGGCCTCGTGGGCCTCGGCCAGCGCCCCGGCCGACAAACCGTGAGCCCCCGAGAGCACGAGCGGCGAGACGCTCAACCCCGTCCGTCCCAGGGGCCGCCGGGAGGAGTGTGGCGAGGACTCCGGTGCCGTGCGCACCGGGGCCATTTTCGCCCGTTGAGGACGCGTGGGCCGCCGCCGCTCGATGTCGGGAGCCGCCGCGAAGGCCTCGTCCGGGAAGACGAGCGTCAGGGCCTCCAGGTGCGAGGTGACGCGCTCCGGCTCGGAGGCGTCGCGCAACGCGGCGCACAGGCGCTCGAAAGCGGGACCATCCGCCCGGCGGAGCAGCCACGTATAGGCGGAGACGCGAACGTCCTCGGTCCGCGCTTCCCCAGGGCTTTGCAGCAACTCCGCCAGCCGCTCATCGAGCGTTTCACATGCTTCCAGCACCGAGGCCGCCGCGGCCCGGACCATGGGCGACGTATCGAGCGACAGGCGCAGCAGCGCGCCCAGCTCCTCCCGCTCGCCCTCCGCCTGGAGCAGCCCGGCCGCACGGGCGCGGATCCACGGGTCCGGCGACCCCGAGCCCAGGAGCGCGACGGAGCGTGACTCCGCAAGGGGCAGCTCGTACCGGCGGGACACGAGGAGCCGCATCGCCGCGCGGCGCACGGACAGGTCCGGGTCGCTCGCGCACGCGGCCCGTGCCGACTCCGTGTCCAACACGGCGGCGCGGATCCACGGATCCTCGTGCGTGGACGCCGCGCGCAGCTGCGCTTCGGAGAGCACCCCGCGTTGCGCGAGCGCCGCCAACGCCACCGCGCGGACGGACGGGTCCTCGTCCTCCGAGGCCCGTGCGAGCAGGACCTCGTCCTCCAGGAAGGCCGCCGCCTCCGCCACGGCCCGGCGCTCGCGCGAGGAGCGGGCTGCGGGCGCGAAGGCCACCAGCGCACGGGCATGGGCCTCGAGCGCCTCGGGAGCTACCGGCCGCCGCTCCCACGCGGCGAGCACCCCCTCGCGCACCCTCTCCTCGGAGTCCTCGAGCGCGGACAGGACCACGGCCCGGCTCTCCGGATCATGAACGAGCCCCGAGAGCGCCGCGCGCCGCACCGCCGGCTCGGGGTGCCGGGCCAGGGGACGGATCCGCTCCAGCAGACCCGCGTGCGCCCTGCGCGCGGCCACCCGCGCCGCCAGCCCCACCGCGCCCGGCCTCGGCGGCTCATCGAGAATCCGGGAAGCGAGCGCCACGTCATCCACGTCGAGCCGCTCGAGCAGGGCCTGGACCTCGCCGGCGGCATGCGGGACGCGCGGCTCGTCCAACCACCTCAGCGCGAGCCGGAGGGCCTCGGGCTCCCGCCGCTCGCGCAGACGGCGCCGCGCCAGGGCCCGCAGCGGCTCGTGCGGATCTCCGAGCCACTTCACCAGCTCGGACACGGGCACGTCCGAGGCGGGCATCCGCTCGAGCCGCGCCGTCACCACCGCCGGGTCCTCGTTGTCGAGGGCCCCCGCGCCCACCTGGAGCGGCTCGGGCACGAACAGGGGCGGAGCCTCCGGAGCCAGAGCCGCCCCACCCCACACGCCCTCCAGGTACGCGGTGGCGGCCCTCACCGCGCCCATGCGGGAACCGTCCGCCACGGCGCGCACCCGCTGCCGCACGAGCGCGTCCGCCTCTCCCAGCCAGGCCAGCGCCTGCACCGCCGCGTTGCGCACCCGCCAGAAGGGGTCCTCCAGCGCCTCCAGCAGCAGCTCCAGGGCCCCCGTCCCCGCCACCGAGGCCGCTGCCCGAATCGCCGCGCGGCGCACCCACCAGACCGGCTCCTCGCGAAGGGCGCGAGACACCGGCGGCAGCAGTGCCTCCGCGCCCAGCCGGGCCAGGGCGCGCCAGGCCCGGTCGCGGACACTGGGCATCGGATCTCCCAGGGCCTCGAGCAGGGCCGGGACGAAACGCTCATCCCGGGCGTCCCCCAGCCGGCGCGCGGCGGAGGCGCGGACCTCGGCGTCCTCGTCCGTCAGCAGGGCCTGGCGCAGGGCGAAGCGGCCCGGCGGCGCCGAGGTGTCCACGGCATCCACCGCGTCACGGCGCACCTCGGCATTCTCGTCGAGCAGCCGCACTGCGGCCGGATCCAGGAGGCCCATGTCCGCGGACTCTACGCGCCCTGGTAGAATCGGGGACATGCCCGACATGCTGGCGATCATCAGCAAGGCCGTGTTCGAGAAGGAAGCGGCCGGCCGTGCCCCTGGCGAGGTGCTCCCCGTCGATCGCTACCGCAGCGCCAGCAAGCACCTGGAGCCGCTGCGCGCCGGTGGGCGGCTCTTCCTCGTCACCGTGCGGCCGCCGTCGGAGGCGCTCTGGCTGGTGGCGGTGCTCGAGGGGCTCCGGTTCGAGGACGGCGCGTGGCTCGCCGCGCCCAACCGCGTGCCCATCACGGACATCACCGCCCTCATCCCCCGCATCCGCTTCGAGTCGGGCAAGGGCATCCAGGCGGCGAAGGGGGCCCTGGGCATGTCCCTCCAGACGCCGCGGGCGCTGGCCGCCGGGGACGTGGCGCTGCTGCTGGGCGCGGTGGGAGGCGCCGAGGCGGGCGCTGTCGAGGCGCCGCGCGTCAACCTCACGGCGCACGATGCGCGGGGGCCCCTGCCCTGCCTGTGCCGCCGCTGCCTTCCCCAGAGCGGCGAGCGGGCCAGCGCGGGAGGCATGTCCTTCACGCGCAGCCGGGTGGAGGCCGAGGGCCGGACGCTCTTCTACTGGCTGCCCGAGGAGCTGCTGCCCGACACCGGGCAGGTGGCGGAGTCCGTGCGGAATGCCCTCGCCGCGCGACTGCGCGCCTCCGGGTGACGCAGGCAGGTGACTCGGGCGGGTGACTCAGGTCCGGCTCGGGAGCATGCCGAAGTCGCTCCGGGCGTTACCGCCCACGCGTGCCAGCCAGCGCATGAAGCCCGGTGCATGCTCGAAGAGCAGGTAGAACATCCCTAATGAGCGGGGCACGTCCACGATGGGCCGGCGCCGCTGCAGTCCCTCCAGGATGGCCGCCGCCACCTCATCGGGAGCCAGGGGCGGGACGAAGTCCGCCAGCCGCGGCATCCGCGAAGAGGGCACGTGCTTGCCGAAGAACTCCGTGCCCGCCACCGTCCCGGGGCGCACGAGCATGACGTGCACGGGCGAGCCGCGCAGCTCCACCTGCAGCGTCTGCGTGTACCCGTCCACCGCCGCCTTCACCGCCGCATAGGCCGCGGACGAGTTGCCCGCGAAGACGCGTCCCGCCGACGAGCCGACGTTGACGATCTGCCCCCGCCCCCGCGCCAGCATGGCGGGCAGCACCTGGTGGGTGGTGTAGACGATGGCGTTGAAGCCCACCGCCATCGTCCGCTCCACGTCCTCCACGGACATGTCGAGCACGTTCTCCCACCGCACGAAGGCCGCGTTGTTGATGAGCACGTCGATGCGGCCCTCCTTCTCCAGGATGCCCGCGCACCACGCCTCCACCTGCTGGCGGTCCGACACGTCACAGCGCGAGAAGTGGAAGCGCTCGGGCCAGGGCAGCTCGGCCGCCCGGGCCGGGGCCGTCGCCAGGTGCTCCTCGGAGATGTCGCACACGTACACCGTGCCACCCGCCGCCGCGAGCTGCCGCGCCGTTGCCCAGCCAATCCCCTGCGCCCCACCCGTCACCACGCACACCTGGTCCTTCAGGAAGTCCTTCGTCATGGCAAGCCTCGTTTCATGAGCACCTTTTGTGCACCAGCGAAAGCCAGCGGAAGTGCGCGACTTGCCAGCTATGCTGGAATTATCCAGCAATCCAGGAAATAATCAGGGATTATCCAGGATGTCACGAATTCGTCTTTCACGGACTTTGGCCTGCCGCACCGGCCCTCCTGACGGGCGGCCGCCGGGCGGAAGGCCGCCGATTGTGACGCCTTGCCCGGGTGCGCACCGTGACAGGTTCCGCCGGTAGCACGCCCTCAGCAACACGCCGTCAGCAACACCATGAGGGGGGCACAGCGATGCGGACATGGATGAAGGCAGCGGGCCTGGGCTTCGCGCTATGGGGGACGGGCACCCTCGCTGCACCGGCAGTGCGACGCCGTCTCCCTCTGCATCTTCGTCGCCGAGCCGCGGCTCGAGCTCCCCTGACCGCCCACCAGCCGTCCATGAGACGTTTCGCTGGGGGTGTGGCATCCTCGCGGCCACGCCCCGATGAGACAGACCACGGCCGCGGTGCTCCGTCCGCCCGATCCTCCCGCCCCCCCGACGAGCGATGAAGCCTCCTCCCCCGAGCCCGCCATCCGGCCCTGGGTGCTGCGGCTCTTCTTCCTCTCGGGGCTGTCGGGGATCCTCTTCCAGGTCCTCTGGACCCGTATCTTCACCTACCTGCTGGGAGGCACCACCCAGAGCGTGAGCGCCGTCATCACGGCCTTCATGCTCGGGCTCGGGGTGGGCTCGTACCTCTTCGGCAGGCTCGTGGACGGCCCCGCACGGCGGCCGCTGATCCTCTATGGAGTGCTGGAGCTGGGCGTCGCCCTCAGCGGGCTCATCGCCTTCTATGCCTTCCAGCACACTGGCGCGCTCTACGAGGCCCTCTACACCCGGGCGCCCCATGCCACCGTCAAGTGGCTCGTCTTCCTCATCGCCTTCGTCTTCATCGCCATCCCCGCCACGCTCATCGGCGGCACGCTGCCGGCGATCGTCCGGCACGCGGTGACCCATGCCGAGGGCGTGAAGTCCGCGCTCGGCCGGCTCTATGCCATCAACTCCCTGGGCTCCTCCGCCGGCGCCATCCTCATGCTGGGACTGGTGTGGGCCATCGGCTACGAGGCCAGCTACCACGCCGCCCTCCTGCTCAACTCCGTCACGGGCCTCGCCGCCCTGGTGATGGCGCGCAGGGAGGCCCGGGGCGAGGCACGGGGGGAAAGCACGGAGGCCCGGCACCCTCACCCCGTCCCTCTCCCAGAGGGAGAAGGGAAATCGGGCGAGGGGGCCTCGGCTCGCATCCTTCTGCCAGCCTTCGCGCTCTCCGGCTTCTGCGCGCTCGCCTACGAGGTCATCTGGTTCCGCACTCTCGACTTCCTCCTGCTGGGGAAGCTGGCCACCTTCGCCTGCGTCCTCTCCGTGTACCTGCTGGGCATCAGCCTCGGCAGCCTCGTGCTCAGCCGCTGGAGTCCTCCCGGCCTGAGTGATCTCCGGCTGTTCATCCTCTTCGAGCTCCTCCTGGGACTGCTCGGGCTCATCACCCTGCCCGTGCTGTCGCTGATCAGCGGCCTGGGGCACCGGCCCGTCACCATCGCCACCGCCTTCCTCCTGCTCTTCGGGATGACCCTCCTGCTGGGAGGCCTCTTTCCGCTCGCCGGCAAGCTGTACGCGGGACCGCTGCGGCTGCTGGGGCGCACGGTGGGCAACCTCTACTCGGCCAACACCCTCGGCTCGGTGCTGGGCTCGTGCCTCACGGGCTTCGTGCTCATTCCCTGGGTGGGCACGTCGCACGCGCTGCTGCTCACCGCGGGGCTCAACCTGCTGATCGCCGCGGGCGTGGCGGGCATGACGCTCCGGCCGCTGCCCACGCGCCAGGTGGCGGTGGGGGTGGGGCTCGCGGCGCTGGGACTGGTGGGCTGGTTCAGCGGGGACTGGCTCACGCGCTTCTACGAGCAGGCGGGGCTGCGGCCCGGCTTCCACATCATCGCCCAGAGCGAGGGCAGCCTGCAGCCGGTGCTGGTGGCCGAGGACGCGCACGGGGAGCGGGTGCTCATGGGCGGCCCCTTCCAGTCCGGAGAGACGGTGCCCGCACGCCGCCAGACGCAGCGGCTGCAGGCGCACCTGCCCATGCTGGTGCACTCCGCCCCGCGCCGCGTGCTGGAGATCGGCTACGGCGTGGGCGAGCTCGCCCGTACCCTCCAGCTCTACGAGCCCGAGCTGCTGCACATCGCCGAGCTCGACGAGCACATGATTCCGATGGCCGAGCAGTACTTCGAGGCCCTCAACGAGAAGGCCAGCCGCCGCCCCAACGTCCGCGTGGACGTGATGGACGGCCGGCACTTCCTGAAGATGAGCCCCGACACGTACGACGTCATCATGTCGGACTCGATGATCCTCGCGAGCGAGGGCAGCCTGCGGCTCTACACGCAGGAGCACTTCCGCGAGGCGCGCCGGCACCTGCGGCCCGGGGGTGTGGTGCTCGCGTGGCTGCCGCTGAACGCGGGCACCACCAAGGCGCTGGTCATCCTGAAGACGTTCCAGGAAGTGTTCCCGCAGAGCCTGCTGTGGTTGCCGCTGGGCCTCAACACGCAGGAGGCCTTCCTCATTGGCTTCCGCGACGAGGCGAACATCGACTGGCAGGCGTGGCGGGAGAAGTTCGAGCGGGTGGCGCGGGCGGACCTGGAGGGCTTCGGCTGGGGGGACCCGGCCGTCTTCTTCGCCAGCTTCCGGGCGGGCCCCGAGCGGCTGGCGGAGATCGCCTCGCGCGTGCCGCTCGTCAACCGGGACATGAACCCGGTGCTGGACTTCCTCCCGCAGGATCCGCCCAAGGAGATTGCCTCCACCGTCGAGCGGCTCGTCTCCTACGACCCGGACTTCATCTTCGAGCACCTGCGCGCGGGCCCTGGAGGCCCGGAGTCGCTGGAGTCGTTGCGCGCCAGCGTCCAGCGGGTCCACGAGGCGGACCAGCACTTCCTGAAGGGAGTGGCGGCACTGGACGCGTTCGGTGCCCGGCCGCCCGCGGAGGTGCTGGAGAACGCGGAGCCCCTCACAGCCGACTTCCGCCGGGCGCTGGAGGTGTACCCGGCGCACCCGGCCGCCGCGGTGTGGACGGGGCAGGTGCTGGGACTGGCCGCCCGCGTGGAGCCTCCGCTGGAGCCCGGGCGCACCCGGGCGCTGCTCGAGGAGGCCGTCCACCACAACCCCACGGACCTCGCCGCCACCGAGGCACTCGCCCGCCTGGCGCTCCAGCGTGGAGATCAGGACGAGGCCCAGAAGTACCTCGCGCGGCTCCGCGCGCTCGCCCCCTACTCCCGGCTCGCCCTCGAGATTCCATGACAGCCCCGACGACGCTCAGCCGCTCCCGGTTCCGCTTCCTCTGCGCGCTCCTGTTCTGCACGGGCATGACGTCGCTCGTGTTCCAGATCATCTGGCTGCGCGGGTTCGGCATCATCCTCGGCAGCACCATCTATTCGATGTCGTGCGTCATCACCGTGTTCATGCTCGGTCTGGCGCTCGGCAGCTTCCTGATGTCCCAGCTGCTCAAGCGTGGCCGGTGGCTGGCGGCCCATCCGCTGGCGGCCTATGGCGGCGTGGAGCTACTGGTGGGCCTGAGCGCCCTGCTCGTCACCTGGACGCTCTTCACGCACCAGGGCTTCTACCTGTCGCTCTCGGGCTCGCCGACGGCGCCGCTGCTGAAGCTGCTGGCCACGCAGTTCACGGTCTGCGCCGCGCTCATCGCGGTGCCCACGACGCTCATGGGCATGACGCTGCCGCTGGTGAGCCAGCTCGTCACGGACCGCCGGCAGGTGTCCGCGCTCTACGGCATCAACACCATCGGCGGCGCCACGGGGAGCATCGTCGCCAGCTTCGTCCTCATCTACTACCTGGGTTGCATCCGGGCCGGTGCGGCGGCGGCGACGCTCAACGGCCTCATCTTCTGCGCCGCCCTGCTGACCAGCCGTTACTTCCCGCCCGTCCCGGCGGGGGCCGAGGCGGCCGGTGACGAAGCCCCCACGGCCACGAGCGAGGTGGAGGGCCGGCTGCTCGGGCGCCCGTTGCTGCTGACGCTGGCGGTCTTCTCGGGCTTCATCGCGCTGTCGTGTGAGATCACCTGGACGCGCTTCCTGTCGCTGACGTTCGGCAACCGCGTCTACGTGACGAGCATCGCGCTGGCGCTCATCCTGCTCTTCATGGGCCAGGCGGCGCGCATGAGCAGCGCCCTGCTGCGCGGGCCGAATCCGCTGTGGCGCATCCTGCTGTACTCCTGCGCCTTCACGCTCATCTCCTTCTCGGCCGCGTTCCTGCTGGAGCGCTCGGCCCTGCAGGCGAACAACCCGGGCCTCGTCGTCCTCTTCATCCTCGTGATGGTGGTGTTCCCGGCCACGGCGCTCGGGCTGCTCTTCCCGCTGACGCTCGCCGCCCGGCCCGCGGGGGTGGAGAACCCGGCGAGCTGGGTGGGGCTCGTGTATGGGTTCAACACCCTGGCCAGCCTCGTGGGCTCGCTGGCCAGCGGCTACGTGCTCATCAACCTCATCGGCTCCAACGGCCTCATCGCCTTCAACTCGGCGCTGCTGGTGCTGTCGCTGCTGGGGCTGGTGTACGCGTTCCGCAAGCACTTCAAGCCATCGGACCATGCCCTGGCCGCGGTGGCGGGCCTGGGCTTCCTGACCATCATCCTCCCGCGCAGCACCGAGGTGCCGCCGGTGGTGGACGCGAAGAGCGCGCTGGTGAGCAGTGAGGACGCGCACGGCATCTTCAGCGTAGTGCGCATGGACGAGGGCCGGCTCCGGGTGCTCAACAACCGCACGGACCTCGTCTACCTGTACGGAGACCCGAGCACCCAGTACGTGCAGGAGTCCCAGGCGTACCTGCCCATCCTCTACGCGCCGCAGCTGGAGAGGGTGCTCAACATCGGCTCGGGCTACGGCATCACGGCGGGGGCGTTCTCGCGCGTCGCCGAGGTGCGCGCCATCGAGGCGGTGGAGATCGTCCCGGCGCTCGTCGAGCACGCCAGCCTGTTCAGCCCGGGCAACCACCGCTATTTCGACAACCCGCGCGTCCAGGTGCACGTGACCGACGGGCGGCACTTCCTGGCCACCACGCCCGAGCGCTACGACATCATCTCCATCAACGTCTCGGACCCGTACCTGCCGGGCTCCTCCAGCCTGTTCAGCCGCGAGTTCTACGAGATGGCGCGCTCGCGCCTGAAGCCGGGGGGCGTGCTGGCGCAGCACATCTTCGGGCCGGACATCGCGTCGCTGTACCACGGCATCCACGAGGTGTTTCCCCACGTGAAGGCAATTCCGGCGTACGGCAACGGGCTCACGCTCATCGCCTCGGCGGAGCCGCTGCGGCCGCACCAGCGCGAGGTGTTCCTGCGGCAGTACGACGAGGGCCGGGCGCTGTTCGGGCCCATCGGCTTGGAGAACGGGCTCGCCGGTTTCGAGGAGCTGATCGCCCTGGGTGACGAGAAGCTCCAGGAGTTGGCCTCGCGCACTCCGGAGTTCCAGAACAGCGACGACATGCCGACGCTGGAGTTCCGCCGGCTGCCCGGCAAGGTGGGCCTCTTCTACTCCAACAACTGAGCGCGCCCATGTCGCGGCCATGGCTGGCACTGGTGGGCGGTGTATTGCTCGGGGCTTGTGTGCACACCCCGGGCCTCGGGACCCCGAGTCACGACACTTGTGACTCGCTGTCGAACGCCTGTCTGAAGGATCCGAAGTATTGCGCCACCCTGGCGGGCCGGGAGATCACCAGCGGGACCGCGCAGACGGTGGGCTCGGCCGTGGCCTCGGGGGTCGCGGTGCTTCGGGTGCTGCACGAGACGACGCGGAAGGACATCGAAGAGGAGTTGGAGCGGTGCGCCGACCTTGCGCGCTCGGAGGTCCTCCTCCGCTACCCGACGGAGTTCAAGGACCAGAGTCCCTCGGACGCCGAATGCATGAACTGGACGGTGGACGGCAAGGGCAGGCGTGTCACGTGGTCCATGCGTCTCGGAGCGGAGATGCACGAGGTCGCGATGGAGTGCACCAGGCAGGTGCTGAGCAGACTCCGCCAGGGAGGCTTCAGCCTGGATCCGTGCTACCGCTATGACAAGCAAGCGGGAACGACGACTTTCGTGAGCTGCGAGGAGGTGAAGGACCTTCTTGATAGGGGATGTGGCGACGAGCTCCGAGGCACCATCCGGCCCGATGTCGTCCTGCACTCAGGGAGCCCGCTGGATGTCCAGGCCATCTACGATTTCAAATTTCCCTGCATGAACGACCGCAAGGAATCTGCTGATAAATGGAGGAAGTACCCCAAGACATCTCCCCATCATGGATGTACTCAGGGCGAGGTGTATGAAGATGCCTTGCGAGTGACCCCCCAGACCATCACCCCTCGATGGGGAATCCTCCCATGAGCGAGCATTATCCAAGAATTCACACCCACGCACGGAACGGACACCCCATCCGCGAAGGGCTGAGCCTGTGCTTCTACATGAAGCGGTCCCATGTAGAGATGGTGCAGGCGGTGATGCAGTCCCTCGATGCATACCTCCGTGTGGTGGGACCTCAGATGCTCCAGTGGTATCTGGACCACGAAGGGCAGTGGCAGGATCTCGATGAGGCGGGTTGGGAACTCACGCGGCGCGAGCTGCTCGAAAGACATCGGCTGCACATCGATCTACTGGGCTCGGACGGCGGGCAACGGTATCGGTTTACATATTACGGAAAAACTCCAGAGAATCCCTTCCGGCCTGGGAACACAGGGGAAGTCTGCGCATTGAGCATCTGGATCCCCACCGAGTACCTGGAGGATCACGGGCCAGGGAGGGTACGAGAGCTGGCCTTGGAGTTGGCGAGTACCCTGCCCTTGTGCTCCGGTCATGTCGGCCTCTCATTCCACTGTGATACCCACCTGGTGGGAGTGGACCGGAAACTCCACGAGTACTGCTTCCGCTACCCGGGCCTGGACATCCCGGAGTTGGATCACCTCACGTTGAATCTCGGCACCCGCGTGCGGAGTCCCGCCTGGCTCACCTTCCTGGGCCAACCCGTCCTCGGTGAACTGGGAGGCGTGGAGGGACTGCGGGCCCGCCTGTCCTCCCCCGGCACCACCGTGCAGGAGCTGAACGGAGATCGCGCCGTCGTGACCCTGGGCCCCTGGCCCGAGGCCGGCGACACCGAGCAGGGCCAGATGCTGCCCGCGTACCGGGAGCTGGCGCGCGTCCTGGAGCCCTGGCTCTATTACAAGGATCCGGAGCGTCTGCGGTTCCCGTACCCGGAGGAGACCCGCCGCTGGGAGCGCCGCTTCCTCGATTGAGCCGGGCTGCCTGCCCTGGGAACGGGCAGGCGGATCTTCGCGGCGGAGCGGGTTTCCTTGATATCCTGGATCTGGACCCCCGATGAACGCGCCCAGACCCCAGAGCTGGCTGCTCGCGGCACTGCTGCTGCTGGGCGCCTGCACGCCAACACCCGAGCCCCGGCTCCGGATGGGCACCATCCCTTGGCCCGGCAACGAGCCCCTCTTCCTCGGCCAGGAGCTGGGGCTGCTCCCCTCCCGATACGTCCACCTCGTGGAGTACAGGTCCTCCGCCCAGCTCATGCGGGCCTTCCGCAATGGCGCCATCGACGCTGTGTCCGCCAGCCTCGAGGAGGTGCTGTCCCTCGAGCAGCTCGGCCATGATCCGCGGGTGGTGCTGGTGCTCGACGCCTCCCATGGAGCGGACTGCCTGATGGTCCGGCCCGACATGGAGTCCCTCTCCGCGCTCGCGGGCCGGCGGGTCGGCTCCGAGGAGTCGCTGCTCGGGATGTACATGCTCACCCGCGTGCTGGAACAGGCCCGGCTGCGGCGCGAGGACGTGCGCGTGGAGATCGGCTCGCTGGAGACCCAGGTGGAGACCTGGCAGCGGGGCGAGCTGGACGCGGTGGTGACCTTCGAGCCGTACTGTCAGCGGCTCGCCGACCTGGGCGCGCGCAAGCTCTTCGACAGCTCACGCATTCCCGGGGAGATCGTCGACGTCCTGGTGGTCCGCAAGGACTTCCTCGAGGCCCGGCCGCGGCAGGTGGACGCGCTGCTGCGCGGTTGGTTCGCCACCCTGGCCTGGAAACAGCAGCACCCCGAGGAGGCGATGCAACGGATGGCGGGGCGGCTCGGCCTGGAGCCGCGGCGGTTCCACGAGGCCTCGTCCGGCGTGCGGCTCATGGACGAGCAGGCCCAACGCCCCCTGCTCACCGGCTCCCGGCCGGGCCTGCAGGAGACCCTCGAGCGGATGGGGGAGCTGCTGCGCTACCACCAGCTCCTCCCCGGGCTCCCAGGGCGGACCGAGTCCTCACGGCTGCTCGATGCAGCGCCGCTGCTGCGGGTGTCTCCATGAAAGCCCTTGTCCCCGCCCAGCGCGCCGGGTGGCACCGGTTGCTGTCCATGCGGGTGCTCGTCCCGCTGCTGCTGCTCGCGTATGCGTGCTTCTTCGGCCTCTACACCCTGCGGCGTGACATGGCGCACAGCGAGCAGCAGGTGGAGGAGCACGTCCGCGAGGACGTCACCCTCCGGATGACGCACCTGCAGGGGACGCTCGAATACCTGCTGCGCACCGGGCAGCTCGAAGCCGTACGCGAGGAGCTCGCCGACCTGGGCTCCAGTCCCGACCTGACGGTGGCACTGCTTCTCGACGACCAGCGCAACGTGCTGGCCTCCACCCGGCTCGCCCTGCTCGGCCATCCGGTCTGGGAGGCCTGGCCGGAGCTCATCCGTCCGGGGGCCCTCGCCCACATGAAGGCCGCGCGGGTGCGGATGAGCGGAGACGTGCGGGTGAGCGAGGACGGCTCGCGGGTGGAGGGCTACTACCCCATCCAGCTCGGCTCGGAGAGCCAGGGCTCGCGGGTGGGCATCCTCTACCTCCAGCATGACCTGTCCCAGCTCAAGGCCGCACAGCGCTACCGGGCCGAGCGCTCCGCGCTGCGCTCCAGCCTCCTGCTGGTGCTGATCGCCGGGGTGCTGGGCCTGTTCTTCCACTTCTCGCTGGGGCGGCGCGTGCGGCGCCTGGAGTCCGTCGCCCGCCAGTTGGCCGCGGGGGAGCTGAACGCGCGCGCCGGGTTGCGCGGGGTGGACGAGCTGGGGACGCTGGGCCGCGCCTTCGACGAGATGGCCGAGCGCCTCAGCCAGGACCAGGAGGCCCTGCGGCGCTCGGAGGCCAGCTTCCGCACCCTCATCGAGCGCACGCCAGATGCCATCTTCGTCCACCGCCAGCGCACGCTGCTCTTCACCAACCCCGCGGCCGTCGCCCTGCTGGGCTACGAGCGCGAGGAGGAGCTGCGGGGCCGGCCCGTGGAGGAGCTCCTCATGCCCGGGGAGCAGGATCCCCTCGCCGAGACGTCCATGCCCGGCTCGGCCCGGGAGGTGCGCTTCCGGCACCGGGAAGGCCAGCAGGTGCTGGGCGAGGTGGTGACGTTCTCCATCCCGTTCGACGGCCACATGGCGGTGGTGTCCATCGCGCGCGACGTCACCGAGCGCAAGCAGGTGCAGGAGAAGCTGCGCACCACGGACCGCATGGTGTCGCTGGGCACGCTGGCCGCGGGCGTGGCCCACGAGCTCAACAACCCCATCTCCTATGTGTTGAGCAACCTGCGCTACGCGGTGGACGAGCTGGGAGAGGCGGGCGAGGCGGGCAAGCCGCTCTCGGCTGAGCAGTCGCAGGAAATCCAACAGGCGCTGCGCGAAGCGCTCGAGGGCGGCGAGCGCATGCGCAACATCGTGCATGACCTGCGGAGCTTCTCGCGCCGGGAGGACGAGAACTTCGGCGCGGTGGACATCCACGCGGTGCTCGACTCGTGCGCGAGCCTGGCCCGGACGACCATCCGCCACCGCGCGCAGTTGGTGAAGGAGTACGGAGAGGTGCCGCGCGTACTCGCCAACGAGTCGCGGCTCGGGCAGCTCTTCCTCAACCTGCTCGTCAACGCCGGCCAGGCCATTCCCGAGGGGGATGCGAAGGGCCACTGTGTCCGCGTCACCACGGCGCGCGCGGAGGCGGGGTGGGTGGTGGTCTCGGTGCAGGACACGGGCGTGGGGATTCCACCGGAGAACCTCCAGCGGCTGTTCAAGCCCTTCTTCACCACCAAGCCGGTGGGAGTGGGAACGGGACTGGGCCTCTCCATCTGCCACGGCATCGTCACGGCGATGGGCGGGCGCATCGAGGTGTCGAGCGAGGTCGGCAAGGGCACCACCTTCCGCGTCTTCATTCCCACGGCGGAGAAGGGCGAACAGGCCGCCAGCGGGGCGAAGTCCGCCTGAGCGGCGGTGCGTGCCCCTGGAGCCGATGCGCCGATGAGCCCTCCCCTGCCCGCCGAGAACCGGACCGCCGCGAAGGCCCTGGCCGTGGGCCTCGGCGTCCTGCTGGCGGCGCTGGGGATGGCGCGCGGCTTCATCGCCCTGCTCGAGCGCACCACGAGCGCGGACACCCGGGCCCGCCTCACCGAGGGGGCTGGCCGCGTCCGGGACTTCCTCCAGGTGCTGCCGGACCTCACGGCGAGGGAGGACGCGGCGCTCGTCTTCGGCTCGTCCATCATCCAGCACGGCTTCTCGCCGGAGGTGTTCGAGGCCCACCTGCGAGGGCCGCGCGTCACCGCCTACAACCTGGGCTTCCCGGGCGTGGAGCCCGAGGTGCAACGGCTGCTGGCGCTCCGGGTGGCGGAGGCCTTCCAGCGGAGCGGCCATCGCGCGCGGCTGACGGTGGTGGAGTTCACCCCCTTCCAGGCCACCCTGGCGCGTGGACAGGCCTCGCGCTTCCGCGAGCTGGCCCAGGTGAAGCAGGCCCTGCTGGCCACGCCGGGAGATCTCGCGCAGACGGCGTTGCGCTCGCCGGAGGAGGCCTCGCACCTGGCGGCGCTGCAGGCGCTGGGTGGGAATTCGCCGCTGGCCGTCACCTCGCTGCTGGAGCATCAGCTCTTCGACGGGCTGGGCCCGGAGGAGCCGGATGCCGGACGCAAGGCGCTGGCGGCACGCGTGCGGGCCGGGAGGGATCGGGTGGAGGGGCGGTCCGTGCCCGAATGGGACGCCGTGCGCCGGGGCGAGGTGCGCCTCGTGTTCGACGAGACGCGCGAGGACTACCTGGCCTGGGCGCGGATGCGCTCGGCGCCGGAGGTGCTGGAGCAGGACCTGGCGTGGCGGGTGGAGACGAGCGACCTGCTGGAGCTGCGTTTCGACGAGGGCAAGGTGGCCGCCTTCGCGGAGGCGCTGCGGGCGCTGGCCGGCGTGTCCGAGCGCACCGTGCTGCTGCTTGCCCCGCGCAACGGGGCCTGGGTGCGGCTGACGCCCGAGGGCCGCGCACGGCTCGCCGAGGTGGTGGCGCGCCTCTCGCGTGAGGCGGGCGTGCCCGTGGTGGACCTGTCGGAAGCGCCCGAGTTCACCCCCGAGGACTTCATCGACGTGACGCACCTCAACGAGTCGAGCGGCCGGCCCCGGCTGTCGCGCCGGCTCGCCGAGGTGCTCTCACCCGCCGCGCCCCCGCTGGCGGGCCCTGGCACTCCCTGAGCCGGGGGCCTACTTCCGCGCGAGCGCGAAGTCGAAGCGGACGACCACCGAGTCCCCCACCTTCATGGTCCCCAACATCAGGGTGGGCGGGCGCACGCTCCAATCGGTCATGCGCAGCAGGTACCGGCCCTGCACGCGCAACTTCCCCTCGGGCGCGGACGTGGCGCGGGCCACCATGTCGATGGGCCGTGTCACTCCCGCCATCGTGAGCTCGCCGCGGATGCGCAGGGGCACCTGGCCGTCCTTCGCGGCGCCCACCTCGTAGCCACTCATCCGGAAGCGGATGGTGGGGTGCTGCGTCAGCTGCAGAGCGCCATACATGTGCTCGTTCATCGTCCCGTTGGCGCAGTCGAGCTTGCCGGTGGGCACCTCCAGCTGCACCTCGCGCAGCGCTCCGGCCAGCTGCTCGAGCACGAGCGCACCGCCGGCCTCCCCCGGGGTGAACCGGGCCTCCACGACCTTCGCCTTGCAGGTGAAGTCGCGCACCGTGGACGTGCCGTCGATGGCCAGCTCGCCACCGGGCTGCAGCTCCACACCGGACTGCGCGGCGGCCATCCCCGGCCACGCGAGCGACATCATGAGAATGGGAACGAGGCGTTTCATGGTTCGGCTCTCCTGTCGTTGTCCGGCGGGGGCGGCTCGAGCTCGAGCACCAGTTGCCCGGCGACGGGCACCTGCGACTCGATGCGCACCGGCAGCCGGCGTTCATCATCGGTGAGGTACAGACGCAGCACGCCCCGGCCACCGAAGCGCTCGGGGTCGCGCACCTCCATCTCCACCACCACGGTGGAAAACTCCCCGGCCGGCACGCGCAAGGGCTCACGCCGCAGCACGCGCACCACCACCGGGTTGCGCTTCGCATCGAAGTGCCGGTCCAGCCGTTGGACGAGCCCGGGCGTGAGCGTCATCGTGCGCAGCGCGTAGAGGAAGGACAGCTCGTCCAGCGGCTCCAGCGAGCTGCTCTTTCCCTGGGTGGTGGCCCGCGCCCAGCGCCGCTCGCCGGGGAAGATGTCCACCTGCTCGCGCTTGGACTTGAGAGGGACGCGCTCGTCCACCTCGTAGCGCAAGGCCGTCATGCGCTGGGTGCTCAGCCACGAGCGCGAGTGGTGCTGGATGCGAAAGGGCCCCACGGTGGTCTCGAAATCGAAGCGCAGCAGCACCACCGGCTCCTCACGTACCGGCTGGGCGGGCTGCACGCGCAGCCACCCCGTCCCGCTCCGCCCGTGCTTTCCCAGCGAGACCTGGTAGGCGAGCACCTCTCCTTCCGAGAAGGGCCGCTCGTCACCGGCCCGGGCCTCTCCCCCCAGCACCAGGAGCAGGAGCGCCACCGGGAGCAAGCCCGCGGGGCGGCTGCTGTTCCATCGAGAGGGATTGGGCATTGGGGTCTCCATCGGGTACGCCGCACCCTTCTTCAAGCGATGTGCCGCGGCGGCCCGCGAGGGGGGGAGACCCCGCCGGAGTGCAAGTCCTGCGCGGGAGGAGACGGCCGCGCAGATGATGCAGGCCCTCCCCCCTCCGCCGCCTGGGAAGCGTGTTGGCGCGCCCCTTGCTCTGGGCTCCTGGCATGAGCGGCGGCCGGTCCGAGCGCCCACCGGGCACCTCCTGTGCTCGACGAGAGCCGTGAAGAGCACGGCGCGGAGAGGAAACACCATGATGCGCAACAAGCTCGCAGCAACCCTTGCCGCCGCACTCCTCGGAGTGTCTGGCGTTGCCCAGGGCGCGGAAGTCCTCCGGACCGAGAACGCGAGCATGAACGTCGGAGGCCGGTTGCAGCTCCTCGGCTTCGCGCAGAAGCTCGACGACGGGGCCCGCAACGACGAGCGGCTGTACCTCTTCCTCAAGCAGGGCCGGCTCATGCTCAACGGCAACGTGGCGGATTGGCGTTACGGCGTGATGCTCGCCTTCGGCGGTGAGGAGGAGATCAAGGCGCCGACTCCGGGCCTCTCGCTGGGCCTGCTGGACATGTACGTGGACATCCCGGTGAAGGTGCTCGGGAACTCGTACGTGAGGGTGGGCCAGTTCCGGGTGCCCTACGGCCGTGAGCGCCTGACCGAGTCGGGCACCCTGCTCTTCGCGGACCGCTCCATCCAGAACCTGGCCTTCCGGGTGGGCCGGGACGTGGGCGCGACCTTCTACACCCAGGCGGGCCCCCTGGTGGCGGGCGTCGGCATCTTCACGGGTGGAGGCCGGAACATCCCCGAGCGCTACCTGCCGCAGACCCTCGGCACCCCCATGGTGGTGCTGCGCGCGGGCCTCGACACCGGCATCGGCGAGGACGTCTTCGCGACGCGTGACCCCCAGGCCCTGCCCGACAAGCTCCAGATGGCGTTCTTCGTGAACGGCTTCTACGTGAAGGACTCGCTGGTGGGCCACTCGACGGTGTTCAACACCAAGTCGTCGGAGAAGCCGCTGCTCATCAACAGCAACTGGAACCCGTTCGTCGGCCAGGCGCCGTTCAACCTCGGCAGGCTGTGGCAGGTGGGCGCCGATGCCGCGGCGCGCGCGCCGGTGGGCCCTGGCGTGCTGTCGGGCGAGCTGGAGGGCAACTTCGGCGTCTACCAGAATGACTACGGCGACATCCGGGTGGCGGGTGGCCGCGCCCAGGTGGCGTACCAGTGGAATCCGGTGCAGGTCGCGCTGCGGTACGCGATGGTGCTCCCGGACGAGCAGTTCGCCGTGGGCGAGGCACCCATCACCGGCAGGCGTTCCATCCAGGAGGTGACCCCCTCGCTGACCTACTCGTTCAAGGGCTTCGGCGCGAAGATCGTCGCGGACCTGCCCATCCAGCTGGGCACTCCGGTCATCTTCGAGGAGTCGGTGGGCTCGTACGTCCTCACGGAGCAGCCGGACCAGACCTCGCTGCTCAAGAAGGGCGCGCCCATCTCGCGGCAGAACGTCGTCGCCGCGCGGTTGATGGTCCAGGCGAGCTTCTGACGGCTGCCGGACACCCCAGGAGGGTGGCTTTTGCCGGCTCGGGCGCGCGGGTCCAAGATGCCCGCCGTCCCGAGTGACGGGGAGAAGGGGGAAGCTCCCGATGGCCGAAGCCCGAGCGGTTTTCGTAGGTGCATGCACGCGCACGAGCGCGCGAATCACCGTGGTGGCGGATGCGAACGTCCAGGTAGCGCACCTGGCCTGGTCGGAGCGGGCGCAGGGGGGAGAGCAGCTCCTCTCCATCCCGCTCCGGGACGCACGCCCCTACCGGATGGGCACGTTCGAGCTCTCGGGGCTGACACCGGGAGCGACCCTCCGGTACGCCGTGGACTGCCAGCCGCTCGGGTTGCCGAGCCCCATGGCCCCGGCGCTCATGTCCGGGGCACAGCACCGCTACTCCTTCCGCCTGCTGCCCGCCGACGAGGGACGGCCCCTGCGCGTCGTGCTGCTGAGCTGCAATGCCATCGAGCACTCGGACGAGCGCACCCGCTTCGACATGTGGAGGCGCCTGCGCAAGCAGATCGACGCGGGGCGCGTGGACCTGCTCATCCACTGCGGAGATCAGATCTACGCCGACGACATCTGGAGATGGCACGAGAAGCATGACTCGTCGGTCTCCCTGGACGAGCTCATCTCCGAGTACCGGGACGAGTACGTGCGCCTCTGGGGCGACAACCCGGACATCCGGGGGGTGCTCGCGAGCTGCCCCTCCGTGATGATGTGGGACGACCACGACATCTACGATGGCTATGGCTCGAACGACGACGATGATCTCCCGTCCTCGCGGCGCTACCTCCAGGCGGCGGCGCAAGCCTTCCGGGACTTCCAGGCCGTCAACAACCCGCCGTTGGATCCGGCCTACCTGAAGCACCGGGACGGCACGCAGGTGCCGGCGGATGACTCGTTCTTCTCCTGCTTCCGCTCGCACGGCATCGGGTTCCTCCTCCTGGATGGCCGCTCGAACCGGAACTACCACCGCTCGAGCGTGCTGGGGGCGAACCAGCATCGCGTGCTCGATACGGTGCTCGACGACTGGCGCAAGGACGAGACGCTGCGCTGGGTCTATGTCGTGGTGGGCGTGCCCGTCGTCCACGCGGAGGTGGCCGCGGCGCTCGCCCTCTCGGAAGCGACGGGTGACATCGCCGGCGTGAAGGACGACCTGCGCGACAACTGGGTGTCGCCGAACAACCTCGCGGAGTGCGGGCAGTTGCTGACGCGGCTGTTCGACTTCATGGTGCAACGTCCGAAAGTGGAGGTGACGATCCTGGCCGGTGACGCGCACGTCGGGGCGGTGGCGCGCATCTGGAGCGCCATCCACCAACTGCCGAACGGACGTGGTGCTCCGGAGTTCTACCAGGTGACCTCGTCGGGGATTGCCCACCCGGCGCCCAGTGGCATCAAGGCCGTAGTCATCAAACAGGGGGCGAAGCGGGTGCGGCACTCCCTCATGAATGGGGAGCAGATCCAGGGCGCGCTGATGCCCATT
Source organism: Archangium gephyra (assembly GCF_042230915.1). Taxonomy (GTDB): domain Bacteria; phylum Myxococcota; class Myxococcia; order Myxococcales; family Myxococcaceae; genus Archangium; species Archangium gephyra_B. Next base: position 3,771,836 of record NZ_CP102578.1, on the reverse strand, counting down.
CCCGGCAACCCCGGGACCCGCATCCTCTGGCAGCGCAACTTCGCCCTGCTGAAGCTGGGGCCGGGGGACGGCACGCAGTGGGACCCGGACCAGAAGCTGCGCGTCGAGTTCCACGCCGAGGGCAAGCCGGACCTGATGGAGATGGTGCTGGTGAACCTCTGAACGGACCCGCGGCGGCATCTGCTACACTTCCGGCTCGATGATGCCGTCGAGCCCCACCGCCGCGCTGACCCCTCCGTCCGCCGCCCCCGCCGGGAGCCTCTCCTTCCGAGGGCTGTGGTTGTTCTCTCCCCGGTTGGATGGCCTCCTGCTCGTGGTGCCGCTGGCCTTCACGGTGCTCGCCTGGATGGTGAGCACCCTGCTGGCCGCACCGGTGTCCGGCTCGGCCAACCGGATGGCCATCTGGACGGCCCAGTACCTCCTCGGCAATGGCACCCACGTGGTGCTCACCTTCCTGCTCTTCGCGGTGCACCGGGACGTGCTCACCGCCGAGCCCCGCCAGCCGCGCCAGGTGCTGCTCGGCAGCCTCGGGATGCTGGGGGTAGGCGCGCTCCTGTTTGCCCTCTACTACGCGGACGCCACGGGCTACGCCTACGTGGTGGGCATCCTCTTCAACGTCTTCGGGCTCCACCACATCCTCTCGCAGTGCAAGGGCTTCTGGGCCCTGCACACGCTGCGGGGCTTCCAGGCGGGAATCACCCCTCCCGCCCCGCTCGAGCGCCGGCTGCAGCTGTGGTTCGTCCCGGTGATGCTGACGCTGGTGCTGGTGCGCCTCTTCTTCGTCGCCGAGTCCCCCCGCCCCGGTGACACGCCCTACCTGGACATCGATCAGGGCACGCCCCTGCCCCATGGCGCCCTGGCGGTGCTGCTCACGGTGTGGCTCGGCTACTTCGGGCTGCTGTTCCGCACCCTGCTGCGCTCCGGGACGGCCAGCGGGCCCAAGGTGCTCTACCTCCTCACCGTCGCCGTGGCCACGGGCCTCACCCTGGTGGCGCCCGCCTGGGGCAACGTGATGCTGCCCGGCCTGCATGGCCTCGAGTACTACCTGCTCTCCGCCCGCATGCTGGAGCCGCGCGAGGGGGATCCGCCCTCCCGCGTGAGCCGCGCCTGGGTATGGCCGATGATGGTGCTGTCCATGCTGCCGCTGCTGGCACTGGGCGTGGTGCACCTGGTCATCGCCGGGCCCTCGCACGGCACGGTGAGCGCCGCGGCCGCGGACCTGAAGTCGCACGTGGTGCTGCGAGGCCTCACCACGCTGAGCCTGGGCGTAGTGCTCGCGCACTACTTCTCGGACGCCCTCATCTACCGCTTCCGCCTCCCGAGCATCCGCCGGGTGATGCTGCGCCGGCTGGGCTTCGCGAGCTGAGCGGATGCGCGAGGCGCTCCGAAGGCGGCTCATCCCCTGGCTGGGGTTGCTCGCGGGCATGGCGCTCGTGTACCGCTCCGTCCTCCAGGGCCGGGTGATGGCCGGGCGAGACGCCTTCCGCATCTTCATCCCGGACTCCGCCTTCCTCCTCGAGGCGCTGCGGGCCGGGGAGCTGCCCTTGTGGAATCCCTACCTCCGGCTCGGGCAGCCGTTCGCCGCCACGTTGTACTCGCAGGTGTTCTATCCGCCGCGGCTGCTCACCGTGCTGCTCGCGGGCCCGGAGCTCGGCCTCACCCTCCAGCACCTGCTCCACGTGGCGATCGCCGCCGCGGGCACCTTCCTCCTGCTGCGCCACCTGCGCGCCTCCCGTCCCGCGGCCATGCTGGGCGCCACCGCCTTCGCGCTCTCGGCGCCCTTCGCCGTGCTGTCGGCCCAGCAGAACGTGGCCAGCGCCGCCGCGTGGACGGGCTTCCTCCTGCTGGCCTCGCGCCGGGCCGCGCTCCTGCCCTCCCCTCGCCGCGCCGCGCAGGTGGCCCTCGTCGCGGGCCTCGCCTTCCTCGCGGGCTCTCCGGAGACGTGGCTGTGGCAGGCCCCGCTCGCCCTCGCCGTGGCCCTCGCCGCGCGGCGCGAGGTGCGCACGGTGGTGGCCACCGGAGCGGGGCTCGCCTGGGGCTTCGTGCTCGGGGCGGTGGTGGCCCTGCCCGCGCTCGAGTTCGCCCGCAACTCCACCCGGGGCGCGGGGCGCATGGACCAGCTCGAGTGGTCCCTCTCCTGGCCCCAGTTGCTCTCGGTGGCATGGCCCTTCGCCGAGCACCCGCGCTCGCGCTACTGGGCCGGGGACGATCAGTTCTTCATCCTCGTCCTCTTCCTGGGCACCCTCGTCTGCGCCCTGGCGCTCGCGGGCCTGGGACGCTCGCGGCGCACGCTGCCCTTCGCGCTGGGGGCCCTCGTCCTCACCCTGCTCGCGCTCGGCGCGCACTTCCCACCGGCGGCCCTCGTCCTCCAGCTGCCGCCCTTCCACCTCTTCCGCTACCCGGTGAAGTACTTCGTCGGCGCGGCCTTCTGCGTCGCGGTGCTCGCCGCCTTCGGGCTGGACGTGCTCGCCCGCCGCGCCCGCCGGGGACAGCGCTCCCTCCAGCACGTGACCCTGGTGGTGGCCGCCCTCTTCGCCGCGCTGCTCCTGGGCCCGCCCCTCACCAAACTCCCCCTCTTCCGCTCCGGCGTGGAGGCCGGACTGCCCTGGGTGGTGCTGGCGCTCGGCGCGGGCGCCCTGGCCTTCATCCTCCCCGCCGCTGGCCCTGGCCGCGCCCACCGCGTCCGCCGCGCGCTGGCCGGGGTGGCCCTGGTGGAGCTGGGCATCTTCCACTTGATGCAGGGGGGCACGGGCAGCGCGCCGCTCGAGTCGCTCCGCCGCGCCTCCCGGCTCGCCGCCGCCATTCCCCCCGGGTACGCGGGCCGGGTCAGCGTGGATCTCGACTCGGACGAGCTCTCCGAGGTCTCCCCCACCCCGAGCGCCACCGCCGCGCCCCTGCCCGGCGAGGGAGGCTCATACATCGCGCTCAGCCGGGACGCCCTGGTGCCCAACCGTTTCGTGGAGGAGCGGCTGCGCGTCTTCGAGGGCTATGGCGCGCCGGAGCCCCTGCGCATCGAGTCCCTCTACGAGTCAGGAGCGCGCGCGGCCTTCGATCTGGCCGGGGTGGGCTACTACGTGCGCCGGGGCCCGCCGCCCTTCGAGGACCTGGTGCCCGTCCTCTCGCTGCCCGGGCTGCCCACGCTCTACCGCTCGGACACCGCCCTGCCGAGGGCCTTCGTGGTGCACGCCGCGCGGGTGGCCGGGGACGCCGAGGCCCAGGCGGCCTTCATGGACCCCACCCAACCGCTGCGCCGCACCGCCCTGCTCTCCGAGGGTGAGCCCCTCGAGGGTCCAGGCTGCGAGGGCTCCACCGCGCGGGTGACGGAGGCGGGCCTGTCCCGGGTGGAGGTGGCGCTGGAGGCGTGCGGCCCGGGGTACCTCCTCCTGAGCGACTCGCACTACCCCGGCTGGGAGGCCACGCTGGACGGGGCGCCCGTGCCGGTGCGACGGGCCAACGCCGTCATGCGCGCGGTGCGGGTGCCGCCGGGGGCGCACTCGGTCCGCTTCGACTACCGCCCGCTCAGCTTCCGGCTGGGGGCACTGCTCTCCGTGCTCGCGCTCGGCGCGCTCGTCCTGGCGCTCCGGCCCCGCAAACACGAAGGGCGGCCCCTCTAAGAGGAGACCGCCCTCGGGTGAAGCCACCGCTGTGAAGCGGTGCGCTCGTCAGTCGGCCGAGTTCTCGCCGAACGTCTTGAGCGACTTGCGCTGCAGCTGGCGGCTGGCGGTCTGGCCCGTGTTGGACACGTCCTCGTTGCCGGCCAGGGCCTCGGCGGAGGCGCCGAACAGCTTGCGGATGTTGTTGCCGAAGAGGGTGATGACGCCGATCGCCGCGATGGCGATCAGGGCGACGATGATGATGTACTCGGTCATACCCTGACCACGACGCTTGCCCAGCTTCTTCAGGTTCTTCTTGTTGGCGGTCATTTGAATTCTCCGGGGGTGGCGGGTGGCGGGGGTCAGCCACCAACGACGATGTGCAACCTACATGGCTCCCCCTCCGCCCTCCATCCGTCATCAGGAGGATGATCGCACTTCCCTGGGATTCCATGGACCTGCCACCTGGCGGACTTCCATGACGCCCGAAATGTTACCTTCCGGACAGTCAGGCGCCCGCCCGGGCCGTTCCATGGGGGCCCAGAGCGCCAAGTATCGGATTCTAAAGGGGAACCACATCGCCATGGGGGGACATCAGCGCTGGCGATTCGTTATCTTTCGCACCTGCCCATGAACCTCCACTTGCTGCAAGCCGTCCAGCTTTCATGGTCTCCCAGCCTGCGCGTGACCCGCGTCGCGGGCGATTGTGAAACCGTGCTGCGCCGTCCCGCCTCGGAGTTGAACGAGCGGCCGCTCCACGTGGTGCTGGGAACCACCCCGGAGAAGGTCCGGCAACTGGACGCCCTGGCCCGCGAGGATCGCCGGGCGGTGGAGTTCCTCTACGCCTCGCTCGGCTCGGGAGACCCCGTGCCCCTGCGGCTGACGCTCGTCATGGAGGAGGGCGAGGCCACCGCCGTGGTGGTGGACCTGCGCACCCTGATGGAGGGCGCGCCGCCGGTACAGCTCTCCGGGCTCGCCTCGCAGCTGAGCCACGAGCTGCGCAACCCGCTCAGCTCGGTGAAGATGGCGGTGCAGACCCTGGCGCGCAACACCGGCCTCTCCGAGAGGGACCAGCGCCGGCTGACCATCGCCAACCGGGAGATCCGCACCCTGGAGCGGATGCTGTGGCAGCTGTCCGAGTACGGCCGGGGCACCTCGCCCAACCTGGAGCAGCACGCACCGCGCTCGCTCGTGCAGGAGGCCATGGCCATGGTGGCCCCGGAGCTGACCGAGCGCCGCGTGGAAGTGAGCGTGGACGAGGCGCCGGACGTACCGAAGGTGCGGGTGGACGCGGGCAGGCTGCGGCCGGTGCTGGCCCAGGTGCTGCTCAACGTGGCCATGGGGCTCTCTTCGGAGGGCGGCACCGTGCAGGTGGCCATCCGCCCGGGCCCCGAGGGACGCGTGCTGATGAAGCTCAAGGAGCCCGCCGGCCTGCTGCCCGAGGAGAAACGCGACTCGCTCTTCAAACCCTATGAGTGTCACCTGGCGCGGGGCGCCGGCCTGTCGCTGGCGGCCCTGCGCCGCGTGCTGCAGCACCAGGGCGGTGACGTCTCCGCCGAGACGGGCCCCGACACTGGCACGGTGTTCACACTCACCTTCGCCGCCTGAGGAACATGGAGACGCTTCTCATCGTCGACGACGACCTCTCGCTGCTCGAGTCCTTGAAGATGCACTTCGAGGACATCGAGCACGATGGCGCTCCGCGCTACCAGGTGGTGACGGCCACCCGCGCCTCCGAGGCGCTCCGGGTGGCGCAGGAGGTCATGCCGGGCGTCGTCATCCTCGACATGAAGCTCCCGGACCGCACGGGCCTGGACATCATCGAGGAGATGAAGAGCCTGTGCGGGGACGCGCGCATCATCCTCGTCACCGCCTTCCATGACATGGAGACGACCATCCGGGCCATGAAGGCCGGAGCGTTCGACTACATCCACAAGCCCTTCCCGGACCTCACCGCCCTGGACATCGTGGTGTCGCGCGCCCTGGAGTACCGGCAGCTGTCGCGCCGGGCGGCCACGGTGAACGTGGAGACCGCGGCGGCGCGCCTGGGCGACATCGTCGGCACCAGCCCGTCCATGCAGCAGCTGGTGAAGGAGATCGGCAAGGTGGCCGCCAGCCGCGCCACCGTGCTCATCCACGGCGAGAGCGGCACGGGCAAGGAGCTCATCGCCCGCGTCATCCACAACTACTCCTACGACGAGCCCAAGCCCTTCATCGGCATCAACTGCTCGGCCATCGTGGACACGCTGCTGGAGAGCGAGCTGTTCGGCCACGAGAAGGGCGCCTTCACCGGTGCCAGCGCCGTCAAGCCGGGCAAGTTCGAGATGGCCGAGGACGGCACCATCTTCCTGGACGAGATTGGCGACATGTCGCTGATGCTCCAGGCCAAGCTCTTGCGCGTGCTCCAGGAGCGCGAGTTCGAGCGCGTGGGCGGCGTCAAGCGCATCAAACTGCGAGCCCGCGTCATCGCCGCCACCCACCGCACCCTGGTGGACGAGGTGTCCTCCGGCCGCTTCCGCGAGGACCTCTACCAGCGCCTCAAGGTGATTACCCTGCAGCTCCCCCCGCTGCGCGAGCGGCGCGACGACATCCCCTCGCTGGTGCACCACCTGCTGGAGCGCATCAACGAGAAGGTGCACAAGCGCGTCACCCGGGTGCCGCCCGAGGTGTTGGATCACCTCATGCGCCTGCCCTGGCGGGGCAACGTGCGTGAGCTGGAGAACGTCCTCACGCGCGCGGTGGTACTCGCCCCGGGCGAGGTGCTGCTGTCCGACAACCTGCCCGCGCTCGAGCCCGCCGAGTCCGAGCACGGAGGGGCGCCCGTCAACGGCCACCCCGTCCACGCCAACGGACACTCCGGCCACGCCCTGCCCAACTTCCTGGTCACCCAGATCGATGATCCCAGCCGCATCCCCACCCTGGAGGAGGCGGAGCGGATGCTCATCGAGCTGACCATGAACGTGACCAAGGGTCACAAGGGCAAGACGTGCCAGATCCTCGGCATCAGTCGCCCCACCCTGGAGCGCAAGCTCCAGAAGTACGGTGTGCGACAAGATCAGCCGGTTTGAGCGTCGAAGGACGCTTTCCGGACAGTGTCGGACGCCCGACAACTCCTCCCACGAATTGAACGAAACGTTCACCTTGATCAGACTGTTTGAACGTTCCGTTTCAGGTTTCGGACACTCGGAAGGTGAGAAACCGGGGCTGTAGCGCCAAGTAGCCGTCATTGCAGGCTTTTTCAGGACTTGGGAGAAGCGTTCGGGTTGGCACAAAGCTTGGAAAGGGACTGTTCCGTCCGCAGCACAGCAAGCCAACCTTCAACCGCCTGCAGGAGTGCCCACATGCACGGTTTCAATCGTCCCCTCGGTCCTATCGGCTCCAACGTCGTCGCCCCCATCCAGACCACCAGCTCCGGGATGCTCGTCACGGCGAACAAGCTGATCCCCGGACAGGAGGCGATCGACTTCAAGGGCTACTTCAAGGTCGAGAGCTTCCCGCACAACTCCGTCATCTACCGCCCCGGCGACACGACGGACCGCGTGTACCTGCTCAAGAGCGGCCGCGTGCGCCTGATGCGGCTGGGCAAGAACAGCTCGCGCTCGGTGGTGAGCATCCTGCGCCCGGGCGACCTGTTCGGCGAGCTGTTCCGCCCCGAGGGCACGCCGGTGGAGGAGATGGCGATCGCCTCCGGTGAGGCCGAGGTGTGGAGCATCGAGGGCCGCGACTTCCGCGCCCAGCTCGAGGCCCGCCCCGCCCTGGCGGTGGACGTGGTCCGCGCCTACGCCGAGCGCGTGCGTGCCCTGCGCAAGCGCGTGCTGGGCCTGACCTTCAAGGAAGTGCCGGCCCGTCTGGCCGACACCCTGCTCACCCTGGCCGAGGCCCACGGCGAGCGCTGCCCGCACGGCGGCGAGACCGACCTGCGCGGGATTACGCAGCAGGACCTGGCGGACCTGGTGGGCGCCTCCCGCTCGTTCGTCTCCACGCTCATCAACGAGATGAAGCGCGACGGCGTGCTGGGCAACGTGGGCCGCATCCTCTGCATCCGCGACCAGAAGGCGCTGCGCAAGCTGGCTTCCAAGGAGAAGTGATGCAGTAAGCGCGGATGTCTTCCCTCTCCTGAGAGGAGAGGGACGGGGGTGGAGACATCCGTCACCGAGGTGAGCACCCGGTGTGCCGCCCCCACGTGTCCCGGTTGACGGGCACGACACCCGAGAGCCCTGGCAGCCACCCGTCCCGCGGGTCTGGCGCCGGGGTTCGCCATTTTCAGGGCACCGTGTGCGTGTCCGGGCTTGCCCTGTCCGCCCGGGCGACCCAGCATGCGCGCGCCCGTGACCACTCCGCTCCCCGAGTCCTCCTCCCCGCATCGCACGTATACCGAGCGCCGCGCCGCCGCCGAGGCGGAGCTGAAGCGGCTGGACGATGTCAGCGCCCGCTACGCCAACCTGCGCGCCCTGGTGTTCCTCTCGGGAGGCGCGGTGGCGGGGCTCGTCCTGTTCAACCGGTTGCCGAAGACGTGGTGGTGGGCGGCCGGAGCGGCGTTCGCCGTGTACGGGGTGCTGGCGGCGCTACACCACCAGGTGTTCCTGCGCGAGGAGCGGCAGCGGCTGTACGTGCAGCTCAACGAGCGCGGGCTGGCGCGGCTGACGCGGGGCTGGCACGACTTCGCCGAGCGGGGAGAGCGCTTCCTCACGGGCTCGCACCTGTACGCGGCGGACCTGGACGTCTTCGGGCAGGGCAGCGTCTTCCAGCTCATGAACGAGACGGCGACGCGGGCGGGCGAGGAGCGACTCGCGGCGTGGCTGTCCTGGCCGGCGCAGGCCGAGGCGGTACGGGCCCGGCAGGCAGCGGCGCGCGAGCTGGTGCCGCGGGTGGAGTTCCGCCAGGACGTGTGCGTGGAGGCGCGCACGGTGGCGAAGGAGAAGGCGGACCCGGGCCTCTTCATCCAGTGGGCGGAGAGCGGGCCGTCGCTCACGAGCATCCGGTGGGCGAGGCCGGTGGCGGTGGTGCTGCCGCTGGTGACGCTGACGCTGCTGGTGCTGGGGAGCTTCGGCGTGGTGCACGGGCGGGCGTGGTGGGCCGGCGTGCTGGTGCAGCTGGCGGTGGTGAGGCTGACGCGGGGCCCGCTGCGCGCCATGGAGGAGCGGATGAGCGCGGGCGAGCACGGCTTCGTGCGCTACGCGCCCATCTTCGAGCGGGTGGAGCGGGAACGTTTCGAGCACCCGGAGCTGCGGCGGGTGCAGGCGGGGATGCAGCACGAGGGAGAGCCGCCGGTCTCCACGCACCTCAAGCGCTTCAGCTGGCTGTATTCATTCGTGGAGTTCAAGCGGCACCAGTTCCACCCCATCGTGCACCTGTTCACCCTGTGGGACGTGCACGCGCTGTTCGCGCTGGAGGGCTGGAAGGAGAAGCACGCGGCGCGGGTGCGGGGCTGGTTCGAGGCGCTGGCGGAGCTGGAGGCGCTCTCGTGCCTGGCGGGGCTGGCGTTCGACCGGCCGGGCTTCACCTGGCCCACGCTGGAGGTGGACGGGCCGAAGGTGAAGACGACGGGCGTGGGGCACCCGCTGCTGGACGAGCCGGTGCTGAACGACGTGGAGCTGCCGGGGCCGGGCTGCGCGCTGCTGCTCACGGGCTCCAACATGTCGGGCAAGACGACGCTGCTGCGCTCGGTGGGGCTGAACACGGTGCTCGCGCTGGCGGGAGCGCCGGTGTGCGCGCGGAGCTTCTCGGTGACACCGCTGCAGGTGCTGACGAGCATGCGGGTGAAGGACTCGCTGGAGCGGGGCGTGTCGTACTTCTACGCGGAGGTCCAGCGCATCAAGGCCGTGCTGGACGCGGCGGCCGCGGCGAAGGGACACGCGATGTTCCTGCTGGATGAGATCCTCCTGGGAACGAACACGCGGGAGCGGCAGATCGCCTCACGCGAGGTGCTGCGGCTGCTGCTGGCCACGGGAGCGATCGGCGGGGTGACGACGCATGATCTCTCCCTGGCGAGCCTCGCGGAAGAGCACGCGGGCAAGGTGGTGAACATGCACTTCCGCGATCACCTGGAGAACGGAAAGATGGTGTTCGACTACCAACTACGGCCGGGAGTGGTGGACACCACGAACGCCCTGCGCGTGCTGCGGATGGCGGGAGTCCCAGTGGAGGACAAGGAGCAGGCCCCCTCTCTGCCCAATCTCCCCTCTCCCCCCGGGAGAGGGACGGGGTGAGGGTGCCCGTCCCCGTGCCCTACCCCACTGTCACAACCAGTTGTCCGGAATCCGCGAGCGCTGAAGGTCCCGCAGTCCCTCGGTGAGCAGCGGCAACAACCGCTGTGCCTCCACGGGCCGCGGATTCCGGCGGCCGAGTTCGACTTCGAAGGACTGGATGAGCGCCAGCGCCCCTTGCCGGTCGAGCCGGCAGAAGTCAGGAACGTTCAACCCCAGCGCCGAGAACCCCCGCTGAATCGCGGCCCTGTGCGTCTCCTGGAAGCGGGCGGAGACGTTCCCGTAGAAGAGGAGCCGGAGGGTCTGATCCCGCGCCCGTTCGAGCCCGGTCCGCTCCGAGGCGGGAAGCTCCGGCCGGCCCAACAGGGCCTGGACGGTGTTGTAGTGCTCCCGCAGCGGGCCGCGCTGGGCATCGCGCACCACCTCGTCGCCCTGGAAGTAGCGCTCGAAGGCCGCATGACCCGCGGCGTGACGGGCACGCAGGTCGGCGGTGCTCGCGCGCACCGTGGCCGTCTGGTGGCCCTCCAGGCGCGACCACACCGCGAGGTTCTCCCCCTTGCGCAGCCCCCGGAGCAGGTCGGGCCGGAGCGAGTCCACCTCGCCGCGCGTCGCCTTCTCCCACCGGGCCAGATGCGCCGTGGCACCGGAGAAGGTACCGGGCGCACTGCCGTCGTAGGCCCACATCGTCTGGAGGTTGGGAAAGAGGGCGCGCCACGCCGCCATGGTGGCCTCGCCGCCGTTGTAACAGGCCGCGATGCACAGGTCCTCGACGCCCGCCGCCGCCCGGGGCATGGCCGCCGCGAGCCGGGCGAGGCTGCTCCGGGAGAGCAGTCCATTCCTGAAGCTCCCCTCGTCCCCCCACAGGCCGGTGCCCCCACTGTGCCCGGAGAGCACGAGGCGCGAGGGAATGACGCCTCCCTTCTCCGCGCGGGCCCACACCTGAGCCAGTTGCGCGAGCTCGTCGCGCGCATCCTCCCCGGCACTCGCGATGGCCGCCACCACCTGCTGCGCCTGGGCGAGCGGCAGCCCCAGGGTGGCCACGAAGCTCCGGATGCCCGCCTCCGTCCTCAAATCCTGGACCCGCATCCCGCCATCCGAGCCCCTGGCCTGCAGCCGGTCGTTCTGGAAGGAGTCCTGGACGGTGGTGACCCGGGCGCTGGGGTTGGACTTCTGGATGGCCTCGGCCTCGGTCTGGGTGTGCGGGTTCATCCCGAGCACCAGGGTGTCGTCGTTCCGCCTCGGGCCTACGCTGGTCATGTTCATGTCTCCTGGCCGCCGCCGGTGTCGAGAGCGCATGCGGCGGCTCCAGACACAGGGCAACTCACGGGCCAGGAAGGCGCTCCGTCATTTCGAGCCCTTGCGCGAATCAACGGCTCCGGAGGTGTCCCGAAGCCTGCATGGCATCCGTGGCGAGAGACCCCCTCTCGCCACGCGCCCATGCTCAGAACGTCCGCAGCAGCGGCCTTCCGTAGGGCAAGACGGGCCAGGGGATTCCCACCAGGATGAGGAGGAGCGCGATGAGCAGGCCCACCCCCCACCGGCGGTGCCTCGCGGTGGAGCCCTCGGCCCGGCGGCTCGCGACGGAGGCCCCGTGCGCGACGAGGAGCGCCGGCACCATCGCGAACGCGTGCTCGATGGCGTAGAAGCGGAGCATGGAGTTGGACATGGCCTCCCGGAAGGCGTCCAGGCTCTTGGGAGTCAACGGGCTGAGCGCGAAGTAGAGCGTCAGCCCGAGCAGCACTTGGCTGTCGAGAACCGCGACGAAGAGCAGTTGCACGCGCCGATCCGCCTGGTTCCACTCCCGGCCCCGTGCCCAGCCATGCACCGCCCGGGCGAGGGTGAGCGCGCCGAGGAGCACCACGCCCCAGCGCAACCAGGAATGGAGGTAGAGAACCACCTGATAGAGCATGCCGTTCACCGTGCCACCGCCACGAGCTCCTGCACCTCGCGGTCCGAGGCCATGTCCGCCTGGAGCGTGAGCGCGCGCCGTCCGAGAACACGACGGCCCCTCCTGGAGTGCCAGGAAGGGCCGCGTGATGAGCTCAACCCGAGGGACAGCTACCCCCTCCCACAGGGAGAGGGAGGAGTCATTACTTCGCCAGCTCGACGAGGGCCGCGGCGCCCATGCCGCCGCCGATGCACATCGTCACCACGCCGTAGCGGCCGTTGCGACGCTTCAGCTCGCGCAGGATGGTGGCCACCAGGCGCGCACCGGACACGCCCAGCGGGTGGCCCAGCGCGATGGCGCCGCCGTTCGGGTTCACCTTGTCCAGGGGAATCCCCAGCTCGCGGATGCAGTGCAGCGCCTGCGCGGCGAAGGCCTCGTTCAGCTCGAAGACGTCGATGTCCTCGACCTTGAGGTTGTTCTTCGCCAGCAGCTTCTTCACCGCCGGCACCGGGCCCACGCCCATGATCTCCGGCGGCACGCCGGCCACCTGGTAGTCCAGGAAGTAGCCGAGCGGCTTCACCCCGAGCTGCTGGGCCTTCTCCTCGCTCATCACCACCGCGGCCGCCGCGCCGTCCGTCAGCGGCGACGCGTTACCGGCCGTCACCACGCCCTTCTGGTTGAAGGCGGGCCGCAGCTTGGCCAGCCCCTCCAGCGTGGTGTCCGGGCGCAGGATGGTGTCCACCGAGACCGTCACCTGGTGCGCCTTGCCCTCCTCGTCGAACACGGTGGTGCTGACGGGGAAGATCTCCTCCTTGAACTTGCCCTGCTCGCGCGCGGTGGCGGCCCGGCGCTGGCTCTCGTAGGCGAACTTGTCCGCGTCCTCGCGTGACACGCTGTAGCGCGAGGCGATGTTCTCCGCGGTGGCGCCCATGGAGGTGTAGACCTCGGGGAACTTCGCCATGATCTCCGGGTTGGCGCTCACCTTGTTGCCACCCATGGGGACCATGGACATGGACTCGGTGCCACCGGCCACGGCGACCTGCATCATCCCCGCCTTGATGGCCTGCGCCGCCTGGGCGATGGACTGCGTGCCCGACGAGCAGAAGCGGTTGATCGTCATCCCGGGCACGGTGTCCGGCAGGCCGGCCAGCAGGGCGGCGTTGCGCGCCACGTTCATCCCCTGCTCCGCCTCCGGCATGGCGCAGCCGAGGATCACGTCCTCCACTTCCTCGGGCTTGAGGCCGGGGACCTGGGCCACGGCCTCCTTGATGGCGAGGGCCGCGAGCGTATCGGGCCGGGTGTCCTTGAACTCTCCCTTGTGCGCGCGGGTGAACGGGGTGCGCACCGCGCTGGCAATCACGACTCGACCGGGCATCTGTCTGTCTCCTCGCCCGGGGAGCGACCCCCGGGCTTCATCATCTCGAAAATCACTGGTGACTTGGGAACTCGCCTAACGCCGCCGCCTCAGTTGCGCAGCGGCTTGCCCTTCTCGAGCATGAACATCAGCCGGTCCTGCGTCTTCTCCTCGCCGCACAGGCTGAGGAACGCCTCCAGCTCCAGCTCCAGCAGCCGCTCCTCGGTGACGAGCACGGAGGGGCTGGTGTCGCCGCCGGTGAGCACGCGCGCCAGCTTCTGGGCGATCTTCCGGTCGTGCGCGGACACCTGTCCGTTGAGCTCCATGTCGTAGAGCATCATGTCGATGGTGGCGTAGCCGCTGGCGCCGGGCAGGCGGAAGCGCGTGGGGCGCGGCGCGCGGAAGCCCGCATTCGCCATGCCGAGCACCCGCTGCTTGGCGTCCGAGAGCAGGAAGTCGCGGTTGGCGCTGATGCCGTCGTTGGCGTTGAGGAAGCCCAGCTCGCGCGCCTCCTCGGCGCTGGTGGCCACCTTCGCGGTGCCGATGGCCAGGAACACCTTCTTGATGAAGGGGAAGGCGTCGAAGTCCTTGTCCGCCGAGTACGCGCCGTACACGTTGCGCAGCAGCTGCATGGTGCCGCCGCCGCCGGGGATGAGGCCCACGCCCACCTCGACCAGGCCCATGTACAGCTCGGCCGAGGCCTGGATGGCGTTGCCGCCCATGGCCGACTCGGCGCCGCCGCCGAGCGTCAGGTTGAAGGGCGCCGTGACCACCGGCACCGGGCTGTAGCGCATGCGCTGGTTGGCCGCCTGGAAGCCCGACGCCATCTTGCGGATGGCCTCGAACTCGTCGCTCTTGGCCGCCATCAGCAGCGCCATGATGTTGGCGCCCGCCGAGAAGTTCGCCCCATCGTTGCCGACCACGAGCCCGCGGAAGTTCTTCTCCGTCTCGTCCAGGGCCGTGTTCATCATCGCGATGATGCTGTCGTCGATGGAGTTCATCTTCGAGTGGAACTCCAGCAGCGTCACCCCATCACCCATGTCCCACAGGCTGGCGGACTCGTTGCCGGTGATCTTCTTGTTGCCGCGCTTGAGGTACTCCACGCGCGCCGTGCGGGCGTTCTCCGGCACCACCTTCACGGACTTGCTGGGGATGTCCCAGTAGGTGTCCTTGCCGCCCTCCACGCCGTAGAAGGACGTGCGGCCCTTGGCGAGCATCTCCTCCACCCAGGCGGCGGGCTTGAGGCCCAGCTCCTTCATCCGCTCCACGCCCTTCTTCACGCCGTAGGCATCCCACGTCTCGAAGGGCCCCAGGTCCCAGGCGAAGCCCCAGCGCATGCCGCGGTCGATGTTGACCACGTCGTCGGCGATCTCCGGGATGCGGCGGCTGGCGTAGGCGAGCACGTCGAGCGTGATCCGCTCGGCGAACTTGGCGGCCTTGTCCTGGCCGTTGAGCACGGTGGCCACGCGCTCGCGCACGTTCTCCACGTCCTTGGCGGCGCCCAGCGACTCGTAGCGCACCTTGACCTGCGGCCGGTACTCCAACGTCTTCAGGTCCAGCGCGAGGATGTCCTTGCCACCGGCGCTCTTGTCCTTCTTGTAGAAGCCGCCGCCGCTCTTGTCGCCGAGCATCCCCTTGGCGACCATCTTCTGGAGGAAGTCGGGGATGGCGAAGACCTCACGCTCCTCGTCCTGGGTGAGCGTGTCGTAGCAGTTCTTCGCCACGTGGCTGAAGGTGTCCAGGCCGACGATGTCCGCGGTGCGGAACACGGCGGACTTGGGGCGGCCCATGGCGGGGCCGAAGATCTTGTCCACCTCCTCGATGGACAGCTCCGCCTTCTGCATCTCCGAGATGGTGCGCATCATCCCGTAGGTGCCCACGCGGTTGGCGATGAAGTTGGTGGTGTCCTTGCCGTAGACGATGCCCTTGCCGAGCACCTCCTCGCCAAAGCGGTGGATGCTCTTCACCACCTCGGGGTCCGTCTCCGGGCCCGCCACGAGCTCCAAGAGCTTCATGTAGCGCACGGGGTTGAAGAAGTGGGTGACGAGGAAGTTCTTGCGGAAGGCGGCGCCGCGGCCCTCGAGCATGCCCTTGATGGACAGGCCCGAGGTGTTGGAGCTGATGATGGCGTCCTTGCGCGCGTGCTGCTCCACCTTGGCGAACAGGGCCTGCTTGACGGCCATGTCCTCCTTCACCACCTCGATGACCCAGTCGCACTCGGCCAGCCGGCCCAGGTCGTCCTCGAAGTTGCCCACCTCGATGGCCGTGAACACCTGCTCGGACACGATGGGGCTGGGCTTCTGCTTGCGCATGTTGGCCAGCGCCCCGAGGGCGAACTTGTTCTTGAAGGCCTTGGAGGCCGTGTCCTCGCCCGGTGCCGCCTTGGGCGGAACGATGTCCAGCAGGAGCGCGCGCACGCCCGAGTTGGCCAGGTGCGCGGCGATGCCGCTGCCCATCACGCCCGCGCCCAGAACTGCCACTTTGCGGATCCGCATCGTCATCGAAAGAGGCTCCCTGATTGAAAAAGGATGGCAGGAGACATTGCGCCGGTTGATTCAAAAGTCAACCCGCTCTTGAGCCCCCTGTCACCGGCGGGTGGGGGGTAAGGTGCGAGCCCCCATGGCCCGACTCGATCCGCACTCGTACAACGACGACACCCAACCCGAGACCGAGACCCTCACCTGGAAGGCGCGCGTGGACTTCCGCACGCGCCGACTGCACGCGGAGGCCACCCTTACCCTGAGGGAAGCATCCGCCGGCCCGCTGGACCTGGACACGAGGGAGTTGGAGATCCGCTCGGTGGTGGACGCTCACGGCAAGCCCCTGCCCTTCCTGGTGTCCCCGCCCGAACCGATCCTCGGCAGCCGCCTGCGGGTGGAGCTGAGCCCGGGCACCAGGCAGCTCACCATCCGCTACCGGACATCCCCGCAGGCGAGCGCGCTGCAGTGGCTGACGTCGGCGCAGACGGCGGGAGGCCAGTACCCGTACCTCTTCAGCCAGTGCCAGGCGATCCACGCACGCTCGGTGGTACCGCTCCAGGACACGCCGCGAATCCGCATCCGCTACAAGGCGGAGCTGACGGTGCCCAAGGAGCTCAAGGCGGTGATGGCGGCGGGCTTCACCGGGCGCGAGGAGCAGGGCGTGGAGGCGGTGGAGCGCTACGAGATGCCACAGCCGATTCCGCCCTACCTGCTGGCCTTCGCGGTGGGGAGGCTGGCGGCGAAGGAGCTGGGGCCGCGCTCGCGCGTCTGGGCCGAGCCCGAGGTGCTCGAGGAGGCGGCCGAGGAGTTCGAGGACGTGGACGCCATGCTGCGCGCGGCGGAGGATCTCTTCGGCGGGTATGACTGGGAGCGGTTCGACTTGCTGACGATGCCGCCCTCGTTCCCGTACGGGGGCATGGAGAACCCGAGGCTGACGTTCCTGACGCCCACGCTGCTGGCGGGGGACAAGAGCCTGGTGAGCGTGGTGGCGCACGAGCTGGCGCACTCGTGGACGGGCAACCTGGTGACGAACGCGTCGGCCGAGCACTTCTGGCTGAACGAGGGTTTCACCGTGTTCGCCGAGCGGCGCATCATCGAGGCGCTCTACGGGGAGGACGTGGCGAAGCTGCACGCGGCGCTGGGACGGCGCGCGCTGGAGGACGCGGTCCATCACTTCAAGGAGCATCCGCAGCTCACGGCACTGCGCACGCACCTCGCGGGCGTGGCTCCGGACGAGGCCTTCTCGCAGGTGCCCTACGAGAAGGGCTACCTGCTGTTGCGAGCGGTGGAGAACGCGGTGGGCCGGCCCGCCTTCGACGCCTTCCTCAAGCGCTACCTGGAGGCGCACCGCTTCCAGGCGCTCACCACGGAGCAGTTCACGGCGTTCGTGGACAAGCACCTGCCGGGGGCGCTGGCGAAGGTGGACGCGGAGGCGTACCTGAACAAGCCGGGCATTCCGGGCAGCGCGCCGGTGCCGCGCTCGGAGCGGCTGGAGCGGATGACGAAATACAAGACCAAGGTGCCCACGGTGGAGGAGGTGAAGGACTGGACCCCGGCCGAGTGGCAGCTCTACATCCAGTCGCTGCCGCAGGGGACGTCGCGCGACGTGTTCCGGCAGTTGGACGAGCGCTTCCACCTGACAAAGAGCCACAACGCGGAGGTGCTGGTGTCGTGGCTGGCGGCGTCGCTGCGGGCGGGCTGGGGGCCGGCGCTGGGACGCACCGAGTCCTTCCTGGGCGAGGTGGGACGCATGAAGTACCTCAAGCCGCTCTATGGGGCGCTGGCGAGCACCACCGAAGGCAAGGCGCTGGCGCGCAGCCTGTTCAACCGCTACGCCGAGCGCTACCACCCCATCGCCCGGGCCGCAGTCGAGTCCATCCTCAACCGCGCGTAGCCGCGAAACCCACCGAGGCGTCGGCTTCGAGTCCCGCCGCTTCCACTGGATGCAACAAGGCCCCGGCCGCCATCAGGCGAGCCGGGGTTTTCTTTTTGGGCCGAAGCCGCGAGGGACAGCCGGATGAACTGGCCGTGCTCGTGACGCTGGACCTGGAGCTTCGGCGCGGGGTGCCGGTGGCTGCAACGCCACGGCCGCACGCCTGGAGCCCAGGCAGGAGTTCCAGGGCTCTCGAGTGGCTCGAGCGCGGCTATCACATTCCACGTCCTCGCCATCCATCCCACCGACAGACCTGATGAATCAAGGGCCGTGCCTCCAACACCCCAGTGGGACCTCAGCTCGGGAGGCTCGTAGCCCTCTTCTCTTGGAGGGGTACAGACGATGCAGACGAGCGACAGGAAGGAGAGGGATAAAGCCGGCCCGAAGGGCGAGGGGAAGTCCGTCGAGACCGTGTTCCCGCCTCCCGAAAGCGTATTGATCGAAGCTGGCCAGTTCGCCGCCCGGCTGTCGCATTCGCAAGAGAGCCTCTGGCTCCTCCACAAGCTGGTGCCCCAGCCCACCTACAACGAGTCGCTCGCGTTCCGCATCGCGGGGCCGCTGCACGCGGACCTCCTGCAGGAGGCCCTGCGCCTCGTCACCGAGCGCCATGCCGCCCTGCGAACGACCTTCGTGGAAACCCGCCAGGGACTGCGCGCCGTGGTTCACGCTCACGCTCCGGTCCACAGCGAGCTCGTCGACCTGCGCCACCTGCCCGCGCCAGTGGCCTCGCAACGAGCCGAGGAGCTCCTCCATGAGCGCTACCGCCGCCCGTTCGCCTTGGACAAGGGGCCGCTCTTGCGCGCCATCATCGTGCTGCTCCCCGGCGAGCAGCGCCTTTTCGGCCTCACCCTCCACCACCTCGTCACGGACGGCTGGAGCTTCGGAATCATCCTCGGTGAGCTCGGCGCCCACTATCGCTCTCTGGTCTCGACGAGCAGGCCCGCGGAGTTAGCGCCCCTCCCCGTCCAGTACACCGATCATGCCGAGCAATCTCGCGAGGCTTACGAGCGGGGAGAGCTCGATGAGAAGCTCTCCTTCTGGAAACGCATGCTCGAAGGAGGACCTGGGCTGTTGACGCTGCCCACCGACCGACCACGTCCGGCGGTCCAGACCTTTGATGGCGCGACCTGCTCCATCACTGTGCCGCGAAGCACTCTCGCTCCGCTCATCGAGCTCTGCCGCCGGGAGTGCGGCAGCACCGAATTCCTGGTCCTGCTGTCCGCCTACGCCACCCTGCTCTGGCGCTACACCGGGCAAGACAAGATCGCCGTCGGCACCACCCTCCTGAACCGAGGCAACGCCCACCAGCGGAGCGTGGTGGGTTGCTACGTCAATACCGCAGCCCTGCTCTTCGACCTGGACGAGAGCACAACCTTCAGGTCCCTCCTGACCCGAACCACGGACGTCTGGGCAGACATCCTTGAGCACCAGGACGCGCCCTTTCCCAAGGTCCTGGAGCGGCTCGGGATCGAATACGATCCGAGCCATAGCCCGGTCTTCCAGACCATGCTGACTTCGCTCGGCAAACGGAAGACGCTCGACCTCGGCGAGGGTTTCGAGTGCTCCCCCCATCGGCTCCGGCGCGTCGCCGCGAAGTTCGAGCTGCTCGTCTACGTCACCGAAGTCGAGGACCAGCTCGAGTTCGAGGTGGAGTTCAACACGGACCTCTTCGACCCGGCCACCGTCGAGCGGATGCTCACCCACTACGTCCACCTGCTCGAGCAGCTCCCCGCCAACTTCGACACCCCTGTCTCTCGCGTCTCGATCCTGCCGGAGCCCGAGAGGCGCCTCCTCCTCGAGGTATGGAACGACACGCGGGTGGAGGTCCCGCGCAGTACCGTGATTGATGCCTTCGAGGCGCAGGCGGCGAAGACTCCCGACGCCGTCGCGGTCGAATTCGACGACCGCACCCTGACATACGCCGAGCTCCACCGCCTGACCAACCGCGTCGCCAGGGCGTTGACCACGGCCCAGGTCCCATCGGGCGGGTTCGTCGGCGTGTACATGGAGCGGTCCATCGACATGGTGGTGGCCCTGGTCGCCATCGTCAAAGCGGGCATGGCGTACGTGCCCATCGACCCAGAGTACCCCGCGGATCGCATCCGCTACATGATCGCGGATTCGCAGGTGCCGCTGGTCCTCACCCAGGAGCACCTTCGCTCCGCGCTCTCGAGCGGTCCCGGCAAACCGGTGACCCTCGCCGAGCTGGTGCTCGGCTGCGAAGACGACAGCGACGTGGCGCGCGCGCTGACGTTCGATTCCCGCGTGTACATGATCTACACCTCGGGCTCCACCGGGCGCCCCAAGGGGGTCATCAACCGGCATGGCTCGCTCTTCAATCGCCTGTACTGGATGCAGTCCGAGTACCCGCTCACCGGCGACGACCGCGTGTTGCAGAAGACCCCGTTCAGTTTCGACGTGTCGGTCTGGGAGTTCTTCTGGCCCCTGATGTACGGCGCGCGCATCGTCGTGGCCAGGCCCGGCGGCCACCGCGACGCGGAGTACCTCAAGCACCTCATCCGCGACAAGCGGATCACCACGCTTCACTTCGTCCCCTCGATGCTGAGCGTCTTCCTCGAAGAAGAGGAGCTGACGGCCTGCTGTGGCTCACTGCGCCGGGTGTTCTGCAGCGGTGAGGCCCTGCCCTACCAGACCGTGGAGGACTTCTACCGCAACGTGCCGTGCCGGCTGCACAACCTCTACGGGCCGACGGAGGCCGCGATCGATGTCTCCTACTGGCCGTGCTCGCTCGACTATCCGGGCAAGATCGTGCCTATCGGGAAGCCGATCGCGAACACCTCACTCTACATCGTCGACAAGCTGCTGCAGCTCCAGCCGATCGGGGTTCCCGGTGAGCTGTGCATCGGCGGCGCCGGGCTGGCCGAGCGCTACCATCAGCGCGACGACTTGACGAAGAAAGCCTTCGTCGCGGACCCCTTCTCTCGGGAGCCTGGCGCCCGCATGTACCGGACCGGCGATCTGGCCAGGTACATGGCTGACGGCCAGCTCGAATACCTGGGGCGCATCGACAACCAGGTCAAGCTCCGCGGCTTCCGCATCGAACTGGGCGAGATCGAGGCCGTGGTGCGAAGCGCGCCTGGCGTGAGGAACGCCGTCGTCGTCCTCCATCAAGCACCGAGCAGCAAGCTCCTGGTGGCCTACGTTGCCGCCGATGAGGTCGACCCACAGAGGCTCCGAGACCATCTGAAGACGCAACTCCCCGAATTCATGATCCCACGGCTCTTCATCTCCGTTCCGGAGATTCCCACCACCGCGAACGGCAAGGTGGATCGAAGAGCGCTGCCGGATCCGCTCACCGCCACCCGCCCGGATGCGCCCGAGGCGGGCGCACCGGCCACGACACTGGCTCCCCCCTCGACGAAGGAGGAGGCGATCTTGCTCCGCATCTGGAGCGAGGTGCTCGGCGTCGCTCACCTCGGCGTGGACAGCAACTTCTTCCGCCTCGGCGGCGACTCCATCTTGAGTATCCGGATCGCCGCGCGCCTGCGCGAGCTCGGGTATCACGTCGATGTTCGGGACATCTTCGCCAACCCCACGGTCCGGCAGCTCGCACGGCACCTGACGACAACGCACCGTCATGCAGCAGTGGCAGCGCCCTCGGAGCCGGCGTTTCACCTGATAGACGCGGCGACCCGGCGGCAGCTTCCGTCTTCTGTCGAGGACGCCTGGCCGCTGACCCGGCTCCAGTCGGGAATGATCTACCACTCGCTGATGAACAAGGGCTCGGCGGTCTATCACGACATCTTCTCGTATGACCTCCGAGCGCCGGTGGAGGAGAAGCACCTGCGCCAGGCGGTGCAGGTGGTCGTGATGCGCCACCCCCAGCTGCGCTCGTGGTTCGAGCTCCACGAATTCGACGAACCGCTGCAGCTCGTCGGCAGCGAGGTGGAGGTGCCCCTGGAGCTCGTCGACGTGACGGCACTGCCACGCGAGGCCCAGGACGCGGTGATCGCGCGCCGGGCCGAGGAGGAGAAGCGCCGCGACTTCGATCTGGAGGCCCCACCACTGCTGCGCTGCTGGGTTCACGTGCGCTCGGCCGACGAGTTCACGTTCACGCTCTCGTTCCACCACGTCATCCTGGACGGCTGGAGCGTGGCCGTGGTGCTCGACGAACTGCGCCGGGTCTACGCCGACCTCCTTGGCGGACGCCCGACCCCCCTCGAGCGGGAGCTGGTTCCCTACAGCACGTACGTGGCGCTGGAGCGCCGGGCGATCGAGGATCCGAGCCACATCACCTTCTGGCGCGACCACCTGGCCAGCATCCCGGAGCCGTTCTTGCTCGGCCCGCCATCCGGCGCTCCCGGCGGGGCGGGCAAGCAAGCCGCGGTGCCGGCCTCGGTAGAGCGGACGGTCCCGCCCGAGCTGACGTCAGCGCTGCGGGGCCTCGTGGAAAGGCTCGGGCTGCCGATCAAGAGCGCGTTCCTGGCGCTCCACCTCCATGCGCTGGGAGAGGTCACCGGCCGAGGAGACGTGGTCTCCGGGCTGGTGGTCAATGGGCGCCCCGAGGTCTCGGGCGGAGAGCGGTGCGTCGGCCTGTTCCTCAACACCCTCCCGGTGGCGCTGCAGCTGCGCGCGGAACCCTGGCCCGCGCGCGTGGAGCGGGTCTTCTCTCTCGAGCAGGACACCGCCCCGTACCGCCGCGCGCCCCTCGCCGAGCTCTTGAAGCTCACCAAGCACAAGGAGCTGTTCGACGTCCTCTTCAACTACACGAAGTTCCACGTCTATCAGTCCGACGGCGACGACCTCGTCAAGATCACCGGCGCGCAGTACTTCGAGCAGACCAACTTCAGCGCCGTGGTGCACGCGCATTTCGACAGCTTCACCGAGCGCATGACGCTGGTGGTCAACTACGACGCGGCCCGGGTGGATGGCAGGCTGATCGGCCGCTACCTCGACTGCTATCTCGAGGCAGCGGGGGCCGCGGCGTCGAGCGCCGAGGCACCTTCGCCAGCGACGCGCGCCAGCGGCGCCGAGCGCTCGCCCACCGCGCCCCCCGCTGCCACGAGCCCCGCCTCGCGAGCACTACACGCCGCACCACGCAGTGGCCTTGAGCAGCAGATCCTCGACGTCGTCGCCGCCGTCACCCATACCACCGGGGTGGGGCTCGACGACAACTACCTCGAGCTCGGGGTGGACTCGATCAGCGCGATCCGGTTGGTGGCCCGGCTCAATCGGCTCGGAATCAAGGTCTCCCTGCAGGACGTATTCGAGCACCCGACCGTCCGCAAGCTCGCCGCCCGGGCCCGGACGGCTCGTCCATCCGGCGAGGCGCAAGGGCCAGCGGCCCCCTTTGAGCTGGCCGGCGCGTCCGCTCCGCATGCGCCCCCCGGAGTGATCGACGGCTACCCGGCCACTTCGCTGCAGCTCGACATGATCCGCGCTCACCGGGCCGACGTCGCGCAGGCGGTCTACCACGACCTCTTCAGCTACCGCCTCGCGCTTCCCCTGAACGAGACGCTGCTTCGCCGCGCGTTGCGGAGCGTTACCGATCGCCACGAGGCGCTCCGTACCGCCTTTGCCCTCAAGGCCGAGCCCACTCCCCTGCAGTGGGTCTACGCCGCCGTCACGCCGCACCTGGAGGTCTTCGATCTCTCCGAGCTGCGCGAGGAGGACCAGGCGGCAGGGTTCGACGCCTGGTTCGATCGCGAACGCGCCACCGACTTCGACGTCACCCGGCCGTCACTCGTGAGGTTCTTCGCACACCGGCACGGGCCGGCGTCCTTCACCCTGACGCTGAGCTTCCACCACGCCATCCTCGATGGCTGGAGCCTGTCCTTGCTGATTCGCGAACTGGTCTCGCGCTACAGCGCCGCCCTGCGGCAGGGCGACGAGCCCATGCCGGGCGTCCTCCCACCCAAGTACCGGGACTACGTGAAGGTGGAACTCGAGAGCCGGGAGTCGGCGGAGGCGGGCGCCTTCTGGCAAGACGAGCTGCGCGGCGCGACGTACACCGCGCTGCCTCGGCCGCCGCAGCACGGAGCGCAGGCGCGCTGGAGCGAGACCAAGGTGGCGCTCGACCGGCCTCGGCAAGACGCGCTGACGGCGCTGGCCAGCCGCGCCGGCGTCCCCGTGAAGTACAGCCTGCTCGCCGTGCACCTCGCCACCCTGGGAATGCTGAGCCGGCAGACGGACGTGCTGACCGCCACCTTCGTGAACGGCCGGCCGGAGGAAGAAGGGAGCGACGAGGTACTGGGCCTGTTTCTGAACTTCATGCCGTTTCGCCAGGCGATCGCTCGCCGCACCTGGCGCAAGCTCCTCGAGGAGACGTTTGCCAGCGACTGCCGCAGGCTGCCCCACCGGCGCTACCCGCTGGCGAGCATTCAGCGCGACCTCGGCCACAACCGGCTCATGGAGACGGCCTTCAACTATACCCAGTTCAAGGCGTATGCCGACATGGCCAGCGACGGCACTCCGAACGCTGGCCCCCAGCTCGTCAGTGGCGTCCGTTGGTTCGAGCACACGAGCTTCCACCTCCTGGTCAACGCTGGCTACGACATCCGCCAGGAGCAGATGATCATCACTCTCAACGCCGACGGGCGGGTGCTGCCGCAGTGGAGCGTCGAGGTGCTCGGCGCACTCTTCGATGCGGCCTTGACGCGGATGATCACTCACGAGGAGACCCTGGTCACCGAGCCCTCCGCGGAGATGACCCGCCTGGCCGCAGCGCTGATGGCCTCCGGGTAGCGGCCGCCCCCTACACATCCACCAACCCAAAGGAGAGACTCATGTCAAAGGAACTTCGCAGCACGGAACCGGTGATCAGCTCGTACCAGCAGTCCGATGGGTACCGCTCTCACTTCCGCCGCTGGGGCCGCCCCGAAGGGGGTGACGTCGTGGTGCTCCTTCACGGCGGCATCAGCCACTCCGGCTGGCAGGCGCCGCTCGGCGAGGCCCTTACCTCGACCTCGGACATCACCTTCATCGCGATGGATCGCCGCGGTTCCGGCCTCAACACCGAGGCACGGGGGCACCTGCTCTCCGAGGAGCGGGAGCTCGAGGACGTCACCTCGTTCCTCAGGGACGTGGCCGGCTCCTTCCACCGGGTCCACCTCGCCGGCTGGTGCTTCGGCGGGCTGGTGGCCTCGATCGCCGCCGCCCGGCTCGCCGCGCAGGGGATCCTCTCCAGCCTCATCCTCGTCGCGCCGGGCTTCGTTTTCAACGAGCGCTACAGCGACGTGCTGAGGTTGTCGATGCAGGCCGTCTTCGAGGTCGTCGAGGAGTTCGGTCTCATGCCGGATCCGCAGAGGGCCTTCGTACCGGTACCGCTGCAGCCCACCGATTTCACCGACAGGCACCAGTGGCAGCAGTTCGTCGTCGAAGACAAGCTCCGCCTCTCCAAGGTCACGCAAAACACGCTCAAGGTCTGGTACGAGCTCGCCGATCGCTCCCGGACGATCCTCGCGGATCTCGGCGGGCTCCCCGTGCTCGCCGTGTTCGGCAACCGCGACCGGCTCGTCGATAACGAGCGCGTGAAGGCGATGCTGATGCAGCACGTGCGCCCGGCGCCGGCCATCGAGTCGCTGGAAGCCCACCACGCGATCCAGTTCGAGGAGCCGCTCGCGCTCGCCAACCTCGTCACCCGATTCGTCTCGCGCCTGGAGCAGCATCACACCGCCGCCCCGGGGAACAGGCCGAGCGCGGCCACTTCCACGGCTCCCCTGAGCGAGGCGTGAGGAAAGGAGCCACCGCCGTGCCAACCAACGAACCTTCGAGTCACGCAGCGCCCCGGCACCACTCCACCTGCGTACACGACCTGATCGCCGCACAAGCAGCGAGCTCGCCAGACGCAACGGCGGTGATTAGCGACGAGGGCGTCCTCACCTATCGCCAGCTCGATCGCCGTGCCAACCAACTGGCGAATCACCTCGCAAGCCGAGGTGTGCGCCCCGGCGACTTCGTGGCCGTGCAACTCGAGCGCGGTCTCGACCTGCCCGTGGTCCTCGTGGGAATCCTCAAGGCCGGGGCAGCTTATGTCCCGATTGATCCACAGGCGCCCGCGGCGCGGCGCGAGTCCATCCTTGGCGCCACCCGCGCGAGGGTGCTCGTCACACACACGGCGCTGTACGATACCTCCGGACTCGACGCGGCGCGGCGCCTCGACGTCGACACGCCCGAGGTCTGGGACGGAGTCCCCGCGACGCCGCCCGCTGTTCACGTCGGCCCCGAGGACCTGATCTATGCCCTGTTCACCTCTGGCACGACAGGGGAGCCCAAGGGGGTACTGCTCGAGCACGGGGGGATCTCGAACACCCTCACCTGGATGGTGCGCGAATACGGGTTCTCGGCGGCCGATCGGATGCTGCAGCAGGCGCCGTACACCTTCGACGCGGCGGTCCTGGAGCTGTTCCTACCGCTCATCAGCGGAGGCAGCGTGGTCCTGGCCAGGCCCGGCGGGCAGCGGGATCCTCGCTATCTGGTCGAGACGGTACGGGACAGGGAGGTGACGATGCTGTTCCTGGTCCCCTCGATGCTGCGGTACGTCCTCGATGAGCCAGGGCTCGCGAAATGCCGGGCGCTACGGCACGTGCTCTGCGGCGGTGAGGCGCTCTCGCGCGAACTGGCGGAGCGCTTCTTCACCAGACTGGCCGTTCCGCTGCACAACCTCTATGGCCCCACCGAGACCTCCATCCTGGTCCTGACGTGGACGTGCCGCTCGGATGACAGCAGAGCCCATGTTCCGATCGGCACCCCGATCGACCACGTGGTGGCGCACGTCCTCGACGACACCGCGCGCCCCGTCCCAGCCGGCGAGGCCGGTGAGCTAGTCATCGGCGGGGTCTCGTTGGCGCGCGGATACCTGGGCGATCCCGACCTCACCGCACAGCGGTTCATCTTCGCGCCCGCGGTGGCACCGGGGACCAGGCTGTACCGGACGGGCGATCGCGTACGCAAGCACCCGGATGGAACGTTCGAATTCCTCGGGCGCCTCGACGAGCAGGTGAAGATCCAGGGCAACCGCATCGAGCTGCGGGAGATCGAGTCCCTCCTGCGAAAGGTTCCGAAGGTGCGCCAGGCGGCGGTGGTCGTGGAGTACGCCACCGCGACGGGACACCCCCATCTGGTGGCATACCTGGAGACCACGGACGGGCCGGTGCAGCTGCGCGAACTTCGCGCTCACCTTTCCCGTCACCTGCCCGGATATGCGATTCCCTCGCGGTTCAAGCTCGCCGAGCGGTTGCCTTTGTCCGCGCACGGCAAGCTCGACAAGGGCGCGCTGGCCCATCAGGCCACGGTTCCGCTCGCTGGAGAGACCGAGGACGAACACCCGCGCAGTGAGCTCGAGCAGAAGCTCGCTGACATCTGGTCGGAGCTCCTGCGTGTACCGAAGGTGGGGATCAAGGACGACTTCTTCGAGCTCGGCGGCGACTCGATCACCTGCCTCGAGGTGATCGAGCGGGCCAGGCAGCACGGGGTCACCCTCACCCCCGGGGACTTCTTCAAACTGCGACGAATCGAAAAGATCGCGACCGCTGTAAGGCAGCGGGCACAGATGCAGAACTGACCGCGCCGCCCGGTGGTGACCCAGCAAACGAAGCTCGACCAGGAGAGAGGCACCGATGACAGGCTCCTACAAATGGCGGGAACTCACGCTCATGGCCAGCAGCATGATCGCGATCGTCGGGACGACGGCGATCGCCGCATCGCTGCCGCACATGAGCGAGGCGTATGCCGCCGTCCCCAACGGCCGGTTCCTCGTGAACGTGGCACTCACCCTGCCCGCGCTGTCGGTGGCCGTGTGTAGCCCCTTCGTCGGCGTGGCCATCGATCGATGGGGGCGCAAGCGGCTCTTCATCCTGGCGATGATCCTCTACGGGCTGTCCGGGACGGCCGGCAGCGTCTTGGCCTCCTTGCCCGCCCTCTTGTTCAGTCGGCTCGTCCTAGGCGTCGCGGTCGCCGGCATCACCACCTGCGCCACCGCATTGCTCGCCGACCATGCCACCGAGCAGAAGCTCGGCAGTCTCATGGGCCGGCAATCCCTCTTCATGTCACTGGGCAACGTCGTCTTCGTCTCGCTGGGCGGCGTGCTGGCGGACCATCACTGGCGCCTGCCTTTCCTGCTCTACGCGGCGTCCTTCGTGATCCTTCCAGGGGTCATCTTCTCGATCAGCGAGCCGCGCGCGGCGCGAGGCCCACAGCGGCCGTCCTCCGGTTCCGGGGCCGAGGCATTGCCAGTCCGGCGGATCGCACTGCTCTACGCCCTCGGCTTCGTCAACATGGTGGTGTACTTCATGGTACCGGTCTACCTGCCGTTCCACCTGAGTTCCTTCCCCGGCAACAACAGCGCGCGCGTGGGTGGTCTGCTGGCGATCGTCGGGCTGAGCTGGGGAATCTCGTCCTCCCTGTACCACCGCATCCGGCAACACCTCACGTGCGAGCAGGTCGCGCTCGTCTCCCTCGCGCTCATGGGGATCGCCAACCTGATGATCGCCATGGCCTCGGGCTACGCCCTGGTCATCCCAGCGCTCGTCTTGATCGGCGCTGGGCTTGGCGTGTTCGTCCCCAACCTGAACGCATGGCTCTTGTCGTTTACCCCCGCGACGATGAAAGGACGCCTGATTGGCGGTCTCGTCTTCTTCGTGTTTCTCGGCCAGTTCGCCTCGCCCATCCTCACGCGTCCGCTGAACGCCGCCGTGGGCACCACGGGTAGCTACTTCGTCGGCGGAGCGCTGCTCCTCCTGCTGTCGCTCGGGACGGCGGGGGTGAGTCGAGCGATGCCGATAGAACTCTCCGCGAAGCGGGACGTTGAGTAGCAACCAGGGCCCCGCCAGCCGCATGTGGCGGGCCGCACCGCGATTGTACCCTCCTGCAGACCCCCCCAGGAGCAACAGCCATGAACGAAAGCACTCAGCGGCCCAGCTCGGCAAAGGCCAGTCCCAGGCCCTCCCTGCGCACCAAACTTCCCATCGCTCTCTATCTCGCCACGGGCTGCGCGACCGCTCCACAGATGGCCTCCGCCCCCGAGCCGCCGTCCACGCCACCGGAGCTCTCGCTGAGCGCACCCGTCGGTCGGCGCATCAATCCTCCCCAGCTTCCTCGGCCCAATGGCTACAGCCACGTCGTGGAGGTCCGCACCGGGCGCACCATCTACATCTCGGGACAGGTGGCGCTCGACGCCACAGGGAACATCGTCGGCGTCGGCGACTTCCGCGCCCAGACGGAGCAAGTCTTCGCCAACCTGTCTGGCGCGCTGAGCGCGGTGGGCGCCAACTTCGAGCACGTGGTGAAGCTGACGATCTTCGTCACCCACCTGGAGCCCGAGACGCTCTCCGTGCTCCGCGAGGTGCGAGATCGCCACATCGACGCCGCACACGGACCGGCCAGCAGCCTGGTGGAGGTGACCAGGCTGTTTCGCCCGGAGCTTCTCGTCGAGGTCGAAGCGATCGCAGTGATTCCCGATTGACTGCCCGGACGCGGCTCTGCTCGCTCGAGCGGAGCGCCGGAGCACCCAGGTACGGGCTGAAGCTGTCGCTGCTGGGACGGCACGATTCGCCGCCCGGCCACCTCGGCTGCACCCGCGCTCCTGACACGCCGCACCGTGCCCGGCTCGGCGCTCGCACTGGCCGGCACGAGCGCACCCGGCTGCACGGGACGCGGACAGCGGCCCGGGGCGGGTCAGAACTACGACGTCCTGGTCCAGGGCGGCACCGTCTATGACGGCACGGGCGCGCCAGGCGTGGCCGCGGACGTTGGCATCGCGGGAGGGCGCATCGTTGCCGTCGAGGCGCTGGCGGGAGCCGGGGCGCGCACCCTGCTCGATGCGCGCGGGCTCGCCGTTGCACCGGGCTTCATCGATTTGCACTCCCATGCGGATGGCACCCTGTTCGACGACCCGAATGCCGAGTGCGTCCTCCGCCAGGGCGTGACGACCGTGGTCGCCGGGCAGGATGGGTTCTCGCGAGCACCCGATGGCTCGGACCGCGGCTTCGGGAGCAACGGTGCGGGAGTCGGTCATCGGCGAGGAGAATCGTCCCGCCACGCCCGAGGAGAACTGGCCAGGATGGTGGCCCTCGTCGAGGCCGCGCTCGCCGAGAGTGCGTACGGTGCGTCCTCCCCGTGATTGCCGTCTCCTACGAATCGTCTGACCTCCTTCCTGACCTCCGACCCAGAATGCACGGCCGAGGCTCGCGGGGGAGGGAGGACGAGCGAACCCGGCACCAGACGCGAGCGGCCCGAGCCCCTTACTGCCCGAGCGACGAGGGTGGCGGCTTCGCGCTGAAGGAGGGCGCGTAGCACTCCCCCTGGTACTCGAAGAGGTCCTCCGGGCACGGGGCCTTGAGCTTGTGAGGCATCCAGCAGGCCCCCACCAGCTCGACCTCGGTGTAGCGCGTGCAGGGGGGGCGCTTCTGTCCCTTGAAGGGCTCTTTCGGCAGAGGTCGGGCGAGCACGGGTGGCCCCGGGGGGGTGGTGTCCGCGAGCCAGGCGCGGAAGTCCGACGTCTCGACTGCCGTGGGCACATCGTGGCGCAAGGGCGCTGGTAGGGCGCTCGGCGGTTGGGACACGGGGGCCAGACGCACCAGCGCGAGGAGCAGGGCTCCTACCGTAACGGCGCTCGCCACGCCCCATCCCAGACGCCACCGGAGGCGGGGCTCGTGGGGGCCGGACACGGCGCGGACCATGTGCTGCACTTCCTCGAGCACACCTTCCAACGTGAGCAGCAACGACTCCGCCGACTGCCTGTCCTGGGCCCTGGCCCAGCCGGTGTGCTCCACTTCCATGGCGGAGTAGCCGCGTGAGGCCCAGGTGCCGAGGAACACCCGCCAATCCTTCCGCGGTGCCTTGCCCTCCTCGGCGGCGTGTTTGCGCACCAGCGCCGTGGCCCCACTCGTCTCGCTCGTGGCCAGATAGAGTTCCTCCTGGCTGTCGTCGGACTGCTGCACCTGCTCCTGAATCAGGTACGGCCCCACCCGCTCCGCTCCCTCCCCGCTCGTTTCGGACTTCTTCTCCTCGTCCATGCGTGCTCCTCCCTGGCCTCCCCACATGCGGGCGGCCAGGTGCTCTTGTACGCATGGACCGAACCCTACTTCCAGGAGGTACCCGGTGCGTCAGGTGGGGGCCTACTCACGGGTACGTCGGGGATTAACCCCCTTCAGGTAAGTCCGCGAAGGGACAGCCCTGCGCGGTGGAAGAAGCCGCGCAGGGCTGAGTGGCGACGGGCAAGGCGGATGAAGGCCGAGCGCACCTGACGGTGAAGCTCTTCGACTGAGTTGGGGAGTGCATTGCGCATGTCGGCCTTCACCTGGCTGTTGCAGCCTTCCTCGGGATTGAGTTCCGGCGAGTAGGGCGGCAACTCTTCCAAGAAGAAGTCGTCCGGGTGAGCTTCAACCAGGGCCTTCACCTCGTGAGCGCGATGGGTGCCGAGCCTGTCCCACACCACCACGAGAGGACGGCCCGCCTTGCGCCGGAAGTGGCGCAGGGCAGCGGCGAGCTGCTTGCCGTGGATGCTGCCTTCGAAGTGCCGGGCGTACAGCCGCGCTGGCCTGCGGCCGCCAGGAGCCAGCAGAGCCACGACACTGGACACCTCACGCCGTTTGGACATGCGACGCAAGCGGGGCGGGTGTCCTACTGGTGCCCAGGTAGTGCCAAAGCGGGCCCGAAACGTACTACCTGTCTCGTCCACGCAGGCAATGGCCGCCCCTCTGCGACGAGCCCCCTTTTGATTCGTGGCCAGTCGCGTCTGAGCCAGGCTTCCACCAGCGACTCATTCCTCTCGAGCGCCTGTGCGCGGGGCTGCTGCGGCGAGAAGCCCAGGCGATGCAGTGGCTCGGCCAGATAGTTGGGGTTGTAGCTGACGCCAAAGTGGCCTCGGATGAGGAGGGCGACTCGCTTCAGCGTCCACCGCTCTGTTGGGAAGCCCGCTGCGATGGCCCCTGCTTTCAGCAGTCCTCTCAGCTCCTTCCATTGTTGCTGCGTCAGCTTGGAGGGGCGACCGGTGCGTGGTCGAGCTCTCAGTCCCGCCACGCCCTCTTGCTTCAACTTCCTGGACCATTCGCACACGGTGCTGGGGCTCACCCCCAGCCTCCGGGCTACCTCGCCCTGCGAATGGCGACCGCTACGCAGCAGCCGGACCGCTGCCTTGCGTCGCTCCTCCAACTGCTCGACCGTCAGCTTCCTGGGCTGCCACGCCATGAGAAGTCTTCCGCCTCCCCTATGGCGTAACCTCCGCTACCCTTCGGCAACTTCCCTGAAGGGGGTTAGTTCGAGAACTCCCTACCTCTCCGACCCCAACACCGGCGTGGCGATGTTCGAGTCCGCCGGCATCGTCGCCTACCTGCAGAAGACGTTCGGCGCTCCAGGCGCGTGAGCACTCGCGGTAATCCGGCTCGAGCCTGCGCTCCTGAACACGCTTCATTCGGTGGTCGCACGCCGTGACAGCTCTCCATGCCCCTGCCGGTGAGCACCATCTGGTGAGGAACACTCTGACCGGCGAGGTGAATTGACTCCGCCAACATCAGAAGCTCACACTCTCCAGAGAAGCCACTCAAGGGGGACGGCATGAACAAGAAGCAGATTCTCCTGCGGTTGCTCCTGGCTGCTGGAGTTGCCGGAATGATCGCCGGTGGAGTGGCCGCGGCCATGCCAGCTGAATGCTGGCGGTGTGAGGCATGTGGCTGTGCCAATGATGGTGGCGCCCTCATGTGCTGCACCGTGTGCTAGCAGGCGACACTTGGACTTGAAGCACGTACGGCACAAGATCTTCCTGCTGTTCGCGGCGCTCCTGGTCGCCGCATGCGGCATGCTCCTGTCGAGCGTGGCCCAGCACAGCGTCCCAGCCGAGACCGGCGTGGACACGCCCGAATCCGCGAGCACTTCCCTTCCGTCCGCACAGCCCGCGTCCATGACGCGCTCCGTTTTCAACCCGGAGCCCGCGTCCACTTCGGCCACCTCGCTCTCGACAAGCACCAGACCGTCAGCGCATGTCCCCGGGGGTACCTCGTCCACGGCCTCGGCAGAACCCGTGAGCCGTCTGCCCACCACCCTCACGACCCTCATGAGCCTGCCCCTGGACTCCCAGGAGCTCATGCCGGATGGGCTTCCCGCCTCCGCCATCCGGTGCACGCAAGATGGGGGCGTCTACACCTGCGGGAGCTGCCGCACCGATGGCGACTGCGCCCCGGGAAGGGCCTGCCTCCCGAATCGCGAAACGCGCCGCTTCGAGTGCTTGGATGCGGAATGCGAGGAGGATGTGCACTGCTTCCCCGGCTTCGTCTGCCGCACCCTCGGCGGCGCAGGGGCCAACGTGTCCCCCATCCGCCGCTGCGTGCCCGAAGGCCAGCGGCAACAGGGAGAGCCGTGTGATTCCTCGCCCCTCTCATCCCAGGGCACCTGCCGGGAAGGGTTGAGATGCGTGCTGGGCGTTTGTGGCACCCCCTGCCGTCCAGATGACCCCGGAAGCTGCCCCGCGGACCAGCTCTGTGAAGAGGGATTCGATGGCCCGGCCTGCGTCGCCGATTGCCGCAGGCGCGGCTGTCCCGGAGAGCAGCGCTGCAAACAGCTCGAGGGCTCGCAGTATCAGTGTCTCCGCGTCGACCATGGGAGCTGCCCCGAGACGTCCTGCCCCGAGGGCTTCCACTGCAACAGGCTGATTGGCCGGAGCCGAGGCGTCTTCTGGTGTGGCCGCATCTGTGACCCCTCCCTCGCCGGTAGCTGCCCAGAGGGTGAGGTATGCGGAACGCTGCGCGGACGCTCCACCTGCTACCGCCAGTGCGACGCGTCGGACCCCGGCTCCTGTGGCGAAGGGTGGACGTGTGCCTCCGGCGCGAAGGACCTGAGCTTCTTTGGCTGCATGCCGGACTTCGCGCCCTGAGCATCACTCCCCTGTGCGCATAGGCAGAATGGGGGCCTTCCTTCCCATGCCCCCCTCCCCTCCTATATTCGTGAGCCTCCAAGAGGAGCACTTCGCCTTCGAGGGGTAGGTTGGCACGCGCCAGGAAAGAGCCGTCTCCGATGCGGTACGGGCTCGTCGCGGCAGGTGCCTTGCTCCTGCTGCTGGCGCTGCTCCTGGCCCTCGTGCCCGGCGGCACGGAGGAGCAAAGGGCCTCCGCGAAGACGCGGGCCGCCGGTACGGGCCCGGACTCCTCCGCGCCGGCCCCGGCGGCCCCTGAGAGCGCCGCGCTGCGCGGGTGGGTCCAGGATGCCCGGGGCCAGCCCGTGGCCGCCCGGGTGCTCGCCTTCGAGGCCGGGCCCGCCCTGACGCGGGAGGGCCTGGAGCAACACGTGGCCGAGCAAGCCCTGGAGGCGCCCGCGCGGGCCACCGCCACCACGGGCCCTGACGGAGCCTTCCTGCTGCGGGTCCCCGAGGGCCGCTACCACCTGCTGGCCGAGGTGGACGGACGCCCCGCCGCGCTCGCCCTGGAGGTGGAGGCGGGCGCTTCCGAGGTGTCCCTGGTGGTGACGGACGGTGAGCGCCTCACGGGCCAGGTGGTGGACGTGGCGGGTGGCGTGGCCCGGGCCCACCTCACAGTGGTGAGCCTGGCGCCCCTGCGGCGCCTGCGGGAGGTGGTGAGCGACGAGACGGGCGCCTTCGTGGTGGAGGGGCTGCTCCCCCAGGCGCGCCATGGCGTCTGGGCTCGCGCGGCGGGCCATGGCTCGCGGGTGGTGCTCGTGGACGCGTCCCGGCACGCCACCGTGATGCTGCCCTGTGCGCTGCGCGTGGAGGGCCGGGTGCTCGAGCGTGGCGTCGCGGCGCCAGGGGCCCGGGTCAGGCCGCGCGGGGGAGGGCCGGAGGCCCGGGCCGACGCCGCGGGCCGCTTCGTGCTGGAGGGGCTCGACTGCAGCGGGCGCACCGAGCTGCTCGCCGAGAGCGCCACGGGCGTGGGCGAGCGGGCCCTCGAGCCACTGAGCGAGGACACCTCGGGGTTTGACATCTCCCTGGAGACGGCGGGCGGGCTCCGCGTCCGGGTGGTGGAGGCGCGCTCGGGCCGGCTGCTCGAGGGCGCGAGCGTCCAGTCTCCGGCCGCACCGGAGGCCGTCTGGCGCGAGGAGGACGTGGGACGCTTCCGGGCCGCGCCGCTGATGCCGGGCCCCCTGGGCCTCATCGTCCGGGCACCGGGCCATGGGGCCGTGCAGCGGGTCCTCGAGGTGCGCCCGGGCCCCGAGGTGGAAGTCGAGCTCGGGCTGCCGCCGGAGAGCGTGCTCGCGGGCCGGATCCTGGGACCCGAGGGGCTGGGGATGCCGGGCGCGCGGCTCCACCTCCTGGGGCCAGGGCTGAGCGGAGGCGAGGCGGTGCTCACGGGCGCGGAGGGACGCTTCGAGGTGCGGGGGCTCGCGGAGGACACGTATGAGCTGCGCGTCGAGCGCCCGGGGTACCTGCCCGTGACGCGAGAGCTCCGGCTGCCGCGGACCGAGCCGCTGGAGCTCTCCCTGGAGCCGGCGGCGGCGGTGGCCGTGAAGGTGCTCGGCGCGCGCGGGGAGCCCGTGGGGGAGGCGGCCGTGTCCCTCTCCCGGGTGGGCGGGGAGACGGTGCGGGAGGAAGGCACGGACGCCCGGGGTGGTGTCCACTTCGGGGGGCTCGTTCCGGGCCGCTACCTCGCGAAGGCGCGTGCCCCGGGTTACCTCGCGTCCGAGCCCGTCCCGGTGGAGGCGTGGGACGAGGAGGCCGTGCCCGTCCCGCTGGTGCTGCGAGAGGGCCTCACGCTGTCCGGCCGCGTCCGGGATGCGCGGGGCGG
Source organism: Archangium gephyra (assembly GCF_042230915.1). GTDB lineage: Bacteria > Myxococcota > Myxococcia > Myxococcales > Myxococcaceae > Archangium > Archangium gephyra_B. The sequence goes on along the minus strand of NZ_CP102578.1, from coordinate 3,736,695 downwards.
GCCCGTGGCCGAGGCGGACGTGGTCCTCATGGGGAACGCAACGAGCGGGGGCCGCACCCGCACGGATGGCCAGGGCCGCTTCACCCTGCCGGGCCTCGTGCCGGGGCGCGTCCGGCTCCTGGTGGAGAAGTTCGGCCACCCGATGCGGGAGGTGGAGGTGGAGGTGCCCACGTCCAACCTGGAGCTGAGGCTGGAGAGCCCCCGTCTCGAGTGAGTCCCCATCGAGGAGCTCCTCCCGGGGAAACCCCGGGAGGAGCCGTCCTCAGTTCTGCAGCTGCGAGCGCTTCAGGGTCTTCGTGGTGACGGTGACACCCGCTCCCGTGATGCTCGAGCGCTGCTCGGGGTTCTGGATGACCTTGATCGTGACGGTGGGGTCCGCCAGCGTCGTGTTGAACTCCATGATGCCGAAGCTGTACTCGGCGGGCGTGCTGGGCGAACCGATTCCGGAGGAGATCAGCTCATACAGGGGGTAGCCCCCCGCGGGGGTCCGATCGGTGATCAGACTCCGGTGGATGTCACCCGTCACGAAGAGCACGCCTCCAATCTTGTTGGCGGCGATGAAATCGAAGAGCCCCTGCTTCTGGGTGCCCCAGCATTCGTTGCCCAGGGTGGAGCCATTCACGATCACCTTGAAGGTGGCGTTGGAGGCCTGCAGCTCGCTCTTGAGCCAGCTGAACTGCGTGGCGCCGTACATCTTCGGCGAATACCCCGAGGGCATGGACCTGGGGCAGTCGCGGCCCCAGCGGTCATCCATCATGAAGAACTCCACGCGGCCCCAGTTGAACGAGTGGTAGATGCCGTCGCCGGCGAACGGGGGGTGGGGATAGAGGGCCGCGTACGCCTCGCGGGCCACGTCCTTCTGGGCGAAGGTGCCATCCTCGTCGTTGGGGCCATAGTCGTGGTCATCCCAGATGGCGAAAGAGGGGAAGGCGCGGAAGACGTTGGTGAACTGCGGCACGGCGCGCTGCTGGAAGTACTTGAACCAGTAGTGGTCCTTCGAGGGGGGATTCTCCGACGTGTACATGTTGTCCCCCACGAGCAGCTGGATGTTGGGCTCTCCCGTGTTGAGCTGCTCGTGCATGATGTCCCACGAGGGCTGACTGGGCGCATTCGCGCCGTTCATGCAGGAGGCGACGCCGACCTTGAAGCGCGCCGCCCCATCCGGCTCGGTCCTGAAATAGAAGCCACCGCGCTCGCCCGTGAAGCCCGAGGCGAAGATTCCATAGTGGTACCGGGTGTTGGGCTTCAGTCCCTCGAGGGCGCCCTTCCAGGAGCGGAAGCCACCTCCGGTGCCCGAATCCGTCATCTGCACCGTGACCACCCAGCAGGTCTCGCAGGCGGTCTCCTCCCGGGCGCGCAGGGTCAGCGTCTCACCGGCGGCGTCCCCGAAGGACTCCGAGGTGCCCACCCAGATGCTGGCGCCGGTCGTCCAGGCACGGCCCACGAAGGGGACACGCACCAGGGGCGAGGCGTAGGCCTGCGCGGCACTGGGAACCACGAGACCGATGGCCACGAACAGCCCCAGCAACGCACCAGGGACGGAACTCCTTGTCATTGTCTTCTCCTCGTCGAAGGGAGGTATTCTCCCACAGTAAGGAGAGGGCCGTTCTCGCCTGCCATCCCAAAAAAAAGGAAAGCCCTGTACAACAAGGGGATGGCTCAGTCGCGATCGGGCGCACCGAGCGGGAATAAGGAGCGATAGGGCCGCGCCTCGTCCACCGCACGCGCGAACGAGGGCCGTGCCAGCAGGCGCTGGCGATACGCGCGCACGTGAGTGAACCGCGCTCCAATCTCATGCGTCCAGTCCGCGTAGAACAGGAACGGTGCGGCGGCACAGTCCGCCAGGCTGAAGTCCCCGCCCGCCGCCCACTCCCGCTTCGCCATCACCCCGTCCAGCCACCCATACGCCTTCTCGAGCATCGCCCGCGCCTCCTCCACGCCCTGGGCATCGCGCTTCCCCTCGGGGCGCAACCGGTCGAAGACGAACTTCTGCTGCGGCGTCGCCACGTAGTTGTCGAAGAAGCGGTCCATCATCCGCACCTCCAGCGCCGCCCGCGCATCCCCCGGAATCAGCCGCACCGGTCCCGGATGATGAAGCTGCAGGTACTCGATGATGATGCTCGCCTCCATGACCGTGCGCCCCCCGTCCACCAGGATAGGGAAGCGCTTGAGCGGCCAGCGCTCCTCCAGTTCGGCCATCACCCCCGGCGCGTCGAGCTTGCGGTATTCGAAGGGCGTGGCGTTCTCGTAGAGCGCGATCAACACCTTCTGGCAGTACGACGAGAATGGATGCGCGTAGAGCGTCGGGGTCATCGAGAAGTCCTTGGCAGGGGCCGCTGGACGGCCTTGTAGACAACCCACGCCCCCCACGCCATCCCTTCTCACCGTGCTCCCATGAGAAAGACCTACGGCAGCTTCTGCACAATCAACGTCCCGGCACCCAGGTTCGGCGTCAAGAGCAGGCCCTTGTCAGCGTCGACGAAGATATCGGCCACACCGCGGAAGCCAAGGCCATCGACGACCACGGTCGCGTTGCCGCCTTTGGAGTCTGTCCTGTAGACGCGGCCCTCTTCGAACACGCCAAGATAGAGATTTCCGCTCTTGTCCTCACCGATGCCGTCGACGCCGCGAGGCACAGCGAACGTCCGCTGCTGGTTGTCCGCAAGCTCGGTCAAATCGCCACCGAAGTAATCGGCGATGAGGATTTTTCCGCTCTTGCTCGCGAAGACGCCGTTGAAGATGCGGTTGTCTGTCGAGGCATCGAGCAGCGTGGTCACGGTGCCATCGGCGACATTGACGCGAAACACCCGCGCGGTCTGTGGCATCGCCTGCGCTTCGGCGCTGTTGACTGGGAGCAAGGTGTTGGTGCTTCCCGCCGGGCGCATCTGGCTCGAAGGTCCCATCTCGGTGACGAGCAAGCTCTTGCCCCCGGGCTCGACCGAGAGGTCGTTGAGGTTGCTCACCGAGAAGGGGAATCGGGTGCTGTCAGCGACGACGCGCTTGTTTCCGTCCTTGTCCACTGCCCAGATGCGGTCCAGGTCGGTAACGACGAGCTCGGTACCAGTGAAGTCGAGGCCGCGCGGTTCCTTCATGCCGCTGGCGAAGACGCTGACGTCGCCATTTTCATTGATGAGCTTGATGGTACCGTCTTCCGCCGAGGCCACGTTCGTTTCTTGAATCGAGACGAAGTAGCGTCCATCGAAGCCACGGCACACGCTCTCAACGCGAGTGCCCACGGTGTACGTGCCTTCTGGCGGGGCGCGCGAGGGTTCCTCTTCCTGTGCCTTATCGCACGCGGCGAATCCCAATGCTGCCACTGCGAACACTGTGATGAGCGGCCGGTTTCTTTTCATGCCGCGAACGATATTCGGCCCTGGCCGCCCTGCTTGAGCAGCACCCACCGGCGGCCCTCGCCTCTGTCATCCGCGAGATTGATTCGCCGGGGATTCGGACCAGATATCCACTCGGCGGACAGTGCGCGAATGGGCGCTCTGATCTCCACGAGCACGAGGTCGCACGGCACGCCGAGTGCGTCGAGCTCGTTCGCGACCCGGGCTCGCGAAGCGGCATCCACAGCCTTGGCCACATCGAAGAAGCCGGGCGAAGGTAGTGCGCTACTTTCCAGCGACGGAGGAGAGAGATGATCCGCACCTTGAATGTGACGGCCACGAAGTCCGTCCGCGCTCAGGGATGTCCCCGGGGTTGCATCGAGGACGTGCATCCCCTAGCTTGTGATCGTCCTGCGTTCTCGCAGCCGGTCTCGCCAGCCGGTCCCAACTCGGCGTTCGGATTGCACGTCCTTCCCACATTGGTGTGGTCCTCGCGCGAGAGCATCCGCGCGCAGTTGGTGTCCGTCCTTCACGCGCTTCCCGCCGAAGACTGGGGCTCGCGCTTCAACGCGCTCCAGTTGCTCGCCATCTTCGGCGGCCCGGAGCAACTCCTGCTCTTCCGCGAGATACTCCTCGATGTTCGCGAGCACGATGCCGTGCGGTCTCGCGCGCTCGAGGCCGGGCTGCGGCACGGTCTCTCCCTCCCCGCCGAGGCGCTCTCCGGACTCCTCCAGGAGACCCTCGCGGAGTGGCGAAAGCACGCTCAGCGCACGTTCGAGGTTCTCTACACCACGGACTTCACCCGCCTCGCGCGCCTGGCCCGAACGCCGGAGGCACTCTCGGCCGTCGAAGCCGCCCTGCTCCAGGTGTCGTCCCATCAACGGGCGGATCTCCTAGAGGAGGAGTCCCGCGAATGGCTGCCCCCCACCCTGGTGGACTGGCTCCACGCACGCTGGTGTCAGGAAGACCAGCAGGCCCTCGTGCGGAGTCACGAAGAGCTTCAACACCACAGTGAGCAGAAGGCCCTCACCTCGGAGAAGCCGTATCACTGGGAGTTCCTCGCCGAGTGCGCCAAGGGGTTCACCCTGGCGCACAATGGGCTTCGCGCCAACCTCGCGGTGGCGGCCAGCACCTGGGAGCGCCCGGAGTCCTGGGCGTTCCTCGCCGGGTGCGCACGGGAGCTGACCCCGGCACAACTGGGACTCTGCCTGGAGCATGGCCTTCCCCGGAAGGAACTGGCGCGGCTGCTGGCACCCCACCCCGAGGCACTGCACCGCGCGGCCGAGGAGTTGCTGTTGCCCCTGTCCGAGCTCCCGGCCTGGTTCGGCCGGGACGAGCTGCTGCGCCGCCTGCACCACATCATGCGCACGACGAGCCTCGCCCGCCGCCTCCCGGAAGGGATCATGAAGGAGCCGGAGAGCTTCCCCGATGCCGTGGAGTTGCTCGGTGAATGGCCCGAGGCCCGCCCGCTCCTGCTTCGGCTCCTGTGCGACTTCGACGTGCACGTGAGGGTCCGGCGCCCGCTGCTCCTGAAGCTCTTCGAGACGGAGCGGGCAGTCGCCATCCGCTGGGCCCTGGCCGCCATGGCATGGCCGGACAACACCCCGCTCGTCCGCGGTGTCCTCCGCTGGGCGGCTGAGTCGCCCGAGCCCACCACCGATCGTCCCCTTTTCCTGGCCGCGTTGCGTGGCACGGACAGCATGGCGCAATGCTTCGCCCTCGAAGGGCTGCTCGGCCTGGGCGAATCGGGCGCGGGATGGTGCGACCGGCTCGGAGCACTGCTGCGGGACCCCAATGCCATGGTGCGGCTGCGCGCGGCGGCGGGCCTCGTGCGTCAGGGCAGGCCCGAGGCCCTGCGGCTGCTCCAGGACACCGCGCGGACGGCTCCCGAGCCCTGGCTGCGCGCCGAGGCCCTGCGCTGGTTGGGTGAGGTCGACGCGGAGGCCAGCCGCCCCCTGCTGGAGCAGGGGCTCTTCGATCAGGGCCGGTATCGGGAGGACCTACCGTTGACCGCGGATGAGGCGGTCCTGGCACTCTCACGGCTCGGCACGCCCGAAGCCCTCTCCGCGTTGCTCAACGCGCACCTGCGGAACGCCCCCGCCTCCGGCATCCACGCGCACCTGAAGTACCACCTGGCGCGTCAGGAGGCACATGACGTCGAGGAAGCTCCCCTTCCCACGGGCCGCGACTACGTGCCCGAGTTCATCCTGAGGTCTCGCCCAGTGAGGGGACGTTGACCGGAAGTGCCGGGAGACGAGGACAGCTGAGTGACATGGCGGAGATGGGTGAAGGCTGGGAGCGCCTTGGAGCGCCTCCGGTCTTCCTGGATGGAACCGGTGCGCCCAGCACCCCGGCCGCGCCCGCCAGGGGGTCTAGCGCGTGAGCGTCAGCGGCGGGAGGTACTCGCCAAGACGCGTGCGTACCCACCAAGCACCCGTCTCGCGCCGTTCGAAGCTCGCGTTCATGAGCTGTGATTGCGAGAGGAGGTTGCGCGCGGGCCGGTAGGAGAGCACGACGATGAGCGCCGTGACCGCGAGGACCACCCCATCGTGCCAGGCGAGCGCCATCGTGCTGGCGCGCTCGAGCGGCAGGACGCGCGCGAGCGCGGCATCGTCGAACGCGGAGGCGGCGAGAATGATGGTCACGAAGTTGAGCCAGGAGAAATTGCCGCTCAAGACGAGCCACGATTGTGTGACCACCATGAAGAGCCCCGCGAAGGTGGCGATCGGCTGCGGCAGGAAGAGCAGGAGCGGTGCGACGAGCTGGGCGAAGTGGCTCCCGAGCACCTCGAGCCGGTGCAGCGGCCTGGGCAGGTGGTGGAAGTACCACGAGAGGGGGTTCGGCATCGGCTGCGTCTCGTGGTGGTAGTAGAGGCAGGTGAGGTCGCGCCAGCAGGGGTCACCGCGCATCTTGATGAGCCCGGCACCGAACTCGACGCGGAAGAGGAGCCAGCGAAAGAGCCAGATGAGCGGCGCGGGCACGGCGCTCGTGGCCGGTCCCAGGAATGCGGCGAGGAAGCCGACCTCGAGGAGGAGCGTCTCCCAGCCGAAGGCGTAGAAGGTCTGCCCGACATTGACGATGGAGAGGTAGAGCGCCCAGAGCACGAGCCAGATGAGCATCGTGAGGGGCGCCGGCCACGCGTCGGGAAGCCCGAGGACGATCACGAGCGAGAGGAGGATGCCGGCGAGCGCGACACCGGCGAGCAGGCGGTCGGAGTAGCGGGGGTGGAAGAGGCTTGGCGCGTCGCGGAAACGCACCGCGGCGACGTACCGCGGGACCGGGAGGAGGCCGCGCTCGCCCAGGAGCGGGGGGAACTGCTTCAGCGCGACAAGGAAGGTGCGGTGCTCGTCAATGGGGCGCTCGCGCTGCGCGACGGCGAGCGAGGGCCGCACCGTGCGGGACATCCCCTGCGGGTCACAGCGGTCTGACGCGATGTGTCTTGAGCCGCCGGCACTCCGCGGCTCAACGTGCCGGTTTTACTGGCGGTTCGGTGGCGGGCCCCACCAGGACGCAACTCGGGGACGCGTCCGCCGATAATTCCCTCGAGGACACAGAGGCTCCGGCGGAAGTACCCGGGGTGCGTGGTGGGCCATCCCCACCGTACGAGGACGGTCATGAGCGCGAATCGCATCGGTGGTGGAACTCCTTCCGCGCAGCGGACCCTGCCTCGTGCACAGCCGCAGGCCGAGACCGCCAGGCCGGCGAACACCCCTCCCCGGCAGGACCGCGAGGCCCAGCAGCTTCGCAACCGGCTCGCCACGGATGGTTTCGACGCCCAGCCGCGCCGCCGTGCCGCGAGCGTGGACCTGGAAGGCGTGGGCCGCCCCAGGGCCTCAATCGCTCCGGCTCCGGGCGGGCCGCAGGTCTCCACCGACACGTCCGGGCGGACGGTGGTGGACCTGGGGGCGGGCAACCATGAGGCCACGGTCTCCCGCACCACGGATGGCGGCCTGAAGGTCACCTCCGACGGCCGCAGCGTCACCCTGACGGCGGAGCAGGCGCGCAACGTCACCATCCGCGGCGGTAACGGCAACGACCGCATCGCCGTGGATGCCGACGTGACGGCGGACCTTCGCATCGAGGGCGGCAACGGCAACGACACGCTCATTGGCGGCGGCGGCCGGAACACCCTGGTGGGTGGCGAGGGGGATGACTACCTGCAGGGCGGAGCGGGAAGCGACAGCCTCGAGGGCGGTGCGGGCCGGGACGTCCTGTACGGCCTGGGCGGCGCGGACTCGATGCTGGGCGGCGAGGACCGGGACTACCTGGATGGGGGCGCGGGCAACGACACCGTCTCCGGCGAGGGGGGCAACGACCAGGTCATGGGCGGCCGGGGTGATGACACGCTGGCCGGTGGCGCCGGGGATGACGCGGTCGCCGCGGGCGAGGGCAAGGATCAGGTCAACGGAGGCGACGGCAACGACGCCCTCTACACGCAGAGCGACGACACCGTCTCCGGCACCCAGGCGCAGCGGGCGGGCGACTCCGTGAAGACGGTGGACCTGAGCACCCGCAACGACGCGGGCCAGGTTCCCGGCAGCTCCATCACCATCGAGGGCGATGCCGCCTTCCAGGAGCGCGTGCAGGCCGATCTCGACGTCATGCGCTCCACCCCGGAGGGCCGGGCGATGCTCCTGGCGCTCGACAACAGCGGCCACACCACCACCATCCGCCAGGCGGCGCCGGGCGCTGGCAACTCCGCCAACTCCACGGACCGCGCCAACGTGTGGCTGCAGGCGGATGGCACCCCCGGGAGCGGCGGAGACGCGATCATCGATTACAACCTCGAGCGCATCTCGCTCGGCGGTGAGGACTGGCAGAACCGCCCGCCCCTCGTCGGCCTCTTCCACGAGATGGTGCACGCCTACAACTACGTCACCGGCACGCTGGCCCCGGGGACGACGGACGGAGTGAACAACCGCGAGCAGGCGGCGGTGGGGCTGCCGTACGACCACGACGCCGATCCGAGCACGCCGGCTCAGCACCCCGGCCACACGAATGAGAACCGGCTGCGCGAGGAGCTGGGCCTGCCTTCCCGGCCCAGGTACTGAGCCCCGCGTCCCGCCGCCCGCTGACGCATCCATCCCGGGGAGGACGACACGTTGAGACCTCCGGCACGAGCCGTGGCGTGTATCCTCTCCTGCATCCTCGTCGCACTCGGGGCCTGTGCACGGAGCCGGCCCGCCACGACGCACGAGGAAGGGAAGAAGCCCATGGCGGAGTTCCAGGATTCGAGCGGTCTGCTGCGCGTGACCGGGCTGCGCTTCACGCAGGACGCGCTCGTGGTGAGCTATTCGCTGCACCGGGAGGCCGGGGCCCCCGTGTGGGTGGTGGATCAGCTCTTCAGCACCAGCCGCGCGGGCTACTCCCACCTGGAGCCCGGGCGCGCCTACGTGGAGGCCAGCGAGGGCGTGCTCGTCCTGACGCGGGCGCTGGTGAAGGTGCCGGACGACGTGGAAGTGGAGGCGCCGGAGGTGCCCTGCGTGCGGAAGCTGTCACCCGGGGAGCCGCTCACGGGGGAGATTCGCGTGCCCCTGCCGCCCCGGGAGGACCTGCCGTACCACGAGGGACGCCCGCTGGAGCTGTCCTCGCTGCACGCGGTGAAGCTGCGGCTCGGCTACCTGCCGGACGTGCCGGAGCTGGGCCTCCACGAGACGAAGGACGATGAGGGCCGCCCGTGCCGCTACCCGGGCTATGGGCCCGCCATCACCCGGCAGCAATGGGTAGAGGTGGGGCCGCTCCCTCTCCCGGAGCGGCCCACCCGCTGAGACCGGCCCATCAGCCCACGCGCCCCTGGGGAGAGGCGCCGAGACGTTGCCGGACCTCGCAGGCGTGCTCGCCCAGCCCGTTGTCCCTCAGCCGGTCCGCCGCCCACGACACCGCCGCCGGCCACGAGGCCACGATGGAGTGCGGCACGACCGAGGGCTTGACGCGGTGGACGACGGTCCGGGCGACCAGCGCCAGGGTCGGAGAGTTGATGAGCCCGACGATCCCCATCGACCACTGGCGCATCGGCACCTCCTGCTCTCGCAGGAAGGTCCACTGTTGCTCGCGCTGCTCGGCGGTGAGCGATTGGAGCTGGCGGAAGTCCACCAGGGTGACGTGCCGTTCCCTTCGCCTCAGATAGGCCAGGGTGCGCTCGAACAGCTCCGCCTGTTGCGCATTCGTGATCACGCGCGGGAACGTCACCCGCAGCAGCGGCCACAGCGAATCGTCCACGAGAATAGGAGTCGGCGAACCCATGCGGAGGAAGTCAAGAGCCTCCCCTTCGTTCTACCATGCCGGCCCCGCTCGAGCATCCGCTCCTGAGCCCGCTCCCCACGGATTCCGCCCATGAGCTCCCCCCCTCTGCCGGACACGCGGACGATCCTGGCGAACCTCAACGACTGGTACTCGCGGCTCCCCGTCCAGCGAGCCGAGCCGCTCACCGGGCCCACGCGCGAGGCCGACGCGCTCCTGCATGGCCGCAGGCACTACGAGGACGAGACGTTGTTCCTCTACGGCTACACCGTGGGCACGCGCGAGCACTGCTTCTTCTACGACACGCCGTGGGACGAGCGGACCCGCGTGCCACGCCCCGGCGCCCTGGAGTGGTACGACGGGCTCGACATGCCCCGCCCCTTCCGGGTGCGCTACAGCGTCTCCCTGCCCGACCGGCACGAGATCCTCGATCCACGTCTCGGGGAGATGATGAAGCGCCCCCTGCACCGGGTGGGGACGCGCCCCGCCGTCGCACACCCGCTCACCGCGAGCGCGAAGGAGGTGCTCGACCAGATCGACCGCTGGGACGAGCGGTTGGGGTTGCTGCGGCGCGGCCAATACCTCACGCCCATGAACGCACGGGAGGTGTCGGGCTGGCTGCCGGCCCGGGCCCGATTCGGGGACGTGGTGGGGACGGGAGACGCCTCGTATGTGTCGTATGAATTCGAGGCGGGTCCGGCCCGGTATGTGTTCGCGGTGAAGCTCACCCACCCGTTCTCGCGGATGACGCCGAATGCGCATGCGCCCCAGACGTCACGGGCGGAACGCCGGGCCCATCTCCAGGAGATCCGCGGGAAGGAGCAGGGCCTGAGATCGCTCGCGGGGGCGCGGGATGTAGACGTGCGGTTCAATCCCGAGGATCCGGGGCGGCACGCGCTCGCGCTTCCCTCCCAGCCGGGCGGGCCGCTCCTCACGGTCGACTCGTACATGACGACCTACCAACTCGAGCCCCTCGCGTTTCCGCGGAGCGACGCGCGTTAGCTCGATTCATCAAGCGCTGCGCCAGCCCTCGAAGGCCGTCAGGACGGCGGCGAGCGTCATGACCCCACCGACGACACGAGCGACCGCGGCATTGGCGGAGGGATTGGACTCGAGCCAGCCGCGGGCCCGGCCGGCGGCCAGCGCGATCGAGCCATACACGGCGCCCTGGGTGAGCGCGATGATGGCGCCGAGCACGAGCGCCTGAAGCCAGATGGGCCCGTACTCCGGCCGCACGAACTGCGGGAACACGGCGAGCATGAAGAGATAGGCCTTCGGGTTGAGCAGGCAGGTCAGCACCCCGCGGCGGAAGGTGGCCGAGGCAGACCGCTTGTCCGTGAGTGGCTCCGCCGAAAACGCGGCTCCGCTCCGGAACAGCGAAATTCCGATCCACGCGACGTACAGGGCGCCGATCCACAGCAACACATTGAACGCGGACGGAAAGACCTTCAGCAACACGGCGACCCCTGTTGCACCGGCGGCCACGTGACAGGCGCCGCCAGCGATGATTCCCGCCACGGCGGAGAGGCCCGCCTTGCGGCCGCCCGTCAAGGCACTGGCGAGCACGAATGCCATGTCGAGCCCCGGAAGGACGACGACTCCGAATACCAGGACGAAGAAGAGCCAGAGATGCGCGGTCTGCTCCATAACGGCGACTCCCATGAGTGGAAAGGACTGGAGGACCGCTCCTCCATAGGAGGAATATAGGGCGGAATCAGCCCTCATTCGAACCGAGCTGCTCCCCATGTCCCGCCCCACGACGCGCGTGCTCACCGTCCTCGAGTTGCTCCAGACGCATGGGCGGATGAGCGGCTCGCAACTGGCGGAGCGGCTCGCGGTGGACCGCCGGACGGTGCGCCGCTACATCGCCATGCTGGAGGAGCTCGGCATCCCCATCACCGCCGAGCGCGGACGGGATGGCGCGTACATGCTGGTGGCCGGCTTCAAGTTGCCGCCGATGATGTTCACCGACGACGAGGCGTTGGCCTTGTCGGTGGGACTGCTCGCGGCGCGTGGGCTGGGGCTCGCGGAAGCGGCGCCCGCCGTCGCCAGTGCACAAGCCAAGCTCGAGCGGGTGATGCCGGCCACCTTGAAACGGCGCGTACGCGCGGTGGATGAGACGGTGACGCTCGACCTCTCGCACCCCACCACTCCCCGAGACAACGCCGCACTGGTCGCGCTGAGCACCGCGTCGCAGACCCAGCGGCGCGTGCGCCTGACCTATCGCGCATCCGAGCGCGAGCAGACCGAGCGCGACTTCGATCCCTATGGCCTCGCCTGGCGCGGTGGGCGTTGGTACGCCGTGGGCATGTGCCACCTGCGCAACGGATTGCGCTCGTTCCGCTTGGACCGCGTGCACTCCGTGCAACCGCTGGACGTGAGCTTCTCCCGCCCGGAGGGGTTCGACGCGCTCACCCACCTGACGCTCTCGGTCGCGACGCTGCCTCGCGAATTCGCCATCGAGGTGCTGCTGGAGACCGGCCTGGAGACGGCGCGGCGTCAGGTGTTTCCCGCGTTCGGCGTGCTCGAGAAGGTGGCCGGGGGCGTGATGCTGCGCGGCCAGACCGATGACCTCGGCTGGTTCGCGCGGGAGCTGGCGCGGCTGCCCTTCGCCTTCGAGATCAGACGGCCGGACGCCTTGCGCGAGGAGCTCGCGGCCTGCGCCCGGCGGCTGCTCCAGCAGACCCGGCGCTGACGGTGGAGTGGGACTGCCGTTCCGGATTGTGAAGAAGCCGAGGGCACACGCCTGCCTGGCCTGCCCTCCCAGGAGGGGGACGGCCCCTGGGAAGACGCTCAGGCCGAGCCTTCGTCGACGATGGCCTGGGTCGCGGCCTCCAGCCAGCGGCGGGTGGAGGCCACGCGCGCCCCCGCGAGCGGCTGGATGGGCAGCAACTTCCAACTGGTGAGGAAGCCGGACCAGAGGATGTTGAGCCGCGCCGCACGGCCCTCGCCGTCCGGGGGTCCCAGCCACCTGGCCAACGGCGCGATCACCTTCGTCTGGAGGAACTCGACGCTCGCCGCGTGCGCCTCGGGGTCGGCCGCCGAGAGGATCATCATCAGCAGCGGGCCCGATGAGTCCGGCTCGTCGAAGAAGACTCCCACCATGTCCACTCCGAAGCGGCGCCGATCTCCGTGCAGCATCGGGGTGATGTCGATCTCCTCCAACACCGCCCGGAACAGCCCCTGCTTCGAGCCGAAGTAGCGGCCGACGAGCGAGGAGTTCACCCCGGCGAGCTCCGCCACCTCGCGCACGCCGGTGTTGGCGAAGCCTCGCGTGGAGAACAGGGTTCGGGCGGCGGTGAGGATCGCCGCACGCGTGCGATCGGCATCGCGCTGGCGCGTCGCTCTCTTGGGCTCGGAAGGGCCGGACATGTACACGGCTGTTTACTTACGACAGCGATTGCGCTATGTCCAGCGATGTACACAGCCGTGTACATAAGTCGCGATTGTCGGGTCGAAAGGATGAGCTGCAATGAGTGGAACGAAGACGGGTGAGGCCGCTTTTTCTCCGGAAGCGCTGAGGGCGAAGTACCGGCTCGAGCGCGAGAAGCGGCTGCGTTCCGACGGCAACGCCCAGTACCGCGACCTGAGCGGCCTCTACGCGGACTTCGACAAGGACCCCTACGTCGAGCCCGGCTTCACCCGTGCGGCGCTGACCGAGAAGCTCGACGTGCTGGTGGTCGGCGGTGGCTTTGGCGGCATGTTGGCGGCGGTGCGGCTGCGCCAGGCCGGCGTGCACTCCTTCCGCATCATCGAGAAGGGCGGCGACTTCGGCGGCACCTGGTACTGGAACCGCTATCCGGGCGCGGCCTGCGATGTGGAGTCCTATATCTACATGCCGCTGCTCGAGGAGACCGGCTACATCCCGACGGAGAAGTACGCCAAGGCACCGGAGATCTTCGCCCACTGCCAGCAGATCGGCCGGCAGTTCGACCTCTACAAGGCGGCGCTGTTCCAGACCCAGGTCGAGCAGATGGACTGGGACGAGAGCGCCCAGCGCTGGAGCGTCACCACCACCCGGGGCGACAAGCTCGCGGCGCGGTTCGTGGTCATCGCCGGTGGCATCATGCACAAGGCGAAGCTGCCCGGCATCCCGGGCATCGAGACCTTCAAGGGCCACAGCTTCCACACGAGCCGGTGGGACTATGCCTATACCGGCGGCGGCCCCACGAGCCGCATGACCCGGCTGGCCGACAAGCGGGTGGGCATCATCGGCACGGGCGCGACCGCGGTCCAGGCGATCCCCCACCTCGGTGCTACGGCCAGGCAGTTGTACGTCTTCCAGCGCACGCCCTCGGGCGTCGGGGTGCGGGCCAACCAGCCCACCGACGAGGCCTGGGTGAAGACGCTCAAGCCCGGCTGGCAGGAGGAGCGCATCCGCAACTTCACCGCGCTCGTCTCCGGTCTCCCGGCGGAGGCCGACCTGGTGCGGGACGGGTGGACCTATCTCTTCGACAGTACCGAGAGCCGCCGCGCCGAGAGCCCCGAGAAGGCGGTCGAGCTCCACCAGCTGGCCAACTTCCGCAAGATGGAGGAGGTCCGCGCGCGGGTGGCCGCCATCGTCAAGGATCCGGGGACGGCCGAGGCGCTCAAGCCCTACTACGATCCGCTGTGCAAGCGGCCCTGCTTCCACGACGAATACCTGGACACGTTCAACCGCCCCAACGTCCAACTCGTGGATACCGACGGCAAGGGCGTGGAGCGGATCACTCCCACCGGCGTGGTGGTGAATGGCAAGGAATACGAGGTCGATTGCCTCGTCTACGCCTCGGGCTTCGAGGTCACGGGCGACTACACCCGCAAGCTGGGCTTCGACATTCGCGGGCGAGGCGGCAAGTCCTTGCGTGACGCCTGGGCGGACGGCCCCTCGACGCTCCACGGCATGACCAGCCGCGGCTATCCCAACCTCCTGATGATCAGCCTCATCCAGAGCAGCTGGGCGATCAACTTCGTCCACATCCTCGGCGAGCAGGCGCAGCACGCCGCCTACCTCATCGACCAGTGCCTGAAGCGGGGCGTCGAGACGCTCGAACCGACGGAGCAGGCGCAGGCGCAGTGGTGGGGGACGATCATGAGCAGCCTCCAGAAGGGCCACGTCTTCGGCGGTGCCGAATGCACGCCCGGCTACATCAACAACGAGGGCCTCCAGCCTCCCCTGAGCGTGATTCGCAGCGCCGGGTACGCGGGCGGCACGCTCGAGTTCATCGACATCCTGCGGAACTGGCGCAAGTCCGGCGAGCTCGAGGGCCTGGAGCTCACGCACTCCGCGGCCCCCCGCGCCACCGGCACGGCGTGAGCGCCTGAGCCCCACCCGGAGATCCCCATGCATCGATTCCTTTCCAAGACCCTGGCGGCCGGGCTGCTGATGGTGAGCGGCCAGGCCCTCTCCGCCCCTCCACCCGTCTACCGCCAGGAGGTGGTGGTGGCCGGCTCTCCCTTCCAAGGCGTCCACGGGCTGGCCCTCGATGGCAAGGGGCACCTGCTGGCCAGCAATCTGCTCGGCCAGTCGGTCCACTCCATCGACCTGGCCAGCGGTGCGGTGAGCACCCTGGTGGGGCCTCCGCTGGGCGGCGCGGATGATGTGACCCTGGGCCCGGATGGCTCCGTCTACTGGACCGGTTTCTTCTCCGGCCGGTTGATGCGGCGCACTCCGGATGGAAAGACGCACGTCCTCGCCAAGGATCTGCCGGGCCTCAACTCGCTGGCCTTCCGCCGCGACGGCAGGCTCTACGTCACCCAGCTCGGCCGGGGTGAGGATGCGCTGTCGGAAGTGGATCCGAGCGGGCGCAAACCGCCTCGGCGGATCCTCTCCGGGCTCGGCCTCCTCAATGGCTTCGAGTTCGGCACGGACGACAAGCTGTACGGCCCGCTCCTGATGACGGGGCGGATTGTCCGGGTGGACGTGGACACGGGGAGCGTCGAGACCGTGGCGCAGGGCTTCGAGCTGCCGGTCGCCGTCAACTTCGACTCGCGCCGCGAGAACCTCTACGTGGTGGACACGATGCGGGGCGAGCTGGTCCGCGTCCGGGTGGCCACGGGAGACAAGGAGGTCGTCGCGAAGCTGCCCACCGGGCTCGACAACCTGACGGTCGGCCCCGACGACCAGGTGTACGTGTCCAACATGGTGGACAACGACATTCGCGTGGTGAATCCCGCGGATGGCGCCATCCGGCCGCTCGTCGAGGCGCGCTTGAGCGTGCCCTCGGGCCTCGCCGTCGCGCCGGATGATCCGGACGAGAGCCTGTACGTGGCGGATGTGTATGCCCTTCGCCGGGTGGGCGGGCGTGATGGGAAGATCTCCCAGACGACGCGTGTGCTCTCCTCCCGGATGACCTTCCCGATGCACGTGAGTCTGGGCGCGAAGCACGTGGTGCTGAGCAGTGCCTACCTGGGGCAAGTGCAGGTCCGGGATCGAACCTCCGGAGAGGAGCTGCGGACGATTTCCAACACGAATGGCGTCCAGGGCGCGCTCGAGCTCCCCGATGGCACGCTGCTCGTCGCCGAGGCCACCACGGGCAAGCTCGTGCGGGTGGATGCCGCCGAGCCCGCGGGGACCACGGTGCTGACCGAGGGCCTGGAGGGGCCGGTGGGGCTCGTGGCCGACACGGAGGCGGAGGAGCCGGGGGTGTACGTCACGGAGGTGCGCTCGGGGCGGGTGACCCGGGTGCGCCTGTCGGATGGAGCGCGGCGCACGGTGGCCAAGGGCCTGAAGGCCCCGGAGGGCATCGCCCGGCATCCGGACGGGGGATTGATCGTCGCCGAGGTGGGCCGCAAGCGGCTGGTGCGCATCGACCCGGCCACGGGACGCTCCACCGTGATCGCGAGCGGCCTGCGCATCGGTCTGCCCGAGAGCGAGGGCCTGCCATCGGGGTACCTCCCCACCGGGGTCGCCGTGGGCGCCTCGGGGACCATCTATCTATCGTCCGATGTGGAGAGCGCCCTCTACCGGTTCGTCCCCGAAGCAGGGAAGGCACAGCCATGAAGGTCCAGAACAAGATCGTCGTCGTGACCGGCGGCGGAAGTGGCCTGGGCCGGGAGCTCGTCCTCGCGCTGCTGTCGAGCGGCGCGAGCGTCGCCGCTATGGACATCAACGCGGCTGGCCTCGAGGAGACCGTCGCGCTGGCGGGGATGAACCGGGGCAACCTGGCCACCTACGCCTTGAACATCACGGACCGGGCGGCGGTGGAGGCGCTCCCGGAGCAGGTCATCGCCCGCTTCGGGGCAGTCGACGGCATCATCAACAACGCGGGCGTGATTCAACCCTTCGTCAGGTTGAAGGACCTCGATTACGCGGCGATCGACCGGGTGATGAACGTCAACCTGTTCGGAACGCTCTACATGACCAAGGCGTTCCTGCCGCACCTGCTCGCACGCCCGGAGGCGCACATCACGAACATCTCCAGCATGGGAGGCTTCCTGCCCGTGCCGGGACAGACCATCTACGGGGCCTCCAAGGCGGCCGTGAAGCTCCTGACGGAAGGCCTGAGCTCGGAGCTGCTGGGGACGAACGTGCGGGTCACGGTGGTCCTCCCGGGAGCGATGGGCACGAACATCGCGGTGAACTCGGGGGTGATGGATACCCTGGAGGTGAAGGGTGGAGAGGCGCCGGTCAAGATGCTGGCCCCCGACAAGGCCGCGCGAATCATCATCGACGGCATCGAGAACAACCGCTTCCGAGTCCTGGTGGGAGCCGACGCCAGGCTCATGGACGCTGTCTACAGACTGAACCCCCAGCGCGCGGCGCGGTTCATCTACGATCAGATGAAAGCCCTGTTGCCGCAATAGGAGCGCCCCCATGCCCGATCCCAACACGCTGTCCCTGCCCGACAACGCCTCCCTGTTCACCCGCCTGCGCGTGGCGACCCAGTGCCTGCAGGTGCTCCAGCACGACCCGGCGAATCCCACCTGCGGCCAGCTGCTCAACATCTGCCTGGACGGCAAGGTCTACGCTTCGCTCGTCCAGCAGCTCCAGCGCAGCGAGGAGGGGCGCCGCATTCTTTCCGAGCGCCCTTCCCTTCAAGCCAGGGATCTGGATCTGGCCGCGCTCGAGCGCCTGCCCGAGGGAACACTCGGCCATGGGGTCGCGCGCTACTACCGCGACAACAAGATCTCGCCCTTCGACACGACGCTCGAGCTCAAGAACGACATCGACTACATCGGCAAGCGCTACCGCGAGACGCATGACTTGTTGCACGTGCTGACGGGCTACGGCACGGACGTGGTGGGCGAGATGGAATTGCAGGCGTACGCCCTGGGCAACCTGGGGATCCGGACCGCGGTGCTCATCCTGGCGTTCGGCACGCTCGGACACCTCAAGACGCCGCAGGCCGGCGTCGGGCGGTCCGAGTACCTGCGGCGGCTCTGGGCCGCGTACCGCCGGGGGCGCGCGTCCCAGCAGTTCCTCGGCTTCAGGTTCGAGAACTACTGGGAGACGCCCGTGGCCACGTTGAGCGAGCGGCTGTGCGCCTCCGCGGCGCAGCTGAACTGACGGAGTACATCGGAGGGAGCGGGTGCCACGCCCGCCTCCTCTCCAGGCATCGATTTAAGTCAATTGACTTTATCAGTCATCCGCCTTAACTCTTCTCACACGGGTTCGAGGACGGGCTCCCCCACCCCCCGGAGGTCACAATGAATGCCGACGCCAGCCAGCAGGTCCTGGAGCAGCCATTCCCCCAGGAGCGACCCCAAGACCCTGTCCTGACCCTGCCCGACAACGCCTCTCTGTTCACCCGCCTGCGCGTGGCGGTCCAGGCCCTGAAACGGATCCGGGGCGACGAGGGGAATCCCGTCTATGGCCAGCTGCTCGCCGCCTGCCTGGACGGTGAGGTCTACGCATCGCTCGTCCAGCGGGCCCAGGGCACCGAAGCGGGGCGCCGCATGCTGTCCAAGCGCCCTTCCCTTCAGGGCAAGGAAGTGGACCTGGACGCGCTGGAGCGCCTCCCCGACGGCACGCTGGGCCGCGAGTTCGCGCGCTACTTCCGCGACAACAAGATCTCCCCCTTCGAGACGACGCTCGAGCTGAAGAACGACGCCGACTACCTCGCCAAGCGCTACCGCGAGACGCATGACCTGATGCACCTGCTGACGGGCTACGGCACGGACGTGGTGGGCGAGATGGAGCTGCAGGCGTACGCCCTGGGCAACCTGGGGATCCGGATCGCGGTGCTCATCCTGCTGTTCGGCACGCTCGAACAACTCAGGGCGCCGCAAGCCGGCGTCAGGAGATCCGAGTACCTGCGGCGGGTGAAGGCCGCGTACCACCGGGGCCGTGAGGCTCCGCTGTTCCTCGACTTCTGGTTCGAGGACCACTGGGAGACGCCCGTGGCCACGTTGAGCGAGCGGCTGTGCGCCCCCGCGGCGCGGATGCACTGACGTGAGCACGGGCAAATCCGACCGGGGCAACGAGACACGGGAGTTGCTCCTCGTCACCGCGGAGCGGCTGTTCGCCGAGTATGGAGTGGAGGCGGTCTCCAACCGGCAGGTGAGCGAGGCGGCGGGCCAGTCGAACAACTTCGCGGTCGGCTACCACTTCGGCACCAAGGATGACCTCGTGGTGGCGATCGTGCGCTGCCACTCCGAGTCGGTCGAGCGGCGGCGAACGGACATGCTCGCGGAGATCACCAGCTCGCCCGACCTGCGCGACTGGGTGTCCTGCATCGTGCGGCCGCTGACCGAGCACCTCGCCTCGCTGGGCAGTCCCACCTGGTATGCGCGGTTCATCGCCCAGGTGACGACCCATCCCGCCTATCGAGAGCGCGTGGTCAACGAGGCGGTCTCCACCCGGTCGATGCAGCAGACCCTCGAAGGCATCTTGCGGCTGGCCCCACGTCTCCCCGAGGAGGTGCGGCAGGAGCGGAGCTACATGGGCCGGTTGATGATCGTGCACATGTGCGCCGAGCGGGAGCGCGCGCTGCACGAGGGCACTGCCCCACCCCGCTCGACGTGGGAGTCCACCGCGGCCGGACTGGTCGACGCACTCGTCGGAGTGTGGCTGGCCCCCGTCACCGCCCGGCGGTGAGCGCGTAGGCCTCCAGACGTTGGAAACAACCGAGAGGACTGTCGTGGCAATGGAAGAGCGCATCGTCATCGTGGGCGCCGGCCAGGCCGGTGGCGAGCTGGCCGCCGGCTTGCGAAAGCAGGGCTACAAGGGGCGCGTCCTCCTGCTGGGAGACGAGGCGCATCCACCCTACCAGCGGCCTCCCCTCTCGAAGGGATTCCTGCTGGGAAAGATGGCGCTGAGCGACCTCTATCTCAAACCACGGGAGACCTATGAGCGCTTCGACATCGAGCTGAAGACTGGCACACGTGTCGAGGCCATCGACCGCTCCACGCGGGAGGTCTCCCTGGGGGATGGGAGCCGGCTGGCCTACGACAAGCTCGTGCTGGCCACGGGAGGCCGCGCACGTCCCTTGAGTCTTCCCGGGCTGGAGGGGGCCCGGCTGGAGAACCTGTTCTCCGTGCGCTCCATCTCCGACGTGGAGGCGATGCGCGGGAGGTTCGTCCCCGGCAACCACCTGGTCATCATCGGTGGCGGCTACGTGGGGCTCGAGGCCGCGGCCGTGGCCGTGCAGCTCGGGCTGCGGGTGACGCTGCTGGAGGCGGCGCCTCGCCTGCTCTCCCGGGTGACGGGGCCGGAGGTGTCCTCGTTCATCGAGCAGCTTCATCGCCAGCAGGGCGTGGAGTTCCGGCTCTCGTGCCAGGTGCGGGGCCTGGAGCTCGACGAGGCGCGGCGCCAGGTGCGCGGGGTAAGCCTCACGTGTCACGGCGTGCCAGAGCGGCTCGAGGCCGACCTGGTGCTGGTGGGAATCGGCCTCCTCCCCAACACGGAGTTGGCCTCCGCTGCGGGCC
This sequence comes from Archangium gephyra, assembly GCF_042230915.1. Classification (GTDB taxonomy): domain Bacteria; phylum Myxococcota; class Myxococcia; order Myxococcales; family Myxococcaceae; genus Archangium; species Archangium gephyra_B. Next base: position 3,716,278 of record NZ_CP102578.1, on the reverse strand, counting down.
TCGCCGTCGACAATGGCATCGTCGTGGACGCGTACGCCTGTACGGCCGATCCGGACATCCTCGCCATCGGGGACTGCGCGAATCAGCCCAGTGCCTACACGGGCGGACGCATCCGGCTCGAGTCCGTGCCCAATGCCATCGAGCATGCACGCGTCGCGGCCTCCACCCTGATGGGCAAGCGGGAGCCCTCCGCCGCCATTCCCTGGTTCTGGTCGGACCAGTACGGCTTGAAGCTGCAGATGGTGGGGCTCTCCACCGGCTACGAGCAGTGCGTCACGCGGGGCGCCGTCGAGGGCAAGGAGTTCTCGGCCTTCTACCTCAAGGACAGACGGGTCATCGCCGCGGATGTGATGGGCCGGCCCGCGGAGTTCATGGCCGCGAAGCGGCTGGTGGCGAGCCGGGCGCAGGTGGACGTCACCCTCCTGGGCGACCCGGCCGTCCCGCTCATCCGCCTCGCCGCTTGAAGACAGTCAACACCCGGAAGGAATCCAGGAGGAACCATGGCGAAGATCAAGTTCATCGAGGCGGATGGAAAGGAGCACCAGGTCGAGGCGAAGGAGGGACAGTCCGTCATGCAGGCGGCGATGGACAACCTCGTGCCAGGAATCGTCGCCGAGTGCGGAGGCTTCGCCAGCTGCGCGACCTGCCACGGCTACGTCGATGAGGCGTGGATGACGAAGCTCCCCCCGCCCGATGCGGCGGAAGCGGGGATGATCGAGTGCGCCTTCCACGTGCAGCCCAACAGCCGGCTGACGTGTCAGCTCAAGGTGACGCCCGCGCTGGAGGGGCTGGTGGTCCGGCTTCCCCTCTCGCAGACGAGCGAGTGAGGACCGGGCAGGTCCCCACACTTCTTCCTCCAACCCCCAGAGAGAACAAACATGAGCGCCTTTAGCGGACAGAAGTTGGACAAGATTCCCGCGCACGTCCCGCCGGAGCTGGTCTACGAATACGACAACGCCAGGGATCCGCGGATGCTCGAGGACCCGCACGCCCGGATGCGCTCCCTCATCCAGGAGGCGCCGCCCATCTTCTTCACCCCGTATAATGGTGGCAATTGGGTGGTGACCCGAAAGAAGGCCATCGTGGACATCACGATGAACCCGGAGGTCTACAGCAACAGCTTCATCGCCGCCCAAGCCTCGGGGGGCCACTCGGGGGAACACAAGGAGCAGCAGCCGGGCTTGATGCTGCTGCCCATCTCGGTGGATCCGCCGCAGCACACCGCGTACCGGGCGCCGCTCAACCAGCCGCTGGCGGCCAAATCCGTTGCCGGACTCGAGACAACGATCCGGGAGATGACGAACGAGCTCATCGACAAGGTGCTCGCCGCGGGACGCTGCGACTTCCTCTCGGACGTCGCCGAGCCACTGCCCGTCACGTTGTTCATGAAGCTGGCCGGCATGCCGACCAACCGCCTGGCGGAGTTCCGTCACCTGGCCACGCAGGCGACGTCCGCCACGGTGGATCACGCGACCCGCGAGGGTGTCTTCAAACGCATCGCGGGGATCCTCGCGGAGACCATCAAGGCCCGGCAGGAGAAGCGTGAGGATGATCTGATCAGCCGGCTGCTCGATGCGAACATCGACGGCCGCCACCCCACCTTCCAGGAGATGCTGGGCTACAGCGTCACCTTGTTCCTCGGCGGGCTGGAGACCGTGGTGAATGCCCTGAGCTTTGGTGTCCGGCACCTGGCGCGCGATCAGGAGTTGCAGGCGAAGCTCCGGGCCGACCCCAGCCTCCTGCCCGGCGCCATCGAGGAGTTGCTGCGGCTCTATGGGATCGCGTCCACGCCCCGGCTGGTGATGCACGACGACGTCTGCCATGGCGTCCAGTTCAAGAAGGGCGACATCGTGTTGTTGCTCCTGCCAGCGGCCAACTACGACGACGAGGCGTTCCCCCACCCCGAGCAGCTCATCATCGGCCGGAAGGAGCAGCACCAGACGTTCAACACGGGTCCGCACCGGTGCGTCGGGCTGAACCTGGCCCGCCTGGAGATGAAGGTTTTCTACCAGGAGTGGTTGAAGCGCGTACCGCCATTCCGGCTGGACCCCCAGGCGCCGCCGCGGTTCATGGGTGGCTTCAACCTGGCGATCACGAGCCTGCCGCTGGTCTGGTAATAACCCGATGCCCATGCACCCCCCCGAAGAGCCGCGAGCCACCCGTTTCTGGCCGTTCATGTTCGCCCTCTTCGTGGGGTCGTTCATGTCCGTGCTGAGCTCCAGCACGATCACCATCGCCATTCCCGAGCTGCAGCGGCACTTCGGCGCCGAGCTGTCCCTGCTGCAGTGGACCCTGACGGGCTTCATGCTCGCCATGGGTACCAGCGCGCCGCTCACCGGCTATCTGGGCGGACGCTTCAGCTTCAAATGGGTGTACGTGGCCAGCCTGGTGGGCTTCATCCTGTCGTCCGTGCTGTGCGGAGTGGCCTGGGATGCGGGCTCGCTGGTGGCCTTCCGGTTCCTGCAGGGCGCGTTCTGCGGCGCCATCATGCCGGTGACCATGACGCTCATCTACCAGCTCGTTCCCCGGGAGCGGCAGGCGCTGGCCGCCAGTCTCTGGAGCCTGGCGTCGAGCCTCGCTCCCGCCTTCGGGCCGACCTTCGCGGGCTGGTTGATCACCCTGGGCAACTGGCGGTGGTTGTTCTTCTTCAACGTTCCGCTCGGCCTCGTCGCCGTGGGCCTGGCCGTGCGGACCATCCCCCTCTACCGCCTGCAACCACCGAAGGCGTTCGATCTCCCCGGACTGCTCACCGTCATCACCGGCACCCTGTCGCTCCTGATCGCCCTGAGCCAGGGACGGGCCTGGGGGTGGACCGACGCGAAGACCGTGTCCCTGCTCCTGCTCGGGACGCTGTCACTGATCGTCTTCGTCGTCCGGGAGTTGAAGACGAGCGCTCCGCTGCTGAACCTGCGTGTGCTCGAGAACGGCCGCTATGTGGTGACGCTGATCATCTCGAGCATCATCACGATCAGCCTGTACTCGGGCGCGTTCCTCGTGCCGCTGTTCCTGCAGAGGATCCAGGGCGTGACGCCGCTGGAGACGGGATTGATCCTCCTCCCAGCCTCCCTGGCCATGGCGCTCCTGATGCCGCTGGTGGGGCGCCTGTATGGCCCGCTCGGGCCGAGCACGCTCATGACGGCGGGCGTCCTGCTGATCGCGGGAGGCACGTATGCCTTGAGCCGTCTGACGCCGGAGACGCCACACGTCTACATGTTGGTGTGGATGCTGGTGCGGAACGTGGGGATCGCGCTCTCCATGATGCCGGCCAGCAACGCGGGCATGGAACAGATTCCACGCGAGCTGAGCGGCCACGCCTCTTCCATCAGCAACTGGTTGAGAAACGTGTTCGGGGCGTTCTCGATCGCCATCTTCACGTCGCTGCTGTCCACCTTCACGACCCGGGAGGCGGAGGTGCTCGTGCGGCAGGGGATGACCGAGCGCCGTCACATCGAGTTGCTCTCGTCCGTGGCGGGCATCAACGACGTCTACCTGGTGGCCACGATCATCGTCCTGGTGGCGGTGCCCCTCAGCCTGGGGATCCGCAAACAACCGGCGGTGCTGAAGCCCGCCGTGGCAGCACGGTAGGGACCGGAGCCGGCTCCGTGGGGAGCGGCTCCTGGCCCGCCTTCCGCGCGCGGATTAGAGCAGCTTCGCCATGATCTCGCGCTCGCGCTGCTCAAGCTTGATCGAGGCGAGCGTCCAGTCGATGAGCTCGTCGGCGATCGACACGTCGAGACCGAAGGCGCCGGCGGCCTCCTTCACCGACGCGCGCTCCTCGTTCGCGATCTCACCGTCGGCGCACGACACCTCGACGATCATCCGCAGGAGGGCCACGCGCAGCTCGCGGTTCTGGATCTTGCTGACGATGTCGGTGAGGCGGCCAGGCTTCTGGAACTCCTGCTCGATGAGCGCGGAGACCTCCGGGTCACGGGGCGACAGGCCGATGCCGGCCACCACGTTGTCGAGGTGCTGGCGCTCGTCCTCGGTGATGCGGCCGTCGCTCGCCACCACGTTGGCCATGGCCTGGGCGAACGCCATCAGCTGTTCCTGGGGATATTCGCTCGTCATGTCGTCTCCTTGGCCAGTGGCGCGGCTGGCCAGTGGCTCGCGGGCAGATGAGGGGGGGCCTGGCTGCTCGGCGCGGAAGGATAGTCGGCGCAGACGTGGACCGGAAACGGTTTTCGCGCCCGCACGCGACTGCGGTCACGCAAGCTGATCAGGGCCGGTGCTGTGCTCGCCCACCGTTCGGCCTGACCGCCGGGCCCCCGCTGTATCCAACGACTCCACACCGCAACTTCCCAGTTGCGGCGAAGCACGGCGAATCACGCGAGCGGAGGCATGGAGACATGACGAAGACGAAGCTGCTGCTGACGGGTCTCCTGGCGGGTGCGGTGGCCTTTGGCACGGCGTGCAAGACGACCAACACCCCTTCCTCCCCCACTCCCGCCATAGGGGTCAGCTCCGGCGGGGGTGGCGCGGGCATCGAGACCCCGGAGGATAAGCGCAACACCACCACGCCCGCCGTGGGGGTCAGCTCCGGCGCGGGTGGTGCGGGCACCGAGACGCCGGAGAACACCTGCGAGCCGCAGCGCTAGACGCCCGCGCTTCGTCCTCAGCGCGCGTCCAGCGGTGCGTTCTCGGCCAGGGTGATCGCCCACCAGGGGCCCTCGGAGTGCCCCAGCAGCGCGCTCCAGTACCACGCCGACACGTCCGTCCAATGCCCTCCCCGGCCGTCCATCACCGCCTCGCGCACCACCATGCGGGAGGCGCCCCGCGAGACGATGAACCGGTTCCAGGGCGGCCCCTCCTCCTGCCGCCAGAACGGCGCGGGGCTGATGGCGTAGCCGAGCCCCCGGAAGCACGCCTCCGTGGAGTGCAACTGGCGCGTGGGCGCCGCCACCCACCGCACGATGAGCTCCCGCTGCCCATCCGTGAAGCGGCCGATGCGCCCCGGGAAGCCCTCGCCGAAGCGCTCCTCCCGCTCTGTCAGGGGCAGCTCGCGCAGAGGCCGCCCCTCGAAGGTGGAGGGCCAGCCCGGGAAGGCCAGGCTCACTGGCGAGGGCTCGGGCGGGACCCGCCACAGGGGTGCCGTCGCCAACAGCGTGCTCGAGAGCACGAACGCGGCCCAGGTGCCCCGGCTCATCCGTGCGCCTCCGTGGCCCGCTGCCTCGCGTGCTGCCACAGGCAGATGGCGGCGATGAGCAGACAGACGGGGATGAAGGAGCTCACGCCCACGCCCTCATGAAGCCAGGACGGGCACGGCACCTGGCGGTGCTCGATGAGCGTGAGCGCGCTGACCCGCAGCGCATTGCCGAAGAGGATGGCTCCCATGCCGAGCACGCAGGCCAGCAGCGTCCTCGCCGCGCCGAGCCTCAGCTGGCACGCGAGGGTGACGGCCAGGAACAGCCCCACCCAGAGCATGCGTGCGCCGCTGCAGGGCACGTCCACGAGGATGACCTCCGAGCCGATCACCAACTGGACGCCTTCGCGCACGGCGGGCAGCCCCAGGGTGCGCAGCATCGGCGCGGCCAGCGCGGCGGCCGCGAGCCGCAGCGGGTAGCCCAGGTAGTACTGCACCGTTGCCAGCACGGGCATGGACAGCAGCGCCAGCAACCACGTGCCCAGGTGGAAGGAGCGGCCCGAGGTCATCCGCGACACGATGGCCGTCACGCACAGCACGCACACCGCCGTGCGGACCAGCGGAGGCAGCCACGGCCAGGCCAGCACCAGCGCGCCATTCACGCCCGCGAGCACGCCGAGCTCCAGGCTCCGCAGCGGATGCCGTGCTCCCCGAGGCAGCAACAGCGCCAGCGCCAGCAGGGCGAGCAGGCCCCACGGCTCGTCCGAGCCGTCCCGGACACGCAGGGCATACCAGCTCCACGCCTGCCAGCTGGCGAGCACCTGCAGCAGCAGGATGAGGTAGGAGCGTCCCATCACGCCGTCCGGCGCAGGCGCAAGGCGATGAGCAGCAGGCAGGCCACCCCCAACAGCATCCACGTCTCCGGCTCTGGCACGCTGGGCACGCTGCCAGGATCCACGGGCTCGAGGCCCGCCGCGTCATATTGCGACTGACGCTCGAGGACGACGGCACCCGAGACCTCCGAGACGAGCTGGTGACGGAGGGCCAGCTTCAGCGCCTGGCTCAGTGCCGCCTGCTCGCCGGACGCGGTCAGCCGGGCGATCTCTCCCGCCGCCCACAGGCGGACCAGGTGCGCGGAGGTCTTCCCCCCCTCCGGCTGCGAGGTCAGCTCCGCCAGGGGCAAGCGCTCGCGGTGGAACTCCGGAGCCTCGCTGCCCCAGCGGGTGAACAGGTTCTTCAGGTCCTGCTCCAGGGGGGCGGTGCGCGGAACGGACTGGTACGCCGTGAAGCCCGCCAGCGTCACCGCCACCAGGTTCGGGCCCCGCCCCACCATCACGTCCAGCACCACCGCCGGTTGCTGGGGGCCAGCCCACCAGGCGGAAGGCCGCTCATCGCCGGGGGCGGACGGAGGCACCTCCTCGGGCGCCATGGGATGCGGGCCGTGGATCCAGACCACGGCGGTGCGCCCTGCAGGCGCCACCATCGACCAGGCCCGGGCCAACGCGGCGCTCGCGTCCTGGCCTCCCACCGTGGGCAGCTCCCTCACCCGTTCCGCGAGGGCCTGGAGCGCCGCTGCGTCCACCTTGCCGGATGGGAGCAGCTCTTCGACCCCATCCAGGGAGGCCAGCACCGCGAGCTCCGTCCCCTGGGGGAAGGAGCCCAGTGCCGAGGCGATCTCCGGCAATGCGTCCTTCATCCCCACCGAGCCGTCCAGGACCAGGATCACCCGCTCGGGCACCTCCACCCGGGTCCGCCGCAGCCGCTGGCGCACGACGTAGGCCGCAGGCTCGCTCATGTCCTCCGTCCACACGCTGTCCGGAGCACCCTTGCGCTGCACGGTGAGCACGGCCTCGGGCGGGTGCAGTGTCTCGTCGCCCAGCGCGGCCAACCACTCGCTCACCCCATCCCCGCGCTGCTCCACGCTTCCGCCAGCCTGGGTGGTGAGCCGGCGCAGGGATTCGATCCGCACCGCGTGCCGGAAGTCCTCGGGGATGTGGAAGTTGCGCTCGGCCAGCGAGGGCAGCAGCAGCGAGGCGGAGCGGCCGTCGTCCTTGGGCAGCAGCGGCGCCGTGATGCCGAGCTTGATCTTCATCGGAGGGCCCTTCACCACCGGGAAGCACTGCACCTGGATGCGGTCCTTGCCCTTGTAGGTGACCAGCAGCGGATCCCTCCGGGTCTGGACGACGGCCTCGTAGGCCGCTCGCGCCTTGGCGGTGGGCGCGAAGGCGGCCTCCCGCTCCTGCCCGTCGATGTAGAGCGTCACCCGGGAGACCACCGCGCCCGGAGGAAGGCTGAGCTCGGTGCGCGCCTCCGACTGGCCCTCCGCCGTCGTCTCGAAGCTCATTGTCCACTCGAGGTAGGCGAGCGCCGCGTCGCCATCCACCGAGCCCTTCAGCTCCGAGCTGACCAGCGAGAGCCCCGGGACACGCCCGCCCACTTCCCGGCCGGCCCGATCGCCGTCCTCACTGAAGCGGAAGCCCCCCTCGAGGCGGACGCCCTCGGGCTTGGGGACCGAGTTGAACGTCTGGCCCGTCACCCGGTAGTAGACGGTCCTCGCCTCCTCGACGTGCACCGTGTCGTCCCACGACAGCAGGAGGTGCACGAGGGTGGCTCGCTGCGGGGCGACGTAGCACGCGGTGAGCAGCGCCTCCTCGCTCCCCAGGTGGCGCAAGAACTGGAGCGCCGTGCGTTGGCTCTCCGGCGTGCCCTTCACCGCGGCATACAGCGCCAGCCGCGTCCCCGTCACCGGCGCCTCCACGGCGAGGAAGGCCAACAGCGCGACGCCCATGCCGACCCATGGAGCCGCCATCGCAGTGCCCGTGGGGTGCACCCGCTTCAACCGGCGGCGCATGACCAGGGCCAGGCAGAACGACAGCAGCGGCGCCAACGGCATGAGGCCCAGGCCCATGAGCAGCACGCCAATCAGCGCCACGGGCAGGAACGGCAGGAAGAGGATGGCGTAGACGAGGCTGACTCCCAGCGCCATGCCATTGATGAAGACGGTGTTGCGCAGCAGCCGCGGCGTGCGCGAGGACCTGGCCGTGACGATCAACGCCAGCAGGTTCGCCGCCGGGACGCCCGCCACGAGGAACATGTGGACGACGGTGGGCACCGGATCGAACAGCTCGCCGGTGCACCACCGTTCGCTCAGTTCGAAGCCGAGCGTGAACGCGGGCAGGAGCACGCCGAACACCACCACCAGGCCCGTCACGAACAACGATGTCTCCGGGGCGCGCGGTGCCTCCGGGAGCGCGGGCTCGGGTTCGGGCAGCCCCGGCAGTGGGGACTCGTCAGGGGGCTGTCTCTGGGGTTCGTTCATGCGGGCCTCCGGCTTCTGCCCGGATGCTACCCCCACGGAGGCGGCGGAGCCGAGTCCCGCCGCCTCCACCCCGGTTCAGCAGGAGCCGCAGTCCAGGAGGCAGCTGTCGGCCGTCAGCCCCAGGCCGCAACTCTCCGTCACCTGGCACACCCCGTCCCCGCAGCTGTGCAGGTCCGCCTGACGCACGCGCGTGGTGATGGGCGGATAGGTGACGCCGTTCCAGGTGCAGGACGTGTAGAAGGTCCCCGACGCATCGAGGGTGCAGACGTCCTCGCACCGGCCCACGTGGACCAGGGGGGCACAGTTCGGGAGGGACGTGCCCAGGGCACACGCCCGCGAGGTGCTCTCGGCGCTGCTCAGCGAGAGCCCGTCATTGCCGACGAAGAGGACCGGCTCGTTCTGGAAGAGGTTGCCAAAGAAGCAGGCCTCCCTGCGGCCATGGGTCTCCAGCTCCTCGGAGGTGTACGGGGTGGGCTGACCCGTTGCATCCAATCCCAACACGGAGATGGAGACATGCTGACCGTACGGATTGACGTGCGCGGCCAGGCACGCGGAGACAATCCGCAGCTCCGCCGTCGTCACCGGCTGGCCACCCGCCCAATCCGGCGCCAGCCCCAGAACGCCAGTCCAGGTATAGGTGGTGTGCGTCTCCGGATTCGTGAAGGTGCGGTGCTCTCCCGCGGGCACCGCGCATTGCACCATGTACCTCATCAGCATTTCATGGCGCGTCACGTCCTGATTGAACCAGGCGCGGAAGCCCTCCGTGTTCAGGGCATTGGTGCCGAGGCCATTGAGGTTGGTGCCGTTGAGGTTGGTGCCATTCAGATTGGTACCGTTGAGGTTGGTGCCATTCAGATTGGTACCGTTGAGGTCGACACCGTTGAGGTTGGTACCGTTGAGATTCAAGGCGGGCTGCGCCGTGACCTGGAGAGACAGGGACTCCTCCGGCAATGGCGAAGCCTCCGGTGCGCAGCCCGAGGCGCCTCCCAGCAGGAGTACAGCGGCGAGGGCGCGAGTCGGCAGGTTGTGCATGTCTTGAGCGCTCCGATGGATGAACGGCGTTGACTGTCTTTTCCCGCTTCACCGGCCAGGATGTCTCGCGATGAACCGCGAGGCGCCCTCCGGTTGTAGGGATGATGACAAGCGCACCCGTTCAGCGAATGACATTGGAGAATGACTTGTCATTTCCGCGACAGAACAATGACAGAATTCTTTGTCAGCCAGGAATAGCTCGCCGTCCCCCGGCTCAATACAGCGTCCCGCAGTCGGCGATCCGCTGCACCCGGAGCGCGGCGAGCCGTTCCAGCGGCGCCGCCGCCTCCGGTCCCTCGAGCACCTCCACCGCGCGGGCAATCGCATCCAGGGTGGACATCCCGGACGGATGCGTGGGATCGCGAAGCCGGAGCGTTCCGGGGGCGGGCGGCGGCAGCACCAGCCGGGGGAGCGTCCGCAGCACCGGAATCCGCTGGGTCATCCGCCGCGCCTGAGACCAGCTCGCGTCCAGCACCACCAGTTGCCGTGGCGGGGGTGCGTCCGGCGGCGCGGCGGGGCCATCGGGGAAGAGCAGCCAGGTGCCGGGCTCGGAGAGCAGGGCGGTGTCGAGGGACTCGTCCTGTGCGCCGTAGGTGAGCAGCCTGGAATGGGAGAGGGCCAGCGCGGCCACCCGCCCGGTGTTGCTCTTCTTCCAGGTCTCCACCACGTGCTGGAGCAGGAGGATCCGGGTGCGCGTCTCCACCCGGGGGATCTCGGCACACATGCACAGGTGCAACGGGAGGTTGCAGCGGGGACAACGGGGCCGGTGGGAGGAGGCACGGGGAGACATCTCCCCGCATCCTGTTCCGGTGGCTGAGGGAAGAGAAGCATCCGTTTCCGCTGCCCAGGAAGGAGCTTGCACCCAGGCAAGCGTCTCGTCTCCTGACCTGCCCTTCAGGAGGCGCGAGCGGGCCGCATCACAACCGCCACTCGGAACCTCTACTTGGACAGAGGTGCGGGCCGGGACAGGGGTCCCAGGGAACCCGCGCCATCCCACGGCGATCGCTGGACACCCGAGGTTCCCATGGCAGGCATCCTTCACGCGGAGAACTATTACGCCTTCCGCCAGCTCGAGCTGGTGGTGGACTTCGACAGGGCACCCAGGAGCGCCACGAGCGCCGAACTCGCCGAAATCGAAGCGGCCCTGGTACGCGCGAATCAGCAATTCATCGCGCGGCACTACCAGGACGCCATCGCTTCCTACCGGTTTGCGGAGCGGCTGATCCACTCGCACCTCGACTCCGCCGCGCCCGTCTGGGTGCCTCGCGCGGGTTTCGAGGTCTCGCGGGCCCGCGAGTTGTTTGATCCACTCCTCAGCGCCTCGCTCGAGTGGATGAACGCGCTGCCAGTTCACGAGCCCTCCCTCATCCAGCCCCGGCTACCGGTGGACCGGCGGCAGCTGGGTGACGCCGCCGCGCTGGATGGGAGCGGACTGCGGAGCGCCAGTGTGGTCCGGCCGGAGTCGGCACAGGCGGTGGCCGACTTTCAGCTCGCGAAGGCATTCGAGGCCGACGGCCACGCGGCCACGGCCCGCTTCTTCGCGGATCGAGCGAGGCGGGCGGACCCCGACCTCGTCTCGCGGCTCCAGCCGGCGCCCACGCCTCCCCCCGAGCCCACGCCGCTGCCCAGGCCTCCCGTCGGGCGGGTGCCAGGGCTGGGCCTCCGCGTCGATGCAGGCCTCGCCGTCACCCGGGCCGGGCTGGACGCCACCAGCCTGCTGCGGAGCGTGTCCCTCGTGGAAAGGCCCGTGGCACTCCCACCCGCCCTGACCGAGACGAGGACCGTCGGGCTGTTCGCGCAGCAGCGCGTCACGAACATCTCCTGGGCGGCGGGCGTGTCCCCTCCCCTCCAGGACGTCAGGAGCCTGCTCTACGAGAAGCGGGTGCAGCTCTCGGACCTGATCTCCGTGTCGTGGCTGCCGACGCATGCCGCCGACGTGGCGGCCCATCTCCCGCACAGCTACTACTACGTCATCCCGCTCGGGTTGGCGGAGTGCTACCACGCGCTCGGGGACTACCCGAACGCCGAGCGGTTCTACCTCCAGGCGGCCTCGTACCCGTTCCTCAACGCCCCCATCGAGGCGCCCTACCTCTGGCTGCGCCTGGCCACGCTGTACCTCGACTGGGGTGATGCCCGGTACCGGGCCGAAGAGGCCAGCGATGCGCTGAACCTCTACCAGAACGTCCTGATGGCCAACGGCGCGGCGCCCACGGCCGGAAGCCTCTACACCAGCCCCGCCCTGGCCCCGGGCGCCACCGCGGCGCGCAAGGTGCTCGCCAACCTGCAGCAGCTCATCGCGGGCCAGACGACCGCCGAGGCGCTGGACGTCAACCCGGCGCTCGCGGGCGTCCTCGTCGAGGTGCACCAGCGCCTGCTGCTGCTCGCGGCGGGGTTGGACTTCTGGGGCTACCCCCTCACCACCGTCCCCATCTGGACGTTCGATTACCTGCAGAGCGTGGCCATCAACTTCGCGCAGCTCGCCATCAGCGTGGAGCGGGACGTCATCAACTTCTGGGACCGCGCGGACCAGGCGGCCCTGACGCGCCAGCAGATCGCCCAGAGCGTGGCCCAGGGCCAGGCCGAGGTGCAGGCCGCGGCGGCGCAGGTGGCGGCGGCGGACGCCGAGGTGACCGTCTACCAGGATGGGCTCGTGCTGGCCCAGCAGCGCGCCGCCAATGCGCGGGCCAATGCCTCGAACTACGCTTCCCTCTCCGCGCAGTGGATCGTCCTCCAGGCCGCTTCGTCGCAGATCAACGGCGGAGACAACAGCAACACGGGAAGCCTCAACGCGCTCGCGGACCGGGTCCAGGCGGGCCACGCCTCGGGCTCGCATGCGACGCTGGGGGCCGCGGTGCAGCTCGCCGCCTCGCGCCTGAACCGGGAATACGAGGTGAAGGCGCTCCAGCGGCAGGCGCAGGAGATGGGTCTGGCCGCCAACCAGGCCCAGGCCGAGCTGGCCGCCGCGCGGGCCCGGAACTCCGCCGCGCGGGCCGCGAAGGCAGTGGCCCAGCTCCGCGCGACTCATGCGGCCCAGAACCTCGCCGCCTTCGACGCGCAGACGTTCACCCCGGACGTCTGGCACCAGATGGGGGACGCCATGTGGCGGCTCTACCAGCGCTATTTCCGGATGGCGCTGCGCACCGCCCGCCTCATGCAGCAGGCCTACAACTTCGAGACCGACCAGTCCCTCCACCTCATCAAGGGTGACTACTCGGGCAACGAGGTGCGCGGACTGCTGGGCGCCGACCTGCTCATGGCCGACATCCAGAGCTTCACCTACGATCTCATCACGCAAACCGCGGGCAAGCCGCAGCCCATCCGGCAGACCCTCTCCCTGGCGCAGCGCTACCCGTTCGCCTTCGAGAATCAGCTGCGCACCACCGGGGCGATGGACTTCGAGACGCGCATCGAGGACTTCGACAGCCTCTACCCCGGCACCTACGCGGGCCGGCTCGAGGCGGTGGAGGTGGAGGTGGACGGCATCGTGCCGGTGACGGGCCTGTCCGGCACGCTCACCAACGCGGGCATCTCCGCCTACCGCACCCCCTCCTCGGTGGTGATGGACCCCGCCTCGCGCGGGCTCAAGTTCCGGATCCAGCCCAAGGAGACGCTCGTCCTCTCCGACTACTCGGCGCGGCAGGACGCGCTGCTGGTGACACCGGACACGCGCATGCGGCGGGTGATGCAGGGAGCGGGGCTCGTCTCGACGTGGCGGCTGGAGTTCCCCAAGGAGGTCAACGACCTCGACTACGGGGCGCTCACCGACGTGCGCATCACCTTCTACTACAAGGCCCGCTTCGACCCGGGTCTGGTGGCGAAGGTCCGCGCGGAGCTGGCGGCCCTGCCGGCGGTGAACGAGCGGCAGCGCGGCCTGCCGCTGCGGTGGATCTACCCGGACGCGTTCTTCCACTTCCAGGACACCGGAACGCTCCGCCTCACCCTGGAGAAGCAGGACTTCGCCTTCAACGAAACCAACCCGGTGCTCACGCACATCGGGCTGGTGGTGGCCACCGACGGGAGCGTGCCCCGGAGCGGCATCACCTTCTCGCTGGCCACGCCGGGCCACGCGGCGGTGAGCGCGGTGACGGGCGCGGACGGCTTCATCAACTCCGAGGGGAGCTCGCCCTGGGCTCCGCTGGCCTCGGGCACCGCGCTGGGTGACTACGTGCTCCAGGTCACCGCCGAGGACAACCCCGCGCTGGTCCAGGACGGCAAGCTGAAGCTCGACGGCCTCGTCAACGTCGCGCTCCTGCTCGGCTACCGCTTCACACCTCGCGGTTAGGACGGAGGGCCACGGCATGAGCCTCGACATCGGCTTCAGCGCACAGACTCCGTCGCTTCCCCAGGGGGGCGGCGCCACCTCGGGCCTCGGCGAGACGTTCACGCCGGACCTGCACACCGGGACGGGCACCTTCTCCCTCCCGCTCGACTGCCCCAATGGCCCCAACGACATCGGGCCGCGGCTGACGCTGCGCTACGACACGGGCAGCGGAAATGGGCCCTTCGGCCTCGGGGTGGCCCTGCCGCTGCCCCGGCTGGTGCGCTCGCTGGCGCGCGGCTTCCCACGCTACGACACGGCGGACACGCTGATGCTGGAGGGGGCCGGAGAGCTGCTCGACCTCGGCGGCGGCGCGTTCCGGCCCCAGGTGGACGGAGGCGCCTGGCGCGCGGAGGCCCTGGGCGACGGCTTCCGCTGCACGGACCGCGAGGGCCTGTTCTACGAGCTGGGCACGGACGCGGGCTCGCGGCTGGTGGGCGAGGACGCCAGCGGCCGCTCGGTGGTGTTCGCCTGGCACCTGGCGAAGGTGGAGGACGCGCTGGGCAACGCCGCCCTCTTCCGCTGGCGGAGGGACGGGGGCCAGCTCTACCTCGACACCGTGGCGTATGGCGCCTACGAGGTCCGCTTCCTCTACGAGCCGCGCCCGGATCCGATGCGCTGGGGGCGGGCCGGCTTCCTCGTCACCACCGCGCTGCGCTGCAAGGCCATCGAGCTCCACCTGCCCGCCGAGGCGCACACGCTCGCGAGGCGCTGGACGCTCGGCTACCAACAGGCCGCCAATGGCGCGTCCCTGCTGGCACAGGTGACGTTGAGCGGCTTCGACGCGAACGGGGTGGAGCTGGCCACCCCCGCCCTGAAGCTGGCGTACACGGACTTCAACGTGCGCGGCCTCGAGCGCGTCCGCGCCCCCGAGGGAGCCGCTCCGGGTCCCCTCTCCCGCGAGGACCGGCGGGTGGAGCTGGTCGACTGGGACGGGGACGGGTTGCCGGATCTCCTCGAGGTGGGCGATGGCGGGCGGGCGCGCGTCTGGCCGAACCAGGGAGCTGGCCGCTGGGGCCATCCGCGCTCGGTGGGCACGCTGCCGGGCTTCGCGTCGGCCTCGGACGCGGTGGGCTTCGCGGACCTGAATGGCGACGGCGCGGCGGACCTGTTCCGCGCCAACCGCGTGCTCGACGGCTACATCCCGCGAGCCCCGGGTGGAGGCTTCGCGCGGCCCGTCCGCTGGAAGCGGGCTCCGGCCATCACCGCGGACGCGCGCAACGCCCGCTTCGTGGACCTGGACGGGGACGGCAGCGTGGACCTGCTCACCTCCACCGGCAACAGCCTGCTGCTCTACTACCGCGAGGACCCGGAGGGCTGGAGCGAGCGGCCCCAGGTGGTCTCCCGTGCCGAGGCACCGGTGCGCGAGCTGGCGGATCCGCGCGTCTTCCTCGCCGACATGACGGGGGATGGGAGCGCGGACCTCGTCCGGGTGGATGGCGGCGGCGTCACCTACTGGCCCTACCTGGGGCGCGGGCGCTGGGCGGCACCGGTGGTGATGAAGAGCCCGCCCGCCCTGCCCTTCGACGTGCGGCCGGACGAGGTGCTGGTCACCGACGTGGATGGGGACGGCTGCGCGGACGTGGTGCTGCTGCACGGCGGCCGGGTGACGTGGTGGCTCAACCAGGGCGGCAACGGCTTCGGCCCGCCGCACGTCATCGATGCGCTGCCCACCGTCTCCATGCGCAACTGCCGGCTGGTGGACCTCGAGGGCAGCGGGACGGCGGGGCTGCTCTGGTCCGTCCCGGGGACGTTCGACCGGGGCGCCGCGTACTTCTATCTGGACTTCACCGGCGACGCGAAGCCGTACCTCCTCTCGCGCATCGACAACGGCATCGGGCGAGTCCGGGAGATTCGCTACTCCACCTCGGCGAAACAGGCCGCCCTCGCGGCGCGGGAGGGCGCTCCCTGGGGCACCTCGCTGCCGGTGGTGGTGCCCGTGGTGGTGGCGATGACGCTCACCGACGCGACGACCGGCCGCACGAGCACGACCACCTGGCGCTACGCGGATGGCCGCTTCGATGGCCTGCTGCGGGAGTTCGCCGGATTCGGGCGGGTCGAGCAGGACGAAGTGGGCGACGCGACGGCGCCCACGCTGCGCCTCTCCTCGTGGTTCCACGTGGGGTTGGACGCCACCACGGGCGAGGAGCCGAGGACGCTCGACGAGCGCCAGCGGCTGCGCGCCATCCGAGGGCGGCTGTACCGCAGCGAGAGCTCCAGCCCGGATGGTTCGCCCCAGGCCGGGCTCCCCTTCGAGCGGCTGGAGCAGCGCTGGGCGGTGGACGAGGTGGCCACCTCCGGAGGAACGGTGCACGTCCCGAAGCTGGCGGGCACGGTCACCTCCACCTTCGAGCGGGCCGTCACGCCCGTGGCGGTCATCACCACCACCAACGTCACCTGGGACGCGGCGCTCAACGTGACCGAGACGGTGGAGACGAGCGAGCGGCCCGGTCATCCGGAGGAGTCGCGGACACTGCGGACGCTCCAGTCGTTCGCGGTGGACCCCGCCGGGCGCTTCCTGTCGAAGTCCTGGCGCACGCGGCAATTCGACGGCTCGGGCGGGCTGCTCGCCGACACCGTGACCGAGTACGACCATGCGCCCGAGGGGAACGTCGGGGCACAGGGGCTCATCACCCGCCGCTCGGTGTTGGTGCTGACCGACGCGCTGGCCCTGGAGGTGTATGGCGCCGACATGCCGGACTTCTCCGCGCTGGGCTACCACCGCCGGGACGGCGTGGACGGCTGGTGGGTGACGCAGGCCGCCTATGAGCGCACCGACGGCGCGGCGGGCCTGCACGGCCGGGTCACGGGTCCACTCGGCGCGGTCACCGCCTTCGAGTTCGACGCGACGAAGTCCTTCCCCGTCAAAGTCACCGACCCGCACGGCAACGCCCTCACCACGAGCTTCGATCCCCGCCTGTGCCGGGCCACGCAGCTCACCGATGCCTCCGGGGCGGCCTACGCGGCGGCCTACGACGCCATCTCGCGGCTGCTGTCGGTCATCGAGCCGGGCGATACCGTGGCGCTCCCCACCGTCCACTACGAGTACCGGACGGGTGCGCTGCCCATCGAAGTCACGAAGTCCCAGCGGGCGCGGAGCGGCGAGGCCGGGACGGTGGACACCCGCGAGCGGTTCGACGGCATGGGGCTGCTGCTGGAGCGCCGCGTGCGCGACGAGTCGGGAGAGGTCATCGTCGGGAGCTACGTGTACGGCGCCCGCGGGCACCTCGCCCGGACACACCTGGAGCGGCGCGCCCCGGGTGCCAGCTACGTCCCGCCGGACGACACCTGGCCGCACGCGGCCATGACCTATGACGCCCTGGGCCGGCTCGTGAGACAGCAGGCGCCGGATGGGCGCATGCGGACGGTCCTCCACGGCCCGGGCTTCATCGAGGAGGCCGACGAGGAGGACTCCCGGAGCGATGCCGGCGCGCCCCACGCGGGGACGGTGACGCGGCGCCACCTCGATGCCACCGGGCGGGTCAGCGCCGTGGAGCAGCGGCTCGGGGCGCGCACGCTGACGAGTACCTACGACTACGACCTGAAGGGCCACCTGGTGCGGCAGGTGAACGCGCTCGGGCAGGCCACGCGGCTCTGGTACGACCTGCTCGGCCGGACGCTCCGGGTGGATCGGCCGGAGTCCTCGACCACCTCCGTCCTGGACGCCGCCGGGAACGCGGTGGAGGCGAG
Source organism: Archangium gephyra (assembly GCF_042230915.1). GTDB lineage: Bacteria > Myxococcota > Myxococcia > Myxococcales > Myxococcaceae > Archangium > Archangium gephyra_B. The sequence goes on along the minus strand of NZ_CP102578.1, from coordinate 3,698,839 downwards.
GGCGGGCACAGGCCGGGTGTTCCGCACCTTCGACCTCTGCAACCGGCCCATCGCCGTCCGGCACACGAGCCGGGCCGCCGAGCCCGTCATCCGCCTCACGTACCACGACATGGGCCGCCCGGCGCCGGCCGAGGCGGGCGCGCACACGCGGGGCGGGCGGGTCGTGCGCATCGACGACGAAGGCGGCACCACGGTCTTCGATTACGACGCCCGAGGCCGCATGGCGCACAAGCTCTCGCGGCCAGCGGGGCTCGCGGCGTCCTTCGCCTTGGACCTCGTGTACCGCTCGGATGGGCAACTCGAGCGGGTGACCTATCCGGACGGCGGCTCCGGGCGGCGGGTGCTGGACTACCAGTACGACTCCCGCGGCCTTCTCCAGAGCAGCCCAGGGTTCATCACCCGCCTCGCGTACGACCTGGCGGGGCGGCGCACGGACATCCAGTACGGCAATGGCACCGTGCAGACCTCCGCCTACGAGCCCCTCACGGGACGCCTCGCCAGCATGGAGCTCACCGGCCCGGGTGGCTCGCTGCGCAAGACGCAGTACACGCTCGACGGCGTGGGCAACCTGCTCCGGGTGGACAGCCCGGACGCGAAGCTGCGCGCGAGCTACACCTATGACGACCTCTACCGGCTGACCGGAGCCAGCTTCGGGGGTGGCGAGTCCTGGACGTACGCGTACGACGATGCGGGCAACCTCACGCACAAGTCGGACGTCGGCGACTTCCACTATGGCGAGGCGGGCGCGCCAGCGAGCTGCCTGACCTCGGCGGGGACGGGGGCCTTCACGTACTCCGAGCGTGGCGAGATGGCCCAGACGCCCTGGGGCACGCAGACCTTCGATCCCCTCGGCCACCTGGTCCGCATCGAGCGCCCCGACGGCACGGCCCGCATCGACTTCCGGTACGACTTCGGCGGAACACGCGTGGCGGCGCGGACGAGCGGCGCGGCCACCCCGGCGGTGGACCTCCTCACCCCGGATCGCTTCTACGCCATCGAGGACGGCGTCCTCGTCCTCCACCTGTTCGATGGAGACCGGCTCGCCGCGCGCGAGCGGACGGGGGCACCGCGCGTGTACCTGCACCCCGACCATCTGGGGAGCGTCGTGGTGGTGACGGACACGGCGGGCGGCGTGGTGGAGACGCGTCGCTACGATCCCTACGGCGCGGTGTTGGAGCGCACGGGCGCGGACGCACACGCGCTGGCCGGATTCACCGGGGGGCTGCCGGAGGAGTGGAGCGGACTGGTCCTGCTCGGCGCGAGGTACTACGCGCCGCGGCTGGGTCGGTTCGTGAGCCCCGACACCGTCGTGCAGGACCTCTACGAGCCGCTGACGTGGGTCTCCTACGCGTACTGCCGGAACAACCCGGCCAGCTACGTGGACCCGAGCGGCCACAGCTTCTGGAAGGTCTTCACCGTCGTGGTCGCGGCCGTCGCCCTGGTGGCCCTGGTGGTGCTGTCGGTGGTGACGTTCGGCGCGACCACGCCGCTGCTGGTGGTGGGGATTGGCATCGTGGCCGGCGGAGTGGTGGGCGGGTTGGCGGCGGCGAAGAACGGGGGCGACCTGGGAGACATCCTCACCGGCGTCCTGGTGGGCGCGGCGGTGGGAGGCTGGGCGGCCTTCGCCTCCGTCTACGCGGGCGCGGCGGTGGCCGCGAAGCTGGGCGTGCACGGAGTGCTGGAGGGGTTGATCGCCGGAGGGGTGAACGGCGCCATCAACGGTGCGGCCATGGGCTTCGCCGCCGGGTTCGCGGGCGGGAAGAACAACGGGCTCATGGACGTGCTGAGCAAGGTGCTCCAGGGCGCGCTGGTGGGCCTGGTGACAGGGGCCGCGCTCGGCGCGCTCTCGGCCGCCATCAAGCCGCCGACGCAATCCATCCAGGAGGGCGCGAAGAATGAAGTCAACGCCTGGGCGCACCCCACCTCACCGCAGGCGCCGCCGTCGGGCAACGCCGGGATGGCGAGCGAGTTGGGGCGCGGTGCGGCTTCGGCACCGGGCCCCACGTCGCTGGGCGACCTCGGGACGCGCGAGCTGGGCCGGATTGGCGGCATCGTCGGGCCCCACGCGGCCCACCTGGGAGCCCAGGCCGCGGCCAACCTCGCCGTGCAGGTGTTCATCGTCGACGCCTCGGCCGGCGCCTGGGACCTCTACATCGAGGACTTGAAGCAATACCTGCGGACCCACGACGTCAACCTGGGCCCTTTCAACTTCTTCAAGTCGGAGTGGTAGGGGCTTCGCCCTCGGCGGGCGCGGCCTGGGCCGCCCCTCGCCGGAGCCCGTAACGGCGCGCGGCCACCTCGAGGATGTGTTGGATGAGCGCCGGATACGGCATGCCCTTCTCCCGGGCCGCGAGCGCCACCTCGCTCTTCTCCTCGAGGTACGGGTTGGGGTTCACCTCGAGGAGGTAGGGCTCGTTGGTGGCGCTGGACACGCGGAAGTCGATGCGCGCGTAGTCGCGCAGCTTGAGCGCGCGGAAGGCCGTCACCGCGGCCCACTCGATGCGGCCCCGCAGCTCGTCCGACAAGTCCCGGGGCAGCACCAGCTGGGGGCTCCCGGGCGTATCCGGCCCGAACTTCACCTCCCGGTCCGCGATCTTCATGCGTTTGCGGCTCCACTTCTTTCCGAAGTCGAGCTCCACCACGGGAAGCACCTCGGGCCGGGAGTGGTCGCCGAGCACGCCCACGTACAGCTCCCGTCCCTCGATGAACTCCTCCGCGAGCGCCTCGTCGTCATACTGCTCGCGGATCATCCGCACGCGGCGCGCCAGCCCCTCCATGTCCTTCTCCACGCCCAGCCCCATGGAGGCGTCCGAGCGCGCGGGCTTGACGATGAGCGGGAAGGAAAGGTCTCCATGCGTCTGGAACGAGTCGCCGTCGAAGGAGGCGAAGCGCGGGGAGAGCACCCCGTGGAACTGCAGCAGTTGCTTGGTGAGGATCTTGTCCTGTGCGAGCAGCAGGCCCGCCGTCCCCGAGCCCGTGAAGGGCACGCGCGCGAGCTCCAGCACCGCGGCGACGTTCACATCGAACCGGTAGTCCTCGGCGAAGGTCTCGCAGAGGTTGAAGACGAGGTCGGCGCGAGACCTGGCCACCTGCCGCACCATGTCCGAGAGGCTCTCGTCCACGCGCACCGGCACCGGGGTGTGTCCGAGCTGCTGGAGCGTGGCGCACACCTGCTCCATCACCGCATCCGGCGGATCATCCTTGGCCTGGTAGTGAAGAACCGCGATGCGCAGGGGCGGCAATGCCATGGTTCATTCCTCGAAGAAACGGTCGGTGTAGAGGTAATTCATGGTCAGCACGGTCACGAGCGAGGCGAGCCGCATGCCCGCCTCCCGGCTGTCATCCGGATGGAGCGTGAGGTTCATCGCGGCGGTGCGCTCGGCCAGGTGGTCGAGCAACGCGCGCACCACGCCCCGGCTCACGCCCGAGTAGTGGCTCACCAGGGAGAGCAGGCGCTGGCGCTCGGCCTGCACGAGCGTGTCCGCGCGCACCGGGGCTTCCCCGGGGCCCTCGAAGATCTCCTCCAGGGCTTGATCGAAGGCGTTGCGCAGCTCCAGGTCCACCTTCTCGTCGAGCTCGCGCTGACGGTAGTGCTCGAGGACGGTGCCCTCCATCTCCTCGGTGGTGAAGTCCGGCTCGGCGAGCTGGACGACGGGGGGTGTGCGGCCGAGCCGCTGGACGATGTCCTCCACGTACTGGAGCTTCTTCAGGGCACCCCAGCCCTGGTAGCGCTTGCGCCAGTCACTGCCAGGGGTGAGCCACACGGCGAAGGTCTCGGCGAAGTCCTCGTCCGGGTGCTTCTGCGCATACCAGCCGGAGATGTGCAGCACGTAGCGCCGCGAGAAGGGCTGGGGCTTGTAGTCGTCACGGTAGGGCCGCGAGTAGTCGCCGAACACGCGCAGCCACTCGTCCGTCTCATAGAGCCGGTAGGCGTAGTTGAAGGCGTGGCCCGCCTCGTGGCGGAGGTACATGAGGATCTCCGCCTCGCTCTCCGCGCCGCCGCCCAGGTCCGCCTCGATGGAGAGCAGGGCCGGGTCGGCTAGGTAGAAGGGAAGACCGATGACCGGGACTCCCGAGGGACATCCCCACTCGTCGGACAGGTAGCACCGGGGCTTGAAGGAGATCCCCTTGGCTTCCAACTCCGCGTGCAGTTGCGCGATGTGGCGTTCGAGCGGCGTGCCCGCCAGGCGCAGCGAGAGATCCTTGATGCGCGCCTGGAGCAGCGCCTCGCGCTGAGGAGACAGTCTTCCGCGACCCTCGCCGTGTTCGGTGGGGTGCTTTTCCCGAAGGACCAGCGGGCCGGGCTGGGTCGGTGGCATCATGCCCTTTGAGGTAAGGCGCACGTCCCCGGAAGGTCAGTCACCAGGGGCCGGTGAGCAGGCGAGTGGGCGAGCGCCCGCCGTACTCCCGGAAGGGGAACCAGGCCGCGCGCTTGTGCTGCTCGAATTCCTTCCGGCCTGCTGCACCGGAGCCTGGCTCAGTGCGGAGTCAGGCCGAAGTGGGCCTCGATGCGTTCAGTGGGAGGGTTGCAGCCAGCCTCCTCGAGCACCTCGAGGCACCACCGCGCCGCGTCATCCAGACGGGGCGTGACGAGATGGAGGCCACTGCGCGGCCGGGCCTTCTGGAAGGTGGAGAGCATCAACCGCACCAGAGGCGAGGTGACGACGATGGCATGGCCGAGCACCAGGGCATTGAGCTGGTGCTCGTGCTGCTTGAGCCACTCGGACTGGAGGCGGCGGTGCTCGGCGGGGAGCATGGGGGCGTGCCGCAGGTCGAACAGCATGACGTGCTTCTGCTGGCGCTCCAGGTAGGCGAGCCGCTGCGAGAGGTACTCCTCGAAGCGTGCGAACGGAACCGCGCCTCGCATCTGGACGATGAGCAGCGGCCAGAGGGATTCATCCAGCAGGAGGGGGGCGTCGTTCAACATGGCCGTCCCGGCTTCTGCCACAGCGGAGCCGGGTTGTGTACGGGGACGCGCTCCTTCATGGAGTCACTCCGGCACGCCTCCTCGAAGTCCAGGCAGGGGCCGCGCGGGTACAGCCGGGCCGGGTCCGCCGGGCGTGGAGGGATGTTGGCAGCTCAGGGTGCCGACTCGCCCCAGTGCTTTCGCGCGGCGTCGATCGCACGCCGGCACTCCTCGCAATAATCCTCGAGGTAGTGGCCTCCGAACACGATGTGGAACGCGTTGTAGAGGATGGCCTTCAAGCGCGGCTTCGCGAGCGCACAGTTCGGATTCACGCAGTGCAGCCCGCCCAGGTAGTAGCCGTGATCCTGCGTCGGTAAGCCGAGATGATGACCATACTCGTGCACGAGCGTTTGCTCCTCCAGCTTCGCTTGCGGAACGAGCATGCGAAATTTTCGATGGGCCTCCTGATTGATGAGGATGACGTAGACAGGGTGGTCGTCGATCAGCTCCGAGTACGCGACGCCGAAATGACTCGTCTGATCTCCCACGTACCGCACGAGCACGTATGAAGTGTCGGGCTCGAGCGTCAGCGGCGCATTCGTCTCATGCCGCTGCCAGCTCGCCGGGCGGCCGCCGTAACGCGAAGCCAATCGCACCAGCGCATCGAGTGCTTCCCGTTCCGGCTCATGTCCTTCGACACGCTCGACGACGAACAGGATCTGCTTCGTCTCCGGCCAGAGCAGCTCGCGGTTGAGCTCCCCGCGGACTGACCGTTGGATCCCCGCCGGCCTTGCGGACACTTGTTCGCGAAACGTCGCGGCGCAGCCGGTCGCGAAGGTGCACATCAGGATCACCAGGACACGCAAGGCGCCCCAGCTTGACGGATCGCGCCCTCCCCGCGGAGAGGTGAGCGCCGGAGCAACGACCGGCGTGCGCCTCCACGACACGGGGCTTCTCCAAATTCCCAAACGCATGCTCTCTCACTCGCCAGTCCATGCTCATGCTGGAGCATAGGACCCCTGGCGGCCCCCTCCCGCCGATACACGTGACGGACCCGCCATCGTAGCACGAGAGAGACCCTCTCCCCACCCCACGATGCGGCCTTGGAGCCAGTGTCGGGACAGGCCTACCATCGCGCCATGTATCAGGTGACCAACCAGGTGGGCCGACTCGTGGAGATCGCGATCTGGTCGCCCGTGCTGTTCGAGGAGGCCGAGCGGTGGGGCCGGGAACACGATCGGGTGGTGGACTCGGTCGGCCAGCCCTATGTGTGCTTCGTGGATCTGCGCGGAGCCAAGGTGTTCCCACCTGAGACCGTCGCGGCCTACCTGTCGACGATGAAGGCCGAGCAGCAGCTCGTGCGCACCGCGACGCTGCTCCCCGAGTCGGCGCTCGTGGCCCTGCAGATCAACCGGATGATTCGCGAGGCCGGTCATCCTGAGCGACGGCCCTTCTCCAACGCCGACGAGCTGCGCCACTGGCTCGGGGAGAAGCTCGACGAGAAGGAGCGGGCGCGTCTGGAGCAACTCCTCGCACGCCCCATCCATCGCGAGCTGTGACGCTCGGCATCCAGCCCGCCGGCCTCGCCCGTCAGGGCCCCGAGGAGCGGCGGCTACCGCGGAACAGCCCTCCAAGGAGAACGAGCGCGAGGACAGCGCCCGAGCCCGGCGAGCTGCCACAGCCGCAGCCGCCCGTGCCCTCGTCGGGCGCAGCTCCGCCTCCGCCATCCGTGCCACCATCGGGCGGCGAACTCGAGCCTCCATCCGGAGCGGGGCCGGTTCCTCCATCCGGAGCGGGGCCGGTTCCTCCATCCGGAGCGGGGCCGGTTCCTCCATCCGGAGCGGGGCCGGTTCCTCCATCCGTCCCTGGGGGAACGGTCGAGAACGTCGCCTTGATCAAGTGGGTTTTGGTGACCGTGTGAACGAGCGGGTTGCCTGAACCCGCGGGGACTCCATCGACCGTCCAGGCGCTGAAGCGAGAGCCGGTGTCTGGGATCGCGGTGAGGGTGATCGTGCTCCCAGCCGGGTAGCTGGCGAGGTTGGGTGACACGTTGACCGAGCCGCCGGAGGTGACGGAGATCGCGAGCGGGTAGCTGGCGGTCCCGCTCCCAGTGGTGGTGAACGTCTGGTTCGCCCCGAAGGTGGTCGCCCCGGTCGAGGAGACGAAGCGCAGGCGCCACTGGTAGGTCGTGCCGGGCGAGAGGCCGGACCAGTCGATGTTGATATCGGCCCAGTCATAGTCACCGATCGCGAAAGGGCCCTTCCCGGGGAGTCCGTAGGAGGTGCTCGTGCCCAGGTCGGCGTAGACGTTGCCCTGGGTGTAGTGGTTCGAAAGTCTCCCAGCCGTCCTGGCCGTCGTGTCACCGAGGCTGAGGGTGGACGGGCTCGGGTAGGTGATCGTCGGCGGGTTCGGGAAGACGAACACCCCGATCCGGGGGGCTTGGGTGTACGTCGAGTCGGTGATGACCTTGATCGCGGCCTGGAAGTACTCGTTGGTGGACGAGCCGCCCAGCGTCTTCTTCGACAGCAAGGGGACCCAGAGTTCGAACAGCTTCCCGTAGGGAACGGGGAAGGTCGTGTTCTTGGGCTGGTAGAAGACGTGGCCCCCATTCGGCCCGAGGTACGACGTCTGCGGGCACTCGGAGAGAGGGAGCTCGGACTGCGCACCGGTCGAGATCTCGGTATAGACGCAGCGCACGGGATTGCTCGTGCTGATCGCGAGCACCGTCTGAGGCGGCAGAAGGAGCTCGGGAGAGATCTGAGCACCTCCGGAACAGGCGTTCCCAATCACCGCCAGGCGCGCGGTGACGTAGTAGACGTCACCCACCTTGGGAGTCGAGGAGTCGCCGTAGTAGCCGGCCTGGGCCTTGGTCAGGACTTCGTAGTTCCCCGTGACGCACGCGTAGTGCCAGAAGTCATCGAAGACACCGTAGTTCCACACGGGAGCCGCCGACGCGGAGCTGGCGAGCAACAGGCCCAGCGCGCCAGCGATCCAGGCGGTAAGACTTCGTCGATTTCGCATCCAGTCCCTCCATTGGAAACCTTCGACGCTAGGTCTTGGATGCTGAAAAATCCAGGAGAGGGCTCGATGACGCAGGGCTCGTCTCGGGAGCGCTGCGCTCAGTTCCTGTCCCAGCGCGCGGCGATCTCCTCGCACGCCAGGTGCACGTCCCCCAGCCGCCGCTGCTGCGCCTTGGGCGCCACGAACACCTTGCCGGCAAACACGTCGAAGACGCGCACCAGCCGGTGGTCCACCTCGCCCTGCTGCTTCAGGTTCTGCTCGGCGAACAGCTGGAGCACCGTGGCGATGTACTGCCCGGAGGCCTCATCCAGCGGCGTGTGCTTGGAGAAGTAGAGCTTCAGCAGCCCCGAGCGCATCGCCCCGTGGCGGTCCACGCTGCGCAGGAGGAGCTCCGGACGCACGTTGATGGCCACCCCCGCCAGCGCCAGCGGCGGCAGCCCCTCGTCCGCGGGACTGGCCACCGCGTTCGTCAGCGCCAGCTCGCCCGAGGCCTTGCGGAAGTGATGAAGGGCCTCGGCACACAGCGCCAGCCGGTGGGCGTCGAAGTCCGACTCGGGCTCGGCGTGGAGCAGCCGGTGCTGGTGGTAGCGCAGGATGGTCTCGTCCCGGCCGCCGCAGAGGAACTCGACGATGGCCTGGGCGGCCTCCGGGTAACGCAGGTACTTGGGATCACACGGGTTCTTCTGGGCGTGAATGATGCGCTTGCGCAGCGCGGGGCGAGCGGTGAGGTACTGGCCCAGCTTGTTGACCGAGACGCACGGATTCTCACGGAAATCAGTCACGGAAGACCCTTCCTTGCCGGTGTTGGCCATGAAGCAACACTACCGGTCGGGTCTGACATGTCCGGCTGGGGCCAGGGCCCGGGCGCGCCCCCCTGGGGAAGAGGGGAAATGCCCTGGAAGACCCACCCCCATGGGTCACCTCCCCGCCTCGCTTTCGGCTTGACAGGCCTCCGCGCTACCGCACCCGCTCGATGCGGTACTTGCGGCCCTTGATGCGGCCGTCGCGCAGCCGCTGGAGCGCCACACGGACGATCGACTTGGAGACGGCGACGAAGGCGTGATGATCGTGGATCTCGATCTTCCCGATGTCGGTGGCATTCAGCCCGCCGGCCTCGCCCGTCAGGGCCCCGAGGATGTCACCCGGCCGCATCTTGTCCTTGCGTCCGGCGGAGATGGAGAGCGTCTCCCAGGCCGCCTCCAGGGATCCGCCGCCCTTCGCGTCCGCCGGGGGCAGCGTCGCCGCGCTCGCGCGCTCCAGCTTCACCCCGGTGGCCTCCTCGATGGACTCCACCTTGAGCTCGTCCCGGGGGGTGGCGAGGGAGATGGCCAGCCCCCTCCTTCCCGCGCGCCCCGTGCGGCCAATGCGATGCACGTAGGCCTCTGGCTGGGCGGGCAGATCGAAGTTGATGACGGCATCGAGCGCCTCGACGTCGATGCCACGGCCCGCCACGTCCGTCGCGATGAGGATCCGCGTGCTGCGGTTGCGGAACTTCGCCATCACGTCGTCGCGCTCGTTCTGCTCCATGTCTCCCTGGAGGCCGTCCGCGCCCACCCCGGCCTGCTTCAGCGCCCGCGCCAGCTCGACGACCGTCGCCTTGAGGTTGCAGAACACGATGGCCGAGGCCGGCTGGTACTGCCGCAGGATCCGCAGCAGGAGCGCCGTCTTCTCCTCGGGCTCGCAGACGTAGCAGAGCTGTTGGATGTCGGGCGCCGCCTCGGTCTCCACCACCGTCACGCGCGTGGGCTGCTTCTGGAAGGTCCGGCTCAACGCCTCGATGTCCGAGGGGAACGTCGCCGAGAAGAGCACGGTCTGCCGCGTGCGAGGAGTCTCACGGAGGATGCGCTCCATGTCGTCCCGGAAGCCCATGTCGAGCATCCGATCGGCCTCATCGAGCACCACGGTGGCGAGCTGCCGCGTCTCGAGCGCCTCGCGCTGGAGCAGATCCAGGATGCGGCCCGGCGTCCCCACCGCGAGGTGGGCGCCCTTCTCGAGCGCGTCCACCTGGGGCCGGACGGGCTGGCCCCCCGCGAGCACGAGGATCTGGAGCCCGGGCAATCTCCGGCCCAGCCGGCGGATCTCCCCGGCCACCTGGGCACACAGCTCCCGCGTCGGACAGAGCACGAGCGCCTGGAGCCGCCGGTCCTGGAGCCGGATCTTCTCCAGGAGGGGCAGCGCGAAGGCCGCGGTCTTCCCGCTCCCGGTCTTGGCCTGGCCCACGAGATCCCGGCCCTGCAACAACACCGGAATGCTCTGGGCCTGGATGGGGGTGACGTTCTGGAAGTCCAGTTCCTCGAGGACCTGTAGCAGCGGCGGTGACAGCTTGAGCGCGGAGAAGTTCATCAGGGCCTCGTGGGGAGCGGACCGCGTCAGTTTTCCGGAACGGTTTCGATCCGGAGCGCCTCGCGGGCGAAGCGGCTCATGCGCTCCATCAGCGGCTTCAACAGCTCGAGCGGGTGCCGGCCGGACAGGTCCGCCGCCGTCTCCAGCTTCTCCTTGCAGCGCAGATCGACGCAGAGGCTCACGCCCACCCGGCGCTTCGAGTTCACGTCCGTGGTGAGCATCCCGATCTCGTCCGCCGAGCCGTAGGAGTGGCACCAGTCACACATGCAGGAGCCCGAGCCGCCGCCCTGCGAGTCCCGCCGGAAGGCGATGCCCACCGGCAGCCTGCTTCCCCGCGAAGGGAGCACCAGGAACACCCGGGTCCCGGCCGGCTCGGTCCACGCCAGGTAGTCGCGAACGAAGAGCGGGAACTGGAGGCCGGCGGGAAGCTCGAGGGTCTTCCGGTCCCGCGGGCGGAACGCTTGCAGCAGGTCTTTCTCTGTCTCGATGCGGAACATGTCTTCCTTCATAAGGGCATCGGCGGAGCGGGTGCACGCTTCCAGTTGGTCCAGGCGCTCGTCGGGTCCCTTGGAGGGCACTTCTCTCCGGACGCTCGTCTCTACCGTGAGCCGGGAAAAGCCACAGGCACATGGTCCGGTTCTCCTCCACTGAGAGCGCGCGCGGCCCTCTTCCACTCCTGAGCCGGGGGGCGCGATTCCTCCGGGTGGAACCGCCGTGTTAGGAGGCGGACTACCCCCATCTCCAGGTGATCCACATGCCCTCGACCCCCGAGTGGTTCATCGCCCAGTTGCGAGCGGACATTCAGGCGCTAGGCGCCCAAGGCGGAATCCTCACTCCCTCCGTGTATGACACGGCCCAGGTGCTCCGGGACGCCCCCCCCGGGGATCCCCGGCCCGCCGTCGAGTGGCTGATGCGCCAGCAGCGCGCGGACGGAGGGTGGGGCGCGGAGCTGATGCCGCTGGCGAGGCACATCCCGACGCTCGCCGCCGTGCTGGCGCTGCGCGGCACCAGCGACACCGCGGAGAGCCGCAGGGCCGTGGAGGGCGGCATCGAGTTCTTCCGCCGCACCGCGGAGGCGTGGGCCTTCGACGGCCCTCCGCCCGACGACATCCCCGTGGCCTCCGAGCTCATCCTGCCGAGGCTGCTGGAGGAGGCCGCCGCGGTGGGAATCGAGCTGCCGCACAAGCCCTTCCAGTCCCTGAGCGCGCTGGGCACCCGGCGCCGGGGGCTGATCGCCCGGATGAAGCACCGGGCCGGCACCGCCCCCATCCACTCCTTCGAGGCCTGGGGCACCGAGCCCGACATGAATGTGCTCGACGGCTCCAAGGGCGTGGGCAACAGCCCGGCGGCGACCGCGCACTGGTTGCGCCTGCGCCGCGCCGCCCTGCCGCCCGGGACGCGGGAGCTGCCCGAGGAGATGCTGGGAGCGGAGGCGTTCCTGCGCCTGGCCGCGGAGGCCACCGGCACGGGCGTGCCGGGCGTGGTGCCCACCGTGTGGCCCATCGTGCACTACGAGCAGTCCTGGGGCCTGCTGGCCCTGTTCTCCACGGGGTTGCTGGAGCACCCGGGCCTGCGCGACGTGGTCCGCCCCCAGCTCGATGGTCTGTACCGGGCCGTGCGCCCGGAGGGCTACGGCATGAGCGAGTTCTTCGTCTGTGACGGAGACATCACCTCCACCTGCGTCGCCATGCTGAAGGAGACGGGCTACGCCGTGGACGGCGGCCTGCTGCAGCGCTACCAGTTGGCGGACGGGCAGTTCATCACCTACGCGCACGAGATGCAGCCCTCGGTGACGACGACCGCCCACGGCGTGCTGGCGCTGGCGATCCTCGGCCAGGACGTGTCGCGGCAGGTGCGCTGGCTGGCCGAGAAGCGCGGCGCGGATGGCCTGTGGAGGATGGACAAGTGGCACGCCTCCTGGCTCTACAGCACCTCCCAGGTGATGCTCGCGCTGTGCCGCGCGGGGGCCACCGAGGTGGTCCGTCCCGCGGTGGAAGCCCTGCTCCAGGCCCAGCACGCCGAGGGCGGGTGGGGCATGTCACGCATGCCCTCGCTCCTGGAGACGGCCTATGCCGTCCACGCCCTGCGCGCCCTGCGCGCCCAGGGCCTCTTCGGGCCCGAGGTGAAGCGCGCCCTGCAACGGGCCGCCCGGTGGATGGGGACCCAGCAGGACGTGGCCCCGGAGCGCCAGGAGATGCTCTGGACGGGCAAGGAGCTCTACCGGCCCTTCCGGTTGGATCGCGTCTTCGAGCGCAGCGCCATGCTGGCGCTGGAGCTCGACAGCCTGGCGGAGTGAAGCCGGGAGGGCCCGCTACGACCGCGGGCCTTCCTGCTGCCAGCCGTAGCCGATGACGATGCTGGAGACCTGCTCGGCCACGGTGCGCACCTGGCCGAGCACGTCGTCCGAGGCGCGCAGCTGGCTCATCGTCTGATCCATGCCCTTGGACAGGTCGCTCACGGCCTCGAAGATCTGCGCGATGCCCACGTCCTGCTGGCCCACGGCGACGGTGATCTGCCGCACCGAGGCGGCATTGTCCCGGACGATGCCGGAGATCTGCTGCACCTGGGTGCCGAAGTCGCGGATCTGCCGCAGGCTCACCTCGACGCGATCCGAGCCCTGATCCATGAGGTTCATGGTGGAGACGATGGCGTTGCTGATGTCCTGGAGGATGTCGGTGATGTCGCGGGTGGCCTTGATGGACTGATCGGCCAGGGTGCGGATCTCCCGCGCCACCACGCCGAAGCCCTTGCCGGCCTCGCCGGAGCGCACCGCCTCGATGGCCGCGTTGAGCGCGAGCATGTTGGAGCGGTCCGCCAGGCCCTTCACCAGGGTGGTGATGTGGGCGATCTGCCGGGCCCGCTCGTCGAGCGCGCGGATGCTCGTGGCCATCTCCTTCACCTGCGAGCCGATCTCCTGCATGCCCGCCATGCCCTGCTGCAGGACGTTGTCACCGGAGATGCTGAGCTGATCCGCCCGCTCGGTCTGCTTGAGGATGGCCTCGGCCTTCTGCGAGGCGAGCACGGAGGTGTGCTTGATCTCCTGCGCGGTGACCTGGGTCTCCTGGAGGGCGGAGGCCTGCTGCGTCAACACCTCCGTCTGCCGGCCCGTGGACTGCCCGAGCTGCTCGGCCGAGTCGCGCAGGGCCTGGGCGGAGGACTGCAGCGAGTTGGCGAACGACTTGAGCTGCGCGAAGACGCGCGCGGTGGTGGCGGACAGGTCTCCCACCTCGTCGGTGGAGACCCACTCCGGCAGCCGGGGCCTGCCCTGCACCAGCCCCTCCAGGGTGCGCTGCACGCTCTGGGTGGCCTCCGTCTGGCGCCGGGCCAGGAACCAGGCCGCCAGCGCGGAGCTGACCAGCAGGTAGGCGCCCACCAGCACCATCGGCAACACCGAGTTCTCGAAGAGCATCCGGATGGTCTGCCGCACCAGCGGGGCCATCTCGGCGGGGCTCGCCGTGTCCAGCCGGCTCATCAGGAACTCATGGGCCTCGTACCCCTGCCGGCCGACGATGGAGGCGAGCGACACCAGGGTGCAGGCCACGAAGAGGGCGAAGGCGTAGGGAAGGAACCAGGACTGCCGGGGCCAGAAGAAGCCGTAGGAGTGGGGCATCCGTCCGGGGTTCTTGTAGAACTCGGCGAGCGCGTAGGGCTGGAGGATCTTCTCGTACCAGAACCGCTCCTGCAGCGTCAGCAGCGCCACCAGCAGCCAGATGGTCCCCATGGCCCACGGAATGGTCCACAGGCTCTTGCCGTGCCGCACCGCGGAGATGCCGACGAAGAGCCCCGAGGAGGCAATGGTGGTGAGCAGCGTGGTCGCGTCGACGATGCCCGGCACCTTGAGGATGCGCGCCAGCCTCGCGCCAGGGGGCTCGCCCGGCACCTCCCGCAGGGCGTTGCGCACGGTCATGTACAGCACGGCGTACGGCACGGCGACGCCCAGCAGGGGGATGAGCACCGGGAGCAGCAACTTCGAGACGTCGATCGCCTGCTCCCCATTGAGCCCGGAGATGAGGATCATGAGGTACACGAGCGGCGGGATGCCGAAGAGCGTGTAGATCTGCTGCGTCATGACCATCCGGCGGACGATCGGGCCGGGTTCGTACGACAGGGTCTGGCTGGAGGCGCTGGCTTGCACGGGCGCAGCATACGAGGCTCCGTACAGTCCGTGAACAGCCCTCGGGCACGTCCCGCATCGTGGACGGCTCGCCGCGTCACGAAGGCGAAACGCCCCGACATCCCGAGCGGAACTTTCGAGTCAGAGTAGTAGGAAGCACCCAGGCAGGCGCTCCCCTGCCCGGGGCCGCCGCGGGAAGCGTTGCGGAAGTCAGCGGTTACGATGGCTCCGCGCCATGCCGATGACTCCTGCCCGCCTGCCGCTCCTGCCGCTGCTCGCCCTCCTCCTGCCCCTGGGAGCCCGTGCCTTCTCGGTGCCGGACCATGAGGCGATGACGCGGGCGTCCGTGGACGCGGCGCTCGCGGCGGGCCACCCCGAGCTCGCGGCGCACCGGGAGTCCATCGTGGAGGGCAGCCGGGCGGAGGATCTCAACCTCCACGTCAAGTGGACCGGCTACCACCACTTCTTCCACCCGGGCACGTCGCTGGACTCCTCCTTCCGCAAGGACTCCGGGGCCCGCGTGCGTGTGCTGTGGGCCGAGGCCGAGGAGGCCGCGAGCAACGGAGACCTGGCCCGGGCCTTCGATCGTGCCGGCCACCTGGTGCACCACATCCAGGACATGGCGGTCCCGATGCACGTGGTGCCGGTGATGCATGGGCTGTCGGATCGCTTCGAGCAGCACGCGGCGAGACAGGCCCTGGTGCACGAGGGGCGGGACCTCGAGCCGCTCTCCGGAGTGGAGGCCCAGCTGGCGCTGGCGCGGGAGACGCTGCAGGTGGTGAGCACGGGGGCGCTGCGCGTGGAGGGGGGCACCATCCCCTGGAGCGCGTTCTGGGCCGCGCCGGCCACGCCGGGGCCCGGGGCCTTCGGCGCCTATGGCGTGGTGGGCAATGCCTTCGACTCGAAGGAGGTGCGCTGGCAGGGACGGACGTGGAAGGTGGACTCCGCCGAGTACGACGACTTCGTGGACGCGCGGGTCGAGTCGGCCGTGAGCTACTCCCGTGCCTTCCTCGTCTACGCGGCGCAGCGGCTCACCGCCCTGGCCGAGGCGCGCGAGCAGGCACGTGAGCAGGCCGCGAAGCCGCAGTGGCAGCCCTCGCCCGGGCTGGCCCTGGAGGTGCTGGGAGGAGCCGTCACCACGCTGCGCGGCGCCGCACCGGTGGCGGGCGCGCGCGCCCTGTTCCCCCTGCCCTGGGCCATGGCGCTCTCGGCGAGCTACGCGCGGGCCTTCGCCCATCCCCTCGCGGGAGGGACTGGGGCGAGTGCCTGGTCGCTCGCGCTGCTCTCTCCCCCGCTGCTGACGGCGCGGCTCGGCTATTCGCGAGGACTGGAGCTGCGCGCCACGGTGGGCGCGGGGCTGACGGCCCAGGCAGGCCGGCTCCACCCGGAGCTGCCGTTGGGCCTGCGGCTCCACACGCTGCTCAGCCGCAGGGTCTCCCTCAGCGCGGAGGCGCAGTACCGCGCGTTCGCGCCCCCCACGGCCCCCTGGGCGCAGGGCGTCACCTTCACCCTGGGGACCGGCTTCACCTGGGGCGACAACTAGGGATGGAAGTACCGCGGCCCCGTCACGGGGCGGCGAGCGCCGCGTCGATGGCCTGGGAGAACACCTCGAAGGGCTGGGCGCCCAGGACGATGCGGCCATTGACGAAGGAGGTGGGCGTGCCCTGGACCCCCACTGAATCGGCGTTGGCGCTGTCCGCGTCGACCCCGCTGGCGTGCGAGCGCTCGTCGAGCGCGCGGCGGAACCGCTTCATATCGGCCCCCTGCTCCTGAGCGTAGCGCTCCAGATCCGCCCGGGTGAGCGCACGCTGGTTCTGGAGCAGCGTGTCGTGGAAGCGCCAGAAGCCCGCATTGCCCTTCTGGGCGAGCATCTCGCGGGCCGCCTGGGCCGCGAGGTGGGCGTTGGCGTGGAAGGGAAGCGGCTTGTCACGCCAGACGATGCGCACCTTGTCGCCGTAGGTCTCGGAGATCTTCTTGATCGTCGCCGAGACCCGGGCGCAGAAGGGGCACTCGAAGTCCGAGAAGTGCTCGATGACGACCTTCGCGTCACGGCCTCCGATGAAGGGGGCCTTGGGGTTGACCGGGACATTCACGATCTCCGGCGTCCCTTCCTCGTCCCGGCGCGGGGCCGGGCTCGGGGCGGCGGACGGGGAGCGCGGAGACGGCAGCGGGTTGGCCGCCATGCGCGCGTACACCAGGCTGCGATCCGGGATGAACCGCGCCGCCGCCAGCACCGTATCGATGACGGCGACGAAGTTCTCGTACGGCTGCGCACCGACGAACGCCGTACCGTTGATGAAGAACGAGGGCGTGCCGGCCGCGCCCAGGCGCTCCGCCAACGCCTGGTCGGCGCGGACGCGGGGCAGGTGCACGTGCTGCTCCAAGTCGGCGCGGAAGCGCTCCAGGTCCAGCCCCAGGTTGGTCGCGTAGCGCTCGAGGTCTTCCCGTCCGAGCGCCCGCGAGTTCTGGAAGAGCAGGTCGTGCATCTCCCAGAAGCGGCCTTGCGCGTGAGCGGCCTCGGCGGCCTCGGCGGCCAGCTCCGCGTGCGGATGGAAGGACAGCGGGTTGTGCTTGAAGACGATCCGCAGATCGTTGCCGTAGTGCTCGCGCAACTTCTCGAGCGTCGGTGTGACACGACTGCAGAACGGGCACTCGAAGTCGGAGATGACGACGAGCGTCACCAGCGCATCGTCGGGGCCGCGCACCGGCGAGTCGCCGATGGGGATGCGGGTCGAGTCGGCCTGCGGCTTCGGTGTGGCCTCGGCGGCAGGCGGGGCGGCGGGCGCGGCAGGTGCGGCGGCGGGCGCGGCCGGAGTGGTGGCACAGGCGGCGAGTCCCAGCAGGGCCAGCGCCGCGAGAAGATGGCGGGTGCGTTGGATGGGCATTCCGGAGATACAACCCGAGTTGGAACGCTCCCGCCAGGGGGCCTTCTCAGCCCTTGAGCACGGCGATGGGCGTGAGCCGCAGCACGGGCATCACCAGATCCGCCTCGTCCTCCAGCACCTCCGCGATGTCCCGGTAGGCGGCCGGAGCCTCCTCCACCAGCGCCTCCACCCGGCCCCGGTCGAACACCACCCGCCTCAGCGCCTGCTCCAGCGCCGCCGGGTGGATGCGCGCCCGGGCCTCACTCCGCGTGAGCACCCGCCCCGCCCCGTGTGAGCAGGAGCGGAAGGCCAGCGGCGCTCCCCTCCCCTCCACCACGTACGAGGCCGTCCCCATCGAGCCGGGAATGAGGCCCCGCTGCCCGGTCTCCAGCCCCACCGCGCCCTTGCGGTGGACGAGCAGCACACGCCCCAGGTGCGATTCCTCCGCCACGTGGTTGTGGTGGACGTCCACGCTCGCCCCTGGCTCCGGCTCGCAGCCGAGCGCCTCGGCCAGCACCTCCACCGCCCGCGCGGCGAGCACGTCCCGGTTGGCCCGGGCGAAGCGGCAGGCCCAGGCGATGTCCGCCAGGCACGCGGCGCCCTCGGGGGAGTCCGTGCGCAGGCCCGGCAGCGAGCCCTCTCCCCGCGTGGCCGCCACCCGCAGGTGGTGCGAGGCGATGGCGCCGCCAATGCCCCGCGAGCCCGTGTGGATGAGCAGCCACAGGTCTCCCCCGGCATCCCGGTCCAGCTCGAGGAAGTGGTTGCCGCCCCCGAGCGTGGCGAGGTGCCGCGGCGCGAGCCGCTCCCAGTCCTTCTGCAGCCGGTGGGTGGAGAGGCTCGCGGCCTGGAGCTCCGGTGGCAGGGGCAGGCCCGCGCCCCGGTGCACCGCGTCTCCCACTGGCACCCGGCGCGCCACGGCCGCCAGCAGCCGCTCCAGCTCCGCCCTCCCGAGTGACGCCGCCGGGAAGGAGAAGCGGTGGGCGCTGACGCCGCAACCGAGGTCGCCCCCCAGCGCCCCTGGGACGACGGTGCGCTCGGTGGCGAAGACGGTACCCACGGCCACGCCCTGGGCCATGTGGACGTCCGGCATCGCCGCCACGTGCTCCACCACGTACGGCTGGCTGGCGATGTGCTGCAACTGCTTCACCGCGCCCGGCGGCACCTCGCGCGCCCAGGCGAGGATGGGCAGGGCCCCGGGCGGGCTCTCGAGGACACGAGGCATCATGACTCGTCTCCTTCCCCGCCGGTGGCCAGCAGGCGCGGCGCCACGCCCACGCAGACGAAGCGCAGGTTGGGCACGCGCTTGAGGTTCAGGCCCAGCGCGAGCTGCGAGCGGATGAAGCCCGTCGCGCGCTCGAGGGCCTCCTCCACCGGAGCGGGGCCGGACTCCTGGCGCTCGGGCGGGAGGGTGAAGCCGATACGGGCCTGGCGGCCGTCCGGGGACAGCTCGAGCGTCGTCACCGTGACGCCCTCGAGCAGCGGGTCGGACAGCTCACCTCGGAACAGGAGGGACACCTCCTCGAAAATGGAGGACTGCAGGCGCAAGTGTCGCGCCGGAACAGAGGATTCTTCGGACGAAAAGGAGTCAGCGCCCGCGCGACGGTGCGACGCGCGGGGACGGCGAGGCTTCGAGCTCATGGAGCGAACGGTTCCCTGGACGCCGCACCCGCACGGGGCACGGCGCCATCAGTCAGGAAAAGACGAGGCTCCACACCGGTGCCGAGCACCGGAGCCAACGGGTCCGTTCAGCGATGAGACGGAACGCGCCCGGCTACGCGAGCAGCGGCGTGGAGAGACCAGAGACACCGTTTTCGACACGTCCCATGGCACACCTCCCGCCGCGCCAGGAGCATCCGCGCGAGCCGAGCGCCCAGGATGGGCACCCCCACACCATGTGTCAATCCCCGAGCGCCGCACGCCAAGGAACGATTGCTCCCGGACAGGACGGACAGCAGGATGAAGACATGGCTGACAAATTCATCCTCAGTGACGAGGAGTGGAGCAAGCGCCTGACGCCCCAGGAGTACCAGGTGCTGCGCCACCATGGCACCGAGCGCCCCGGCAGCGGGTGCTTCCTCGGGACGAAGACGCCCGGCACGTACGTCTGCGCCGGCTGCGGCAACCCGCTCTTCAAGTCCGGCGAGAAGTTCGAGTCGGGCACCGGCTGGCCCTCCTTCACCCAGCCCCTCGGGCCGGACGCGGTGACGGAGTACCAGGATCGCTCGTACGGCATGCTGCGCACCGAGGTGCGCTGCGGCCGGTGTGATGGCCACCTGGGGCACGTCTTCCCGGATGGCCCGCCGCCCACCGGGCTGCGCTACTGCATGAACTCGGTGGCGATGAAGCACGTGCCGGAGGGGCAACCCCTCCAGCTCGTCACGAAGTGAGCGGCGAGGCGCTCAGGCCCACTCGCAGCGGGTGGGCGTTCCGGGCGTCGGCAGGCAAGGCCTACGAGCTGGGCGCGCCGCAGCCGGAGCCGCCGAGGTCCTTGGTCCGTCGACGTGTGGAGCCACGCGGCGGGCGCGCGCCTCGCCTGCGCATGGTCGGCTTGCTGTAGGCTGTCGGCCCGCCGCCATGGCTCTCCCCCGCCCCCAGGTCTCCATGTCCTCCATGCCGCTTCGCCTCTCGCTGCTGGGGCTGGTCCTCCTGACCGCGCGCCCTGGCCTCGCGCAGTCTTCGGACGCAGACGCAGGCCGGAAGGCCAAGGCTCGCGAGCTGGCCGGCTCCATCTTCGGCGGCAAGCAGACAGGCCCGGGGTGCGTGGCGCTCTTCGCCTCCAACCAGCGCTTCCGGCTGGTCACCGCCGAGAGCTCGACTCCGCCAGCGCCCTGGACCCGGCTCCCGGCCGAGATCAAGGCCTGGCGCGCCCAGCATCCAGAGACGCGCACCATCTCGGTGGTGAAGGCGCAGGCGGGCGTCCCTCGCGCCAGACTCGAGGAGGCCGCGAAGGCCCTCACCGCGGCCGGCGTGACGCCCGCGCCGCTCCCCGAAGGCCTGGCCTTCACCTGGTCCGAGCCCGAGCACGTCGCCCACTTCATGAAGACGCAGTGCGACCTGGGCGGCTCCGGTGCGCTCAACGCCCATGCGCCGACGCAGGACATGATCGATCCGGACCTACTGCGGGCCGTCCAGGTGGATTGTCCCGCAGTGCCCCTCACGCCCGCCCTCTACGAGTACCTCGCCGAGACCTGCGGCTTCCTCGAAGGGCCCGTCGATGTCGCCGCCCAGGCGGCGCAGTGCGCCGAGAACGCGGCGTGCGCGGGGCCCTGCGCCGAGGAGTTCCAACACTGGCGGCAAGAGCCGATGCCGGCCGAAGGACTCCGCTGCGAGGCCTTCCGCGATGCCACGCGCAAGGTGCCCGCGGCACAGGCAAGCCTCGCCGTCCACGCGTGGGTGATGAAGCGCCTGAGCTGCCTCGTGAGCCAGGCGACGCGACCGCACACGCCCATGGCGCGCGCTCTCTCCGGCTCCTGCAAGCGGGCACTCTTCCAGCGCGCGGAACTCACGGCGCCGTAGCGCCCGGGAATGACCTCTGCGAGGCGACTGGAAGCAACCCGCCGCCTCCAGGCACGCTGCCATCCATGAGGCCCCCGCAAGCCCCGGCCTGGCGGTGGAGGGCTACCGGCGGGCGGCGCGCTCGGCCTCGGCCAGACGCTTCTGCGACAGCTTCAGGTACTGCTCGTCCATGTCGATGCCCACGTAGCGCCGGCCCAGCTTCAGCGCCGCCACACCCGTGGTGCCGCTGCCGTTGAAGGGGTCCAACACCACCGCGTCCTCGGGGGTGCTCGCCTCGATGACGCGCTCGAGCAGCGACACCGGCTTCTGCGTGGGGTGGCTGCCGTGCGCCTTCTCCTCGCGGCGCGGCGCCGTCATCGTCCACACCCGGCCGGACTCGTCCGCGGCCAGCTCCTCGTCGCCCGTGCGCGGCAGCGCCCACACGTCGCGCATCTGCTTGCCGCCGTTGTCCGCCTTCATCTTCGAATAGTTGAAGGTGTGCTGCAGCTTGGCGGCCGGCTTGGGCGAGGCCCAGATGAGCAGCTCCGAGGAGTGCGTGAAGTAGCGGCACGCCAGGTTGGGGCTGGCGTTGGGCTTGTACCAGGTGACGGTGTTGAGCAGCTTGTAGCCGAGCTTCTGCATCGCGAAGCCGACCGAGAAGATGACGTGCTGCGTGCCGCTCACCCAGATGGTGCCGGTGGGCTTGAGCACCCGCTGGCAGGCCTTGAGCCACGCGGTGGTGAAGGCGTGGTCCTCGTCCACCCCGCGCGACACGTCCCAGCCGCCCTTGTTCACCGCGGCGCGCTTGCCGTTCTTGCAGGTGAAGCCGCCGTTGGACAGGAAGTAGGGCGGGTCGGCGAACACCATGTCGAAGGTGCCCGGCTCGAACTGCTCGAGCAGCGCCAGGCTGTCGCCCTGGTACAGCCGGTAGGCATCGCTCTTGGCGAAAAGGCTCTCGCGCAGAGAGGGCTGCTGAACAAGCTTCAGGGCAGTGGCTTCCGCGGACATCTCGCCTCCGTCAGGGGTCGTCGTGACGGCGGGGAATGTGCGGGCAACAGCGTGCTACGTCCAAATTTTGGCCTGTAGCACCCTGAAACTTGACGAGAAACACGGACTCCCGAAACGCCGCGAGCACGGCGGGAGTGCCTCTCCTCGAGGCCTTCCAGCGCCGTGCTCGGCGGGTGCTACGCGGTGATGCGGAAGAGACTAGGCCTTGGCCTTCTTGGCGGTCTTCTTCGCGGCGGGGGCGGCGCCCTCGGCGGGAGCAGCGGCGGGGGCAGCGCCCTCGGCGGGAGCGGCGGCACTCGTCCCCGCACCCGTCCCGTACTTCTTGCGGAACTTCTCCACGCGGCCCGCGGTGTCGAGCAGCTTGTACTTGCCGGTGAAGAAGGGGTGGCAGTTCGAGCAGACTTCCACGGTGAACGAGCCACGCGTGGACTTGGTCTCGACGGTGTGACCGCACGCGCAGGTGATACGGGCGGCGGGGTAGACCGGGTGCAGATCGGGCTTCATTTTGGACAACTCCCTGCGCCTTGCCCCCACACTGGGGTGGGAGGTCTGGCGTTCTAGAGGTAGGCCGGCGCTTATAACGGCGGACCGGCCCTGGCACAAGGCCCGCGACCGGGCCCCGTCCAGACTAATGAGATGCGGAGCCCGGGGGTTCGATTCGCTCCACGCGCTTCTTCACCTCGGCGTCATCCTGAACGGCCCCGCCCAGCTGGATGTACGAGAGGCGCTGGGTGCGCTCGAGCCCCTGCTTGCCCGGTTCCACCTGCAGTGCGAGGGCCTTCCGGCGGGCCTCGAAGCTGGTGATGGTCTCCTGCCAGTTCTTCCGGGTCCGCTCGTCCTGGGCCGCCGCCAGGCTCTGCCGCGCCTGCTGGAGGTTGGCGTCGAGGATCTTCAGGTTCTGCTGGGCCCGCTCCGACTCGGTGAGGTCCACGAAGGGCCCCTTGCCCCCCACGGAGAGTGTCAGGTGGCCGATCTGCCGCCCCCGCTCGCCCGTGGGGACGAGGGTGGCGAAGTCGTTGCGCTGGGCCACGCCCTGCCCCCGGTTGTCGTGCGACTGGAGGATGAAGTCCACCGAGTCCCCCGCCTCCTGGGAGAGCTTGACGGCGTCCGGGTAGGGCACGGCGGCGAGCACCACCACCACGTCCACCTTCTCCTTGGCGCGCAGGCGGCGGGCCTCGGCGATGGCCGCCGGCACCGGGGGCTTGCCCACCACCCCTGGCTGCCCACCCGCCGGCCCCTCGGGGGAGAGGCCCACCAGCCCGAACTTCACCTCGCCCACCGTCACCACCGTGGAGGCGGCGAAGAGGGGCTTGCCCGCCGCGTCCACCAGGTTGGCGGACAGCAGCTTCATCTTCCTGCCCTTCATGGACCGGGTGAGGAAGTCCGTCCCGAGCGTCAGGTCGCGCGTGCCCACGGCCATGGCCGAGGTGCCCATCGCGTCCATCAACTCGAGCAGCAGCGCGGCCCGCTCCTTCTCCTTCGGGTCCCCTCCCGGCATGGGAGACTTGAAGAGCGCATTGCCCGCATCCAGCACCAGCACCGGCCCGCCATTCGCGCGCTCCTGCGAGAAGGCCGTCTTTCGTCTGGCCAGACCGCCAGACGGGTTGTGGCGTCAACCACAGGGGGCGATCTCGCCCCCATTGTCTCCGGTGAAGAGGAGCACCACCTGCTTCGGCGCCGCGCCCGACGCCAGGGGCGTCAGCAGCAGCGCGAGCACGGCCAGCAGCGTCAGACGCCAGCTCATTTCTTGCCACCCTTCTTCGGCTCGGCCTTCTTCGCCTTGTCCAGCTCGGTGAGGCGCGCCTTGGCCGTCTTGGCCGCCTCCGACTTCGGGTAGCCCTTCACGAGCTCCTCGAGCGCCAGCCGCGACTCATCCTGCATCTTCAGCTTCTTGAAGCACTCCGAGGAGCGCAGGTACGCATTCGGGGTGGAGTCGGCCTTGGGGTACTCCTGCAGCAGCTTGCCGTACTCGTGGAGGGCCTCGCGGCACTTGTCCTCGGAGAAGTACGTCTCCCCCAGGCCGAAGTGGGCCTCGGCGGCCAGCGCGTCCTTGGGCCACTTCTTGAGGAACTCCGTGTAGAGCTGCCGGGCCACGGGCACGTCCCCCCCCTTGGCCTTCTCCTGCGCCAGCGCGAGGAACTCCTTCTTGTCCGTGGGCCGCTTCAGCTCCTCGGCCTTCTTCTTCGCCTCGGCTTCCTTCAGGGCTTCCTCGCCCTTGAGCGCCAGCAGCCGCTTCTCCGTCTCCTCGTTCGTCTTGGTGAGCGCGCCCTCCAGCTCGCCAATCTTGTAGAGGTACGTCTCCACCTGGCCGCGCAGCTGCGCCAGGTCCTCCACCGTCTTCTGCAGCTGGATGCCGATGTCCGCGCCCGAGCGGCGCGAGGCGTTGTCCAGGCTCTGCAGGGCCTTGGACACCTCGGCGATCTTCGCGTCGATCTTCGGCAGCGTGGCGTCGAGCTGCTCGCGGGTCTGCTTCAGCTCCGCCTGGAGCTGCGCCTGGGAGGCATCGAGCTTCTCGAGACGGGTCTCCAGGGCGCGCCCGCGATCCGCAGGGTAGAAGCAGCCGGAGAGCGCGAGCGGGAGGGCGATCAGGGCAAGCCTTCGCATAGGGGGCGCATCTTACGGTCAAACCCCCTGGCCCGCGCGGGCTTCTTCACGTCCTCGCGGCCCGTCTGCCTGCCCGTCAACGCGCCGGAGCCGGGCCGGGCCCTCGCTCCACGCGCTCGATGGCCCGCGCACAGGCCACCTGGAGCCGGGCGTTGTTGAGGAAGAAGGGCGTGGCGCGCGCCCTCCCCTCCTCCAGCGAGCGCAGGGCCCGCCGGTACTCCACGGCCGCCTCGGCCAGCGCGCCCCGCTGCTCGAGCAACATCCCCATCAGGTAGCGCGCCGCGGACAGGTCCGGATCCAACGCGAGGCACCGCCGTAGCGCCTCCGACGTCTGGGGGCTCGCCTCGCCCCCTGAAGAGGCCCACTCCAGCACCTTCGCGAAGAGGGCATCCGCCTCCGAGTGCGCGCCGGCCTCCCCGGGCTGCACCTCGGCGGGGCCCTCCATCCTCTGGGGCTGGACCGCGGGGAAGCGCGTGCCCACCGCGGGCAGTCCGCTGACGCTCGGCGTCCTCGGCAGCGGCTGGCGGGTGCCCACCGCGGGCAGTCCACTGGAGCTCGGCGTCCTCGGGGCCCCGGGCGGCACCGCGTCGGCGAAGGCCATGGCCTCCTGCGCCCGGGCGTAGAAGAAGGCCTGCTCGTAGCGCACGGTGCGAAGCGTCGGCGGGGTGCGCAGCAGCGGCTCGGCCGCCGAGAGCACCAACATCCCCTCGGGCGCCAGCCGCACGGCCAGTGACGCCACCACCCGCTCGAAGGACTCGGGGGAGAAGTAGATGAGGACGTTGCGGCAGACGATGACGTCGAAGCCCTGGCCCTCCGCCGCCGTCGGGTACGGCAGGTCCATCAGGTTGTGGCACTCGAAGCCAGCCCGATCCTTCAGGTGCCCCACCAGCGTGAAGCGGCCCCCGGCGGCGGGCAGGAACCAGCGCTCGCGCGCCCCGGACGGCACCCGCTGCAACTGCTCCGCGCTGAAGCACAGCTCCCGCGCCCGCGTGATGGCCGTCTCCGAGATGTCCGTCCCCAGCACCGTGCTGGCCGGATCCGCCCCCACCTCGGCGAGCATCACCAGCAGCGTGGCCACCTCCTCGCCCGTGGCGCAGCCGGCGCTCCACAGCCGCAGCGGCCGGCGCATCCTCGCCACCATCGGCCCCAGCACGTGCGTGCGCAGCGCCTCCAGCTGCGGCTCGTCCCGGAACAGCTCCGTCTTCTGCACGGAGATGGCGTCGATGAGCTCGGCCAGGTCCGCCGCGCCCGCGGGAGACTGCAGGTGCATCAGGTACTGCGGCGACAGCCCGCCCGGCCGCGCCGTCAGCTTCTCGTCGAGCCGTCGGCACTGCAGATCGCTCAAGGCCATGCCCGTCCGCCGCGCCACGAAGGCGTGGAAGGGACTGGAGGCCAACGGGAAGGTGGGAGGGGCCACCGGCGCTCAGCGCCCCGCGGCGAGGGACTCACCCCGCGCGAGCCGGACCAGCGCTCCCGCGATGTCATCGCCGTGCACGAGGTGATCCACCGCCTTGCGCGCCACCGACGCGCCCGGCATGCCGAACACCACGCACGACTCCTCGTTCTGCGCCAGCGTCAGTCCACCGGCCTGCTTGATGGCGAGCATGCCGTCCGCCCCGTCCTCGCCCATGCCGGTGAGGATGAGCCCCAGCGTGCGCCGCCCGTAGGCCTTGGCCGCGCTCTCCAGCAGCACCGTGCCCGAGGGCATGTGCCCGTCCCGCTCCACGCCCGGCCGCAGCGCCACCCGCCCCCGGAAGGGAATGGACATGTGCTGCCCCGGCGGGGCGATCAACACGTTGCCCGGCAACAGCTGCTCGCCGTCCGTCGCCAGCCGCACCTTCAGCTTCGAGGAGTTGGCCAGCCAGCCCGCCAGCGACTCGGAGAAGGCGGCGTTGATGTGCTGGACGATGACGATGGGCGAGGGGAAGTCCGCCGGCAGCTCGGAGAGCATCCGGAAGAGGACCTGCGGGCCCCCCGTGGAGCTGGCCACCGCCACCACCCCATAGGGCATGCCCACCACCGGCGCGGGCGCCGCCGTCCCACCCGTGCCCGGCAACGGCGGCCGGCGCTTGCTGTTGTGGATGTGCCGGATGACTCGCACCGAGGACAGCAGCTTCACCTCGCGCGACAGGTTCCACGCCTCCGTGCCCGCGTCGATGGCCGGTTTGATCTGCAGCGCCAGCGCGCCCAGCTCCAACGCCCGGCACGTCAGCTCCGGCGCCTGCTGCCGCGGATCCGCCGTCAGCATCAGGATGGGCGTGGGCACCTCGGCCATGATGTGCTCCACGGCCGTGAGCCCGTCCATCACGGGCATCTCCACGTCCATGGTGATGACCTGCGGACGCAGCTCCCGCGCGGCCTCGAGCGCCTCCTTGCCGTTGGCGCAAGTCCCGACAACCTCCAGATCCGGATCCCGGCCCAGAGCTTCGCAAATCAGCTGTCGGCAGATGTGCGAGTCGTCAACGACCAGCACTGACACTTTCTTGCCCATGTGGCTTCCATACCCCGTGCGCGACGCCCCGAGTATACCCAAGATGGGCCACTGTCCCGCAGGCGCATGTCAGCCCAGGAGACGGCCCACCACATCCACCAGATCCTGACGCACCAGGTCACCCTTGGTGATGTAGCCGTCGGCACCCGCCGCCAACCCACGCTGCCGGTCCTCCTCTCCTCCACGCGTGGTGAGGATGACCACCGGGAGGACCTTGTGGGTTGCATGCTCCTTGAGGCGGCGGGTCAGCTCCAACCCGTCCACCCGGGGCATCTCCAGATCGGTGCAGACCAGGTCCACCTTGGGACCGTTGGGGCTCCCATTGAGGCCCCCGTTGAGGAAGTCCAGGGCCTCCACGCCGTCGGTGGCCATGACGACATCGTACCCCACGGCCTCCAGCAGGGAGCCGATCAGCTCCCGGGTGAGGGGGGAGTCGTCCACCACGAGGATGCGGCGGCGGGGGGCGGCAGGGGGACGGGTGGCCGCGGGCGCGCGGGGAATCCGCAGGCCCATGGCGCCCTGGGCGCTGGCGATGAGGTGGGCCGCCGACAGCACCATGGCGAGCCGGCCGTCCGCCAGGGTGGTGGCGCCCGTGAGGTGCGGGAAGTGCGCCATCAGCCCCTTGAGCGGCAGGATGGCCTGGACGCTCTCCTCCAGTACCCGGTCCACCGCGAGCGCGGCCGTGGCGCCCTGGCTGCGCACCACCAGCACCAGGGCCCCCTCGCCCGCCACCTCGTCCGGCCCCAGCCCCAGCATGGCCCCCAGCGAGGCGAAGGGCATGGGCTGATCATCCACCAGCAGCACCGCGCGCCCGGCCACTTCCTTGATCTGCGAGGCCTCCACCTTCATCGCCCGCGAGACGTGGACGGCGCTCAGGCAGAGCGTCTCCTCGGCCACCTTCACGAAGAGCAGCGGCGACACGGTGAGGGACACCGGCACCCGGAGCTCGAAGCGCGTGCCCCGGCCCGGCGTGGACGCCACCAACACGTCGCCGCCCAGGGCCCTGAGCGAGCTGCGCACCGCGTCCAGCCCCACGCCGCGCCCGGAGATGTCCGTGGCCACCTCGCGTGAGGTGAAGCCCGAGAGGAAGATGAGCTCGCGCGCCGCCTGGTCCGTCAGCGCCGAGGCCGAGGCCTCGTCCAGGAAGCCCTTGCGCACCGCCGCCCGGCGCAGCAGCGCGGGCTCCAGGCCCACGCCGTCATCCTGCACCCGCAGCACCAGCCGGTTGCCATCCCGCGAGGCCCCCAACGTCAGCCGCCCGCGCGGGTGCTTGCCCGTGGCCACCCGGTCCACCCGGGACTCCAGCCCGTGGTCCAGCGCGTTGCGCACCAGGTGCAGCAGGGGATCCCTCAGCGCCTCCACCACCGCCCGGTCGGCGCGGGTGTCCTCGCCGTCCACCACCAGCTCCACTTCCTTGCCCAGCTCGCGCGCCAGATCCCTCACCATGCGCGGATAGGGCTCGAAGAGGACGGAGAGCGGAAGCATGCGCAGGCGCTGCACCTCCTCGGCCACGTAGCCCAGGTCGCGCAGCTCCTCGTTCGCCAGCAGCTTCGCCTCGCGGTGGAGCGCGGCGGCCAGCTCCTTCGTCCTGCCGAGCCGCTCCGACAGCGCGGCGGCCGCCGGTCCCAGGTCCTCCGCGGCCCGCGCCAGCAGGCTCAGTTCGCGGGCCAGCTCCAACCGCCGTGCCGTCGCCAGCTCGCGGCGGCGCGACACCTGAGTGAGGTTCGTCACCGCGCTCGTCAGCAGATCCAGGCTCGCCACGCCGATGCGCACCGAACCGTCCGCCCGGTCTCCCGCGCGCACGCCCGGCACCGAGCCCGTCCGGACCGGTACCTCGGGCGAGGCCGGCGGCATCCGGCTGATGGTGGTGGTGGCCACGGTCGCCGCGGAGGCCTGCACCCGAGGAGGCTCCACCGGCACCGACCGGCCCACCAGGGGAGCCCGCTGCGCGGCGTGCGCGGGAGCGGGAGCGGGTGCCTGCGGGGACGGGGCCTGCCGGGACACCAGCGAGGGCATCGAGACGCCCAGCGGGGCCGAGCCCCACGTGGGGGTGACCTCCTCCCGGTCATCCCGCTCCCTGGGCTTTGACTCGGCCTCCGGGGACTCCTTGCGCGCGGGCGTCGCCGCGGGCTCTCCCCGGGGCGCCGGAGCCTGCGCCGGGCCCGGCGTGGCGGCGGAGCCCACCGGACCGGAGGCCTCGGCGCGGGTGCACTCCTGCAGCCAACGCACCAGCTTGCCCACCTCGGGGGCCGTCTGGGCCGGCTCGGACGAGGCCCCGGGCGTTGCCCCGGCCAGCACCAGCACCGCGTCTCCGGCCTGGAGCAGCGCGTCGATGGAGCCGGCGGACAGCGCATGCTCGGCGCGCTCGGTGGAGCGCACCAGTTCCTCCATCTCGTGCACGACGGAGTTGATGGCCTCGAAGCCCATCATCCGGGCCTCGCCCTTCAGCCCGTGCAGCTCGCGCAGCACGGTACGGCCGGCCTCCAGGCTCGCGCCCGCCTCCAGCTCCACGATGCGGCGATTGATGCGCTCCAGGCGCACCCCCACCAGCTCGCGGAATTGCTTGAGCAGCTTCTCCCGCGCGCTCACACCTTGCCTCCTGGCGCAGGCGGATCGATCTGGAAGCGCTCCACCACTCCTCTCAAGTCACGAGCCAGCGTGGACAGGTCGCCGTTGGCGCTAATCACCTGCTTGGTGGCGTTGTGGCTCTGCTGGGTAATGCGCAGGATGTCCGCCATGGCCTCGGCCAGCAGATCCGTTCCACCCTGCTGCTGCTGGGTGGCCAGCGAGATGGCCCGCACCGCGTCCGACGTGCGCCCGGCCAGCTCGACGATCTGCCGCAGCGACTCGGACACCTGCTGCGCCAGCGAGGTGCCCGTCTCGGTGGCGCGCACGCCGCCCTCGGTGGCCATCACCGCGCCGCCCGAGGCGTCCTGCACCTCCTCGATGAGCCCTTCGATCTCCTTGGTGGACTCGATGACGTTCTCCGCCAGCCGGCGCATCTCCGCGGCCACCAGCGAGAAGCCCTGCCCCACCTCGCCCGCCTTGGTGCCCTCCAGCTCGGCGTTGAGCGCGAGCAGGTCCGACTTGTCGGCCACGCCGTTGATGAACTCGACGATCTTCCCGATCTGCTGCACGCGCTTGTTCAACCGGGCCACCGCGGTGGCGATGGCTTGGTTGTCGTGGCGCATGCGGTTCATCGTCTCCAGGAAGGCCTCGGCGCTGGCCTGCCCCTGCCGGGCGGCCGCAAGCGTCTTGTGGGCGATCTCCGCCACCGAGCCGGCGTTCTCGGCGATCTGCCGGGCCGAGCGTGCCAGCTCCTCGGTGGTGGCGCTCGTCTCGTCCAGCGAGCTGGCCTGCTCGGCGGCACCGCCCTCGTAGCGCGCGGAGGTGGAGAGGATCTCCTCGGTGGTGGTGCCGATGCGGTAGCCGGCGCGCTGCAACTGGGCGAGCACGTCCGCCAGGTGGGCGCGCATGGTGGAGAAGGCAGCCGAGACAGCCCACACCTCGTCCTCGGCGGGGATGACGCGCGGACGGCTGAGGTCCCCCTCGGCGATGCGGTGGGCGTCCTCGCCCAGCTGGCGCATGGGACGGCCCAGCAGCGTACCGCCCAGGTAGGCGGCGGCCAGCGCCACCCCGAAGACGAGCACGCACAGCGCGCCACCGG
Source organism: Archangium gephyra (assembly GCF_042230915.1). Lineage (GTDB taxonomy): Bacteria > Myxococcota > Myxococcia > Myxococcales > Myxococcaceae > Archangium > Archangium gephyra_B. The sequence continues at coordinate 3,668,326 of NZ_CP102578.1, read as the reverse complement.
ACAACAGCGCCTCGGAGCGCAAGTGCTCGGCCAGCTCCGCCTGCCGCACCGGGTTGGTCTCCGCCAACACCTGATCGAAGGCCCGGTTGGCCAGCGACGAGCACACGTCCCAGATGAGCGCCGCCGGCGTCACCACGACGATGCCGGTGAAGAGGCTCAGCCGCAGGCGGATCTGCGAGCGCCGGGGCGCCACGGAGATGGCCAGCTCGGGCGTCAGGCCCAGCGGGGCCATGTCCAGCACCACGCGCCGGGCCCGCAGGGTGACCATGCAGTACGTCAGCAGCGCGGAGAGCGGGCCGAAGAGCAGCCCCGGCCAGCTGACGCGCAGCACCTCCACCAGACTCATGGACGCGCCGCTCACCCACAGCCCCAGGTTGACGAAGACGGGGGTGAGCAGCCACGTGGCGAGCGTGGAGACGAAGGTGAAGTCCGCGAGGCGGTGGACCTCGAGCAGGGCCTGCCCGAGCTGCTCCGGCGTGCTCGCCCCTTCGGCGGCCTCCACACCGAGCAGCACCCGCATCCGGCGCAGGCAGAGGACCACCTGCCCCACGATGGCGATGCAGGAGAAGACGCCCAGCAGCTTGAGGATCAGCGGGAAGCTCTCGTCCAGCCGCTCCCCGAGGGTGAGCTGCGAGTAGCGCCCGCTGAGCACGAAGGTGGTGAAGTTGGCGTAGACGACCGCCATCACCAGATGCAGGCTGAAGGGACGCCGGACACGAAGCATGCGTGGAGTCCGCATCACCCCTCCCTCTCCGCCACGCGGAAGCGCTGCACCGTGGCCTTGAGATCCCTCGCCAGCGCGGACAGGTCCGTGTTGGCGGCCACCATCTGCTGGGTGGCCTCGGCGTTCTCCTCGGTGACACGAAGGATGTCGCCCATGGCGGCGGCGAGCTGGTCCGTGCCCGTCTGCTGCTGCTGGGTGGCCAGGGAGATGGAGCGCACGGCGTGCGACGTCTGCCGCGCCAGCTCGAGGATGAGGCCCAGGCTCTGGTCCACCTGTGCCGCCAGCGAGGCGCCGCGATCCGTCGTCTTCAGGCCCGCCTCGGTAGCCATCACCGCCGCCTGGGTGGCGTCGCGGATTTCATCGATGAGCCGCTCGATGGCCAGGGTGGAGGACAGCACGTTCTCCGCCAGCCGGCGCATCTCCGCGGCCACCAGCGAGAAGCCCCGGCCGGGCTCACCCGCCTTGGTGCCCTCCAGCTCGGCGTTGAGCGCCAGCAGGTCCGACTTGTCGGCGATCTCGTTGATGAACTCCACCACCTTGCCGATCTGCTGCACCCGCTTGTTGAGCCGCACCACGGCGTCGGCGATGGCCTGGTTGTCGCCCTTCATGCGGTGCATGGCGGCGAGGAAGGCCGCCGCGCTGCGCTGCCCGCTCTGCGCCGCCCCGAAGGTCGTCTCCGCCATGGCCGACACCGACTCGGCGTTGACGGCGATCTGCTGCGCCGAGCGCGCCAGTTCCTCGGTGGTGGCCCGCGTCTCGTTGAGCGAGATGGCCTGCTCCCCCGCCCCGGACTCCTGGTCCGCCGAGGTGGCCACCAGCTGCTCGGTGGTGGAGGAGATTTGAAGTCCCGCGCGCTGCAACTGCACGAGCGCCTGGGCCAGCTGCGCCTGCATGCGGGTGAAGGCGCCAGACACGGCCCACACCTCGTCCTCGGCGGGGATGAAGCGCGGGGTGCGCACCTCGCCCTGGGCGATGCGGGTGGCGTCCTCGGACAGGGCCCGCAGGGGCTCGGCCAGCGCCGTGCCCGCCACGTAGGACGTGCCCACCACCAGCAGCACCACCAGCCCGGCGAGCACCCCCAGCGGCAGACCGGTGGCGCGGCGGGCCTTGTGCACCACCTGCTGCTGCACCTCGGGCTCACCCCGGGCCGCCTGGATCTGATCGAAGGTGCTCAGCGTGCGGCTCACCGACACATCGAGGATGAAGACGGACGGGCTGAGCACCGCCACCGCGGTGAACATCACCAGCCGCCGCCGCAGCCGCAGCCGCTCGGAGGGAAGCGCGGCGATGACCTCCTGCGGGGACAGGCCCTGCGCGGCGATGCGCTCGGCGGCCCGGCGGCCCCGGCGCACCACCATGAGGTAGACGAGCATCGCGGACAGCGGGCCGAGCGACATGCCCACCAGGCCGATGCGCATCCCCATGCTCCACGGGGCGTCCGCCAGGGGAGGGAACGCCGCCGCCAGCAGCAGCGCGCCCCCCAGCCAGCCCTGGATCGTGAACCAGAAGCAGCGCCCGGGGATGCGGCGGACCTCCTGGAGCGCGCGGCGCAGGTTGTCCGGATTGGGGGGCAGCCGCCCCTGCTCCACCGCCCGCAGCACGCGCAGCGCGTGACGCTCCTGGGCGCCGGACAGCACGGCGTTCATCACCAGCACCGCCAGCAACAACCCCAGGAAGAGCCCCCCCTGGCCCTCGGGCACCGAGTGGGTGAGCCGGCCGTAGAACAGCGCCAGTCCCAGCCCCACCGTCCCTCCCAGCCAGGACGGCTGCGTGGTCCAGATGGACAGGCCCTTCAGGCCCTCGGGTCCGCTCCCCTTCACTCCCTCCAACCCGCTCATGCGGCCTCCCGGGCCCCAGGCGCCAGGAAACGCCCGAACTCCACCAGTGACATCAAGGGCCACAGCCCGCCGCGCAGCTGCACGAAGCCGCGCAGGCTGCCCCCCGCCACCCGCTCCAGCACCGTCGGCGCCGGCAACACGGTGTGCGGCTCGGAATCGATCTCCAGCGCGTCCACGCCCACCGCCTCACCCGAGGCGGCCACGAGGATGCGCTCGGCCCCGGTGGCCGCGCCAAAGGCCTGGCACGCCGAACCGGCCAGCCCCCCGAAGGTGCCAGGCGACTCGATGGTGGCCACCTCGTGCGCGGAGAACGCCACCCGCTGGTGGCCCGCCCGGCACAGGAGCATGCCCGTGATGCTGCGGCTGCCCGTGGCCATGGCTCAGCTTCCCTGGCTGAGGTGATCGAACAGCCCCTCGGGATCGATGACCGCCACGTCGCGCTGGGCGCTGCGTGCGGGCCCTCGCAGGTGGAGGTGCACCCCGTTGGCGCCCAGGGGCTCGAGGCGGCCGTCCACCTGGGACACGCCGGCGACCCGGCTGGCCGTGAGGGCCAGGGTGCCACGCGTGAGCCGCACCAGCACGGCGCGGCGGGTGGGTTCGTTCTCCCCGGATACCAGCATGCTCATGTCCACCACGGGGATGACCTCCCCGCGGTGGGCGAACACACCCAACAGGTGCCCGGGGGCTCCGGGCACCCGCGTCAGCTCCGGAAAGCTGACGACTTCCGCCGCGCACTCAGCGGGCACGGCGTACCAGCTGCTGCCGCAGGCGAATACGAGGTAGGACTGACGCGTCTCGGTCTCGGTCGAGGCCATTTCGCGCGCAGCCTACCTCAAGGACGGCTAGCGCACGAACTCGACGCGACGGTTGGCCGCCCAGGCGTCCTCGGAGGCGCCCTGCTCGGCCGGCTTGTTCTCGCCATAGCCGACCGTCTTCAGGTTGCCGGCCGGCACGCCCAGGTCCACCAGGTACTTCTTCACCGAGGCGGCGCGCCGCTGGGACAGCTGGAGGTTGTACTCCTCCGTGCCACGCTCGTCCGCATGCCCGGCGAGCTCGATGCGGCCGCCCGCGTCCTTCAGGCACTGGGCCAGCTCACCCAGCCGGCTCTGGGCCTCGGGGCTGAGGGTGGCCTCGTTGAAGCCGAAGCGCAGCGGCTCGTAGTTGCACTCGGCCTTCTGGGCGGCGGCCACGCACTTGTTGTCCTTGCACTCCTGGTCCCCACCGCAGTCGGTGTTGGAGTTGCAGGCGCCCGGCGGCAGCGCGCAGCGGCCCTTCTGGCACTCCTGGGCGCCCTGGCACTGGCCCTTGGAGGTGCACTGCGGCTCGGCGCACTTGCCGGCCTCGCAGATCTTCCCACCCGTGCACTGCTCATCGCGCGAGCACTCGGGGCCCTTGGGCACGCACTTGTTCTCCTGGCAGGCGAAGCCCTCCTTGCAGTTGGCGTCGGAGGCGCACTCCTGGCAGGAGCCAGCGACGCAGACCTCGCCCTTCTCCTTGCAGGTCTCATCGCTGTTGCACTTGGGGTAGGTCGGCGGGCAGCCAGCCAGCACCGTCATGGCGAGGGCGAGCCCCGCGGCCATCGAGATCCGACGCATTTTTCCTCCGAAAAAGATGTCGTCCAGGGGACGGGTCACAGCCGTCCGCGTGTAGCCCGCCCTGGAACGCTGAGTCAAAGCCTTTTGTCTCGATCGGAAGGTTGAACCAGGCCGCGAACCCCTTGATAGGACAAAGAATTTTCCAGGCCGGAGGCGGCCCACCCGTCCCCTGGAATCGCGGTCCGTCCAGGTGCCAGTCGTGTCACGAACGGCGGGCGCTCCCCTGGCCGTCTGCCCCACGGCCGGTAGGGCGGCCCACTTGTTTTCAACTCCCTGGACGAAGGTCGGAGCGTCCGTACCTTCCTTCGCATGACGAGGCGCCGGCAGCCGAAGGCCGGGGCCCCATACCGGGAGGGGACATGACGAGGAAGGCACTGCTCGCCGTAGCGCTGGGAACCCTGTTGGCGGGAGTGGGCTGCAGCCACACGCGGGAGGGCGCCAAGGCGGACGCCGAGCGCGCCGCGGAGAAGACCGGGGACACGGCGGAGAAGGCCGGCGACAAGGCCGAGGACGCGGCGGAGAAGACTGGGGACGCCATGGAGAAGGCCGGCGACAAGGTCGAGGACGCGACCGACGACTGAGCCGTCCCTCGGAAGTTGCCCAGCACCCTGGCCCACGCCCTCCCGGTGAATGCCGGTGCGGCGTGGGCCGCGTTTCACCCTACCGGGCGCGGCACACGCCCTCCGCCCACCAGAGCCGCGGCTTGCGCGTCAGGCCACAGGTGGACTTGATGCCCGCCTCCTGCTGCCACGCCTTCTCGGCCTTCTCGAGCGCCTCGAGCCGGGCCCGAAGCGTCTTCACGTCCGTCGTCCGCGAGCAGAAGGCGATGTACTCGCGCGGCCCGCCGCAAGGCTTGTGGCCGAAGCCCGCCAGCTCGCACTCCTCCACCTTCTCGCAGCCGCGCGGGTTCGCCAGCGCCCGGGCCTCGCTCGCGAGCGCGTCCGCCCGCTGCTTCAGCTTCGAGCCGCTCGCCGCCTCCGGCCCGCCCGCGCCCATCAACACCGCCACCGTCCAGGCGCCCAGTTGGGCCGATAGCCATGCCATGCCGCACCTCCTTGCCTTCGAAAAGCAGAACGCGCTGGCGGGAGTGCCCCACACCAGCGCGTTCCGGTCAACCGGCTCGTCTCCAAGGCAACCGGGCGGAGCACAACGCCCCACCCGGCCCGGTCCCGGCGCGCCGGCTCAGCACGCGCACGGGACCGCGCTCACGGCTCAGGCCGCCTTGCGCTGCTGGCGCCGCCGCACGGACACGAACCGGAGCAGGGCGAACACCCCCAGGTAGAGGCTCGCGTCCGCACCCGAGGTGGCGCCGCAACCGCAGCTCCCGGCCTTCACGGTGATGCCCACCGGAGCGGACCCCACCACGTTACCCGCGCTGTCGGAGAACACCGCGGTGACGGTGTGCGCCGAGCCACCCGGCACCTTGGAGCTGTCCCACTCCGCCGACAGCGCCGCCTCGTTGCCGGTGGCGATGACCACGCCATCCACCAGGAGGGAGAGCTGGGCCGGCGTGGTGCCAGCGGCCACCGCGCCCGTGGCGGAGATGCGGACCTTGCCGGACACCTCCGTGCCGCCCGCCGGCTCCGTCACCGCCACGGTGGGCTGTGCGAAGGGCGTGACGTTCGTCTGCGCGACGCCGCTCAGGCTGGCCTGCTCGGCATCCGTCAGGGTGAGCGTCTTCAGGCCCGAGGACCGGAACGTCACCTTCAGGCCGGTGAGCACGCCGTCCACGAAGGCCGCGCTGGCCGGGAGCACGCCCGCCGTGTCCGAGCTCGTCACCCGGACCGGGCTGGCGTAGGACGTGGCCACGTTGCCATGGGCGTCATACGCCGTGGCGGAGAGCGTCACCTCCTGGCCCGCGGTGACGCTCGCGGGGAGCACCAGCGCGTAGCTGGCTGCCGGGCCCGGCGTCACCTCGAACGCCGCGCTCGTCGCACCCGCGAAGCCCTGGGCGCTCGCCACCAGCGTGTAGCCGCTGGCGGCCTTGCGCAGGGACACGCCCTCGAACCTCGCCACGCCATTCACCGCGGACACCGGAGCCGTGCCGAGCAGCACGCCGGCCCCCGGGTTCGCGCCGAGGCTCAGGCTCACCTGGGCGGTGCTGCTGGAGAGCACGTTGCCCTGGGCGTCCTGGAGCTCCACCTCGATGGCGGCCAGCGAGGCACCCGCCGCGGTCTTGCCCGGCGTACCGCGGAAGACCAGCCGTGCCGGAGCCCCGGTGGTGACCTCGAACGTCGAGCTCGTCACCGAAGCCAGCGAGGCGGTGCTCGCCTGGAGCGTGTAGCCCCGGGCGGAGCGGTCGAGCGACAGGTCCGTGAAGGTGGCCACGCCGTTGACGGCCGCCACCGTGGTGGTGCCCGCCAGCGTGGCACTGCCCGGGTTGGAGCCCAGGGTGAGCGTGATGGCGTCCGACGCCTCCGTGACGACGTTGCCGTAGGCGTCCCGGATGGTCACCCGGACCGCCGGGCCCACCGGAGCACCCGCCTGCGTGACGCCGGGCTGGACCGTGAAGGCCAGCGCCGCCGCCGCACCAGGAGACACCTCGAAGGTCGCGCTGGTGACGTCCACCAGCCCGTCCGCGTGCGCCAGCAGCCGGTAACCCGCCGCCGCCTGGGTGATGGCCAGGTCAGTGAAGGCCGCCACGCCACCGCTCGCCGTCACCGTGGTGGTGCCGCCCAGCGTGCCACCCGTGCCGCCCTGGAGCGTCAGGGTGATGCTGTTCGTCGCCGCCACCGGGTTGCCATGGGCATCGCGGATCTCCACCTCGAGGGGAGCGAAGACAGCGCCCGCCGTGGTGGAGGCGGGGCTCGTCCTGAACACCAGCCGCGAGGACTTGCCGGGCTCGACGTCGAACACCGAGCTCGTCGCGCCCTTGAGGGTGCCCGCGGCCGCGACCAGCGTGTAGCCCGCGCCCACCCGGTTGACGGACAGGTCGTTGAAGGAGGCCACGCCGTTGACGGCCGCCGCCTTCAGGGTGCCCACCAGCGAGGCGCCCTCCGGGTTGCTCGCGAGGGACAGGGTGACCTCGTCACGGGCGCTCGCCACGACGTTGCCGTACTCGTCCAGGATGGAGACCTTCACCACCGGGGCGAAGGCCTCGCCCGCCGCCACGTTGCCCGGGTGGACGGAGAAGGCCAGTGCCGCCACCGCGCTCGGAGCGATGTCGAAGGCGCCACTGGTGGCACCGCTCAGGCCCGAGGCATTCGCGCTCAGCGTGTAGCCCGTGGCCGCCCGATTGATGAAGAGCGCCGGGAAGGTGGCCACGCCATTGACGGCCTCCACCGTGGTGGTGCCGCCGAGCGAAGCGCCCTCCGGACCGCCCAGGGAGAGCGTCACCTCCGCCTTCGCGCCGGTGTTGAGGTTGCCCTCCAGGTCCTGCACCTCCACCGTCACGGGAGCGAGCACCGCGCCCGCCACCGCGTTGGCCGGAGGCGCGCGGAAGGCAAGCCGCGCCGGAGTACCCGCGCTCACGTTGAAGCCCACGCTGGTGTCCAGGAAGAGCCCACTGCCTCCCGCCACCAGGGTGTAGTTGACGCCGGGGCGGTTCACCGTCAGCGCGCCGAAGGTGGCCACGCCGCTCACCGCGTCCACGGTGGTGGTGCCGCCCAGGGCCCCGCCACTCGTGTTGTAGCTCAGCGACACCGACACGGGAGAGTTGGCCTGCGTCGACAGGTTGCCGAACCGGTCATACAGCGAGACCTCGACCGCCGGAGCGATGGGATCCCCCACCGCCACGTCCGCGGGCTGCCGGGTGAAGGTGGCCCGGTACGGAGCGCCGGGCGTCACCTCGAACAGATTGCTGTTCAGGCTGGCGAACGAGCCCGAGGTCGCCGTCAGCCGGTTACCGGGGCCCACCTTGTTGAGCGACAGGTTGGAGAAGGTGGCAATACCCTTCACCGCCGCCACCGTGGTGGTGCCGGAGAGCGTGGCGCCCCCCGGACTGGCGCTCAGCGCGAGGGTGACGTTGGACGTGGAGGTGGTCACGTTGCCGTACGTGTCCACGATGGCCACCTGCACCGGAGGCGTGATGAACGCACCCGCCTCCGTGGTGGCGGGCTGGGTCACGTAGAGCAGCTTGTTCGCCGTGGCCGGGGTGATGTTGAAGCCCGAGCTGGTGACGCCGGTGAGGCCGGTGGCGGCGGCCGTCAGCGTGTAGCCCGTGCCCACCTTGTTGATGGACAGGCCGCTGAAGGTGGCGACGCCGCTGCTCGTGGTGGCCGTCGAGGTGCCGGACAGCGTGCCACCGCCCACGTTGTCGCCAATGGCGACGGTGATGCTGTACGAGCCCGTGGTCACCGGGTTGCCGTACGTATCCGTCAGGCCCACCTTCACGGCGGGCGTGATGGACGCACCGGCCACCGCGTTGGAGGGCTGGACGGTGAAGGCCATGCGAGCCGGGGGGCCCGCGGTGACGGTGGTGCTGGCCGTGGCGGTGAACCCCGGGCTCGCCGTGTCCGTCACGGTGACGGACTGCGCACCCAGGGTAGCGAAGGTGACGGGGAGACCGCTCGCCACGCCCGCGGAGAAGACCGCGGTGGAGGGCAGCACCGCCCGGGGATCCGTGCTGGTGAGGGCCGCGCTGCCGCTGTAGCTGTTGGCCACCACGCCCACGGCATCCACCGCCGCCACGCTCAGGGACGACTCCGTGCCCGCGCCCACCGTGGCCGGGAGCCCGGTCACCTTGTAGGCCACGGCCGGTCCCGGAGGCGGCATGTTCGTGGTGCAGACAGCCGCCGCGTCCGCCGTGATGCGGACGTCATCCACGTAGAAGCCCTCGTAGCCGGTGGAGTTGTCACTGTAGAGGCGGAACCCGAACCACACCTTCTGGCCGGCGAGCGCGCCCAGGTTGACGGTGACCGGCTTGAGCGAGCCGTTGGCGTTGATGCTCTGGTAGGTCCAGATGCGGGTCGTCGTGCTGCTGCTGAGCGTGTTGTCGTAGCCGCCCGCCGAGATGTACGGCTGCGTCGACGACACCGCGTCGGGCACGTTGGTCCACGGTCCGCTCGCCCCGGTGGTGCTGTAGACGAGCCAGACGCCGTCGAAGCGCGACTCGAGGTTGTACCAGACGTTGAACGTCATCTGGGGGCTGACGGGACTGGACGGGATGTTGAAACCGTTGATGTCCGCGGACACCGAGCCGTTTCCGCCCAGCGCCAGCACGATCTGCTGGTTGGTGGAGTAGGTGCCGCCGCACGTGGTGCCGGTCGACGCCATCCGGTACGCGTTCGTGGCCGACTGGTAGTGGCAGCCGGAGAAGATCTTCACCGTGGACGCGCTGCCGGTGGTGACCGTGGGAATCCAGTACGCGGAGGCGCTGGCCGGGCGGTTGGCGTCGAAGTCATCGAAGTAGCGCACCCCCGGAGTCACGGCGCCGGTGGGCGTGGCGCCCAGCTGGACCGTGTTCGTCTCCTCGAAGGTGGCCGTGCTCGTCTCGGTGGCGCGCACCACGTAGTAGTACGGGGTGCCGTGCGTCAGGTTCAGGTCATCCGCGAACGCGGTGCCCGTCACCCCGGTGGCGATCCGGTTGGCCGACGACGGGGTGAAGCCCGGCGTGGTGCTCCGGTACACCGAGTAGCTGAGCGTGCCGCCGCACAGGGGTCTGGCCGCGGACCAGGCCAGCGTGTTGGCGCAGGTGCTGGAGGCCCCGTTGTTGACGGAGGTGAGCCCCGCGAAGGTGGGAGGCAACGTGCACACGCCCGTGCTCACCGCCGAGGCCTCGTTGGAGTCCGGCGACTCGGCGCACTCCACCGCGCGCACCACGTAGTGGTACGTGGTACCGCCCGACAGGCCGGTGTCCGTGAACGGAGGTGCCGCCACGGAGCCCACGCGCGTATACGGCCCGCCCGCCGAGAGGGCCCGGTAGACGTTGTAGGAGGCCGCGCCATTGGGCGTCCAGCTCACGTCGATGCTGCCGGTGCCACCCGGAGCGGCCGTCACTCCGGAGAGCGTGCCACCCGGGGTGGAGCAGGCGTTGTAGACGACGAGCGCGAAGTCCTGATCCAGCGCCGTGCTGTTGTTGGGCACGCCGTCCGAGTTGATGTTGGTGGCCGTCACCGTCACGGTGACGGGCCCGGTGACACCCGCCGGCAGGAAGACGCTCTCCACGTTGTTCTGGGTGTCCGCGCTGCCGCCCGTGACGGAGTTGGCGCCGCTGAAGACGTTGCCCTTGTACGTGTTGCCGCCCACCGTGACGGTGAGGTCCAGGTTGTTCTTCCAGGCGCTGCCCGTGGTGGAGCCCGGGGCGTCCGTCCACGCCAGCGTCACGCGGAAGGGCTTCGTCGCATCATCCACCCGGCTGGTGAAGGTCCGCGTCTCGCCGGTGGCGCGCAGGAGGTTCTCCGGGCGCTGGTCATCCATCAGACGCGAGACACCGTCGAACGCCATACCCAGGTCCATCAGGCCGGTGCCCTGGCTGTTGGAGTAGAGCGAGTCGTTGGCCCCCGTGCCCGTCATGTAACGGGTGGAGCCCATCAGGAAGGCCTTCATCATCGCCGGGCTGGGCGGAGTCCGGCCCTGGTTGATGAAGTACTGGCGGACGAGCGCCGCCGCACCCGCCACCGCGGGCGTGGAGTGACTGGTGCCCGAGGAGGCCGAGTACCACTGCTGGCTCAACGGGAAATACAAGCTCGTGCCGGTGCCACCGCAGACGCCGGTGCCATCGAAGCAGGAGAGCGCCGCGCCATTGGGGTTGGCCGGCGTGGTGGAGCGCTGGCCGGCCACCTGGGCCACGCCGCCTCCGATGTGCGTGCCCGGAGCCTGGATGTCCGGCTTCTTGCGGCCGTCGGCGGTGGGGCCTCGGCCGGAGAAGGACGCCACGTCATAGAGGCTGTTGGCCTCGCCGTCGGCGGTGCCGCAGCCGTCCGCGGCACCAAAGGGCCGGACGTTCTCCGAGGCGCCCACGCTGATGACGTTCTTCGCCGTGGCGGGAGTGCCAATGGAGCTCGTGGTCGGGCCGTCGTTACCCGCCGCGAAGGCGATGAACATCTCCTGGTTGCCCGGGTTCGGCACCGCCGAGCCCGTGGGCTGCGCGTCGCGCACCAGCGCGTCGTAGCGCTGCGCGTCCGCGTCGTACAGGTTGGAGGCGGCACCCCAGCTGTTGGAGCTGATGCGCATGCCATCGCGGTACGCGCGCGACTGCAGGTCCTCGTAGTCCGGATCCGTGAAGTTGCCCGGATCGAAGACGACCGAGGAGCCCACCTTCACGAAGGGCGCCACGCCCAGGCCGTGGGTGAAGCCGTTGGTGTCCGTGTGCGGGGCCCCCGTCAGGTTGACGTAGCCGGCCACCACGTGGGCATTCAGGTTGCCGTGTCCGTCGCAGCCCTGAATGGTGCTGCCCGAGTTCGCCGTGCCCTCCAGGCGGGCGTAGACGACGCGGCTCGCGCTGGAGACGTTGCCGTCGACGTACAGGCCGAAGTGGTTGGGCGTCGCCGTGCCGTTGTCCAGGCCGCTGTCGCTCACGTCCACGCCGAAGCCGGACGCGGTGAACTGCGCCTGGGTGAAGCCCTTGGACGCCAGCCACGCCAGGTAGCCCGGCCCCGTCGGAGCGTTGCCGGTGATCTGCCCGGCGAGGATCATGTCCTGCCGCTCGTCGAACTTCTTGCGCAGCGGGCGCGGCTGGATGGACAGCACGTCCGGGCGCTGCACGATCTCATTGAGCGCCGCGCGGTCCACCCACGCCACCACGTTCACGTAGTCCAGTGCCTCCTGGACGACGCCCTCGCGCGCCTGCAGCCCGCGGATGAGCGCCAGCGTCTCGCCGTTCGCCTCCTCGTCCTTGATGAGCTGGATGGCGTAGGTGGGCGTGTCGATCGTCTGGATGGAGGGATCCAGCTTGTAGTCGTCCAGGTACTCGCCGTCCCACTGGATGGTCCGGGAGGCGGTGATGTGCCGCTGCAGGCTGCTCAGCGCGGCGCCATCGCCATAGACGAGGTAGGCGTTGTTGGGGACGTACGTCACCACCTTGACGCCCGTGGCCGCCAGCTCCTCGAGCCACTCGGCACGCACGGGGCCGGAGAAGTGCACCAGGTGGAAGCGCTTGCCGGTGGTGGCCACCGTCTTGCGCATGCCGCGCAGGTTCTGGGCGCTCGCGGACGCGGTGTCGATCATCCCCGCGTTCAGCAGGATGTGATCGTAGTCATCGCGCAGCTCCACGTCCGAGGCCGCCGGCAGCGACTTCAGCGTGGCATCGTCCACCTGCACCAGCTTGAAGGAGCCGTAGTCCCCGAGGACCCGGGCGCCCTTCTTCTCCAGCTCGGCCGCCTGTTGCGCGCTGAGCTGCACCTTGTGGAACGGCGACTCTGAACGGTAGCCCTCGAGCCGTTGGTTTCCAGGCTCGTTCCCCGAGCCCCCACACGCCAACGCCGTCGTGAGCCATGCCACGCCAAGCACTCTCGTGGAAACACCACGAGCGCGCATACCGGTCAGCCGGTACGCCGATTCCTTCATTGTCCTTGCCCCTTGAACGACGAGCGGGCCACGTCTTCTCAATGACCTCGCTCGGACGAAACCCGGTGGCTGCTCCGCTGACGCGGCTCCCCTTGACGCCGGAGTTGCCCGCCCGCTACCCACCACCGGAGTCTGATGAAATATCACACTCCACCAAAGACTGACAAGAAGCCGACAGTGCAAGTCTTTGATTGATGCTCAATCCTTTTGACTGACAAAAAGGCGGGCGCCGCATGGCCGCTCGGTGACCGGGCGTCGAGACGTGAAATGCCATGATCTCAGAACCCGAGAAATCCCGCGCGCCCGACAGGGATGCAAGGCATTGCCCTCTGGGATTCCGGGCACTTGGCCCTTGAACGGGCGGCGGATTTCCGGGACGGTGTGGCCCGGCGGCCACACTGTTTCTGCTCCAAGGTGCTCCGACATGCCCTCGACCGTGCTCATCGTCGATGATGAGAAGAACATCCTCCTGACGCTCCAGACGTCGCTGCAGCTGGCGGGCTACCGCACGGAGCTGGCAGCCAGCGGGCAGGTGGCGCTGGACGTGGTGTCCGCGCGCCCGGTGGACGCGGTGTTGATGGACGTGAAGATGCCGGACATGGACGGGCTGACGGCCCTGGCCCGGTTGATGGAGCTCAAGCCGGAGCTGCCCGTCATCATGATGTCCGGGCACGGCACCATCGACACGGCGGTGAAGGCCACCCAGCTGGGCGCCCGCGACTTCCTGGAGAAGCCCATCGCCCGCGACCGGCTGCTGGTGGCGCTGCGCAACGCGCTCAAGCAGCAGGCGATGCTCGAGGAGCTGCAGGCCCTGCGCGCGGAGGTGGGCCGCTACGACATGGTGGGCAGCGGCCCGGCCATGCAGCGCATCTTCTCGCTCATCCAGCGCACCGCGCCCTCCGAGGGCCGGGTGCTCATCACCGGCGAGAACGGCACCGGCAAGGAGCTCATCGCCCGGGCGCTGCACCAGAACTCCAAGCGCAAGAACGGGCCCTTCGTGAAGCTCAACTGCGCGGCGGTGCCCCACGAGCTCATCGAGAGCGAGCTGTTCGGCCACGAGAAGGGCGCCTTCACCGGCGCGGTGAGCGTGCGGCGCGGCAAGTTCGAGCTGGCCCACGAGGGCACGCTCTTCCTGGATGAGATTGGCGACATGCCCCAGGCCATGCAGACCAAGCTGCTGCGCGTGCTGCAGGAGGGCGAGCTGGAGCGGGTGGGCGGCGCGGAGACCCTCAAGGTCAACGTGCGCGTCATCGCCGCGACGAACAAGAACCTGGAGAAGGAGATCGAAGCGGGGCGCTTCCGCGAGGACCTCTACTACCGCATCAACGTGGTGCAGATTCACTCGCCGCCCCTGCGCGAGCGGCGCGAGGATCTGCCCGCGCTGATCGACGCCTTCCTGAAGGAGGCGTGCACGAAGAACGGGCGTCGGCCGCTGTCGCTGTCTCCCGAGGCCCTGGCGGTGATGTCCGCCTACGACTACCCGGGCAACGTGCGCGAGCTGCGCAACCTGGTGGAGCGGCTGGCCATCCTCTGCGAGGGCCCCGTCGTTGCCGGCCAGGAAGCCGCCGAGCTGCTACCGCGCGGAAAGGGCGCCCTGCCACCGCCCGCTCCGGCCGAGGCCTCCACGCCGCGTCCCCCTCCCTTGCCGGTTCCCACGGCGGCGCCCGCGGCCCCGGCGCCCACCAGCGGCTTCCGTCCCCGGGTGGACCGCACCTTCCGCGAGCAGGTGGAGGACGCCGAGCGGGAGATCATCCTCTTCACGCTCGCGCACACCCAGGACAACGTCACCGAGGCGGCGCGGCTGCTCGATCTCGAGCGCGGCCACTTCTACAAGAAGATGAAGGCCCTGGGCCTCCGGCGCGGCGCGGAGAAGGACGCGGGCTCCAGCGGAGGGGAGGGCTGATGAATACGCATGGAGCGGCAATCGGATGGACCCTGGTGCGGGTGGTGTTCGGCCTGACGCTGGGGCTTGCACATGGTCTGCCAAAGGTGACGGGAGACCTCAGCCGCTTCGCCGAGGGCGTGGCGGCGCTCGGCTTCCCCTTCCCCACCTTCTTCGCATGGTGCGCGGCGCTGGCGGAGCTGGTGGGGGGGTTGCTCGTGGCGCTGGGCCTCTTCACCCGGCCCGCGGCGGCCTTCGCGGCCTTCACCATGGTGGTGGCGCTCTACCGCCACCGGGTGGACCCCTTCGGACGCATGGAGCTGGCGCTGCTGTACCTGGCGGTGCTGGCGGCGGCCGTGCTCGTCGGCGGTGGGCCCTACAGCCTCGACGCCAAGGTGCGCCGCCGGAAGGCCTGACCCCCGGGGCCCCGCACCTTCTGCACCCGGCCGCACGCACGCATGCAGGATTTGCGGGCAGCCGGGCACCTCTCCGGACGGCCACCACCTCGCACGCTTGCTGCATCACGGCGGCAGCGGTCCCAGATCGTCTGTGATCCCCGCGAGGTCCCTGAATGCTTCCGGTCCCCCACTTCCGCCCCGCCCGGCTGGCGCGGCCTTCGAAGCGTCACCGCTCCCACCGGGAAGCGCTGACGCCCGATGACCGCGCGCTGCTCACCCCGTGGCTGGCGGAAGTGCGGCGCCATCCCCTCCTGACCCGAGAGGAGGAGGCGGCGCTCGCCCGGCACTTCCGCGAGTGTGGAGACCCGAAGGCCCGCGCCCGGCTGGTGGCCTCGAACCTGCGGCTGGTGGTGAAGCTGGCACGGGAGCACCACCGCCCTCCCCTCCTCCTGATGGACCTCATCCAGGAGGGCAACCTGGGTCTGATCATCGCCGTGGAGCGCTTCGAGCCCGAGCGCGGCGTGCGGCTGTGCACCTACGCGGCCTGGTGGATCCGCGCCTACCTGCTGCGCTTCATCATGGAGAACTGGCGGCTGGTGAAGCTCGGGACCACGGACGTGCAGCGCAAGCTGTTCTTCCGGATGAGACAGGAGGAGGGCCGCCTGCTCGCCTCGGGCCAGGAGGTGAGCCCCGGCCTGCTGGCCGCGCGGCTGGGCGTCCTCGAGGAAGACGTCGTCGAGATGGATCAGCGGCTGCGCCAGGACGAGGTGCGGCTCGACGCCTCCGCCCCCGACGACGAGAAGGGCCGGCCCGCCCCGGCCCGCGCCCTGCCCTCGGGCGAGCCGACCGTGGACGAGGAGCTGGGCCGGCGCGAGCTCACGAGCTGGTTCCAGAAGAAGGTCCACGACTTCGCCCACGCGCTCCACGACGAGCGCGAGCGCTACATCCTGGAGCACCGGCTGCTGGCCGAGGAGCCCGAGACGCTGCAGACCATCGGACAGCACTTCCAGGTCAGCCGCGAACGGGCCCGCCAGGTGGAAGCCGGGCTGATCGCGAGCATGCGGGAGTACCTGCACGAGCACATGCCAGACTTCACCTGGCTGGGCGCGGAGCCAGCGTCCGGCCTGCATGCACCGGCCTGAGCCGGGCCTTCTCACACCGCGGCGGAGGAATTGCACGTGAGCATCGGGGAACACATGGGGACGCGGAGCGCCCCGAGGAGGCGGCAGATGCGGATCGGCGAGCTGATGACGAAGGGCCTGGAGACCATCGAGGCGGATGCGACCCTCCGCGCGGCGGCCGAGCGGATGCGCTCGTACGGGATTGGAGCCCTGCCCGTCACAGACGGAGAGCAGCTCATCGGGATGGTGACGGACCGGGACATCACCGTGCGCGCGACGGCGGCGGGCAAGGACCCGAACCGCACCCCCGTGCGCGAGGCGATGACCCATGCCGTCATCACCTGCGACGCGGATGCCCCCATCTCCGAGGCCGAGCACCTGATGGAGGAGAAGGCGGTGCGGCGCCTGGTGGTGCTCGACGCGTACAAGAACCCGGTGGGCCTCATCAGCCTGGACGACCTGGCCACGGTGCCGGGCGAGGCGCGGCACGCAGGCGAAGTGCTCCGGGAGCTCAACACCCCTCAGTAGCGAACCACTCGAAGAGCGAGAGGGTGCTGCCGCTCAGCCGCTCCAGGGTGTCCTCCATGGCGTCCTGGTTGCCCCAGATGATGTCCCCATCCCCGTGCTTCTCCACCAGCCCGAGGATGAGGTGGCACCAGTTGCCCGTGCCCCGGCTCACATAGAAGCCATACGTCCGGCAGGCCATGGGCCGGTGCGCGTACACCCGGCAGCCGCCGGACTCGCGATCGAGGAACGGGCACGTATAGGGCCGCTGCGTGCCCTCCAGCTCCGCCACGCGGGCCCGGATCTCCGCCTGGGCCTCGGGGGGCAGGGCTTGGAAGCCCTCCCAGAGGTACGTCCACTCCAGCCGGGTGATGGTCAGCGGCGCCGCCAGGTGGCGGCAGCAGTGGTCGCACCCCTTCCGGCAGGGCCACCATGCATGAGTCCCGGCAATGGGGGACACCCTCTCGTCGATGCGCTGGTAGAGGTCCTCCAGCGTCCTGCGTTGCGCTTCGGTGAGTGGCTCCATGGTGGGGGTCCTCGCGGCGGGAGAGGGCCCCCGCAGGAGACCCCAGACACCCTGTGTGAACAAGCGGCCCGGAGGGTGGATGTCATGGACCGGCCCGCTCCCGGAGTGGAGACGGGTGGAACGGGGGCCCAGCAACGCGGGCACGGGAGCGCATAGACTGCCGCCCCATGTCCGAGCTCTCCGAGCCGCTGTCCACTCCGACTCCCGACGCGCCGCCACCGGCGCCGGCGCCCCAGCCGGAGCCAGAGGTCATCCTCCGCACCCAGGGGCTCACCCGCGCCTTCCACGAGGTGAAGGCGGTGAACGGGGTGGACCTGGAGCTGCGGCGGGGCGAGGTGTACGGCTTCCTCGGCCGCAACGGCGCGGGGAAGACGACCACGCTGCGGATGCTGATGGGCATCCTCCGTCCGGACCAGGGTGACATCGAGCTGATGGGCCAGCGGGTGCGCCGGGTGGGCGCGGCCCAGAAGCAGCACCTCGGCTACGTGTCGCAGGAGCAGGTCTTCTACCCGTGGATGACGGCGCTCGAGCTGGGGCGGTTCGTCTCCGGCTTCTACCCGCACTGGGACGACGCCCGCTTCCAGCAGCTCCTCCGGGTGCTGGACGTGCCGAAGGAGCGCAAGTCCGCGCAGCTCTCCGGCGGCACCCGGATGAAGCTGGGACTGGCGCTCGCGCTGGCCCACCGCCCGCCGCTGCTCATCCTCGACGAGCCCACCGCCGGGTTGGATCCGGTCGCGCGGCGCGAGTTCCTCGACATCCTCCGCGACCAGGTCCGGCGCGAGGGACAGACCGCGCTCTTCTCCTCGCACCTCGTCGGCGAGGTGGAGGAGGTGGCGCACCGCATCGGCATCCTCCACGACGGAAAGCTGCGCTTCCAGGGGCGCCTCGACACGCTCCGCCAGTCCGTCCGGCGGGTGGTGCTGGAGACGCCACCCGAGCAGCTCCCGCCCGGCCTCTCGCTCGTGAGGCGCGAGCGCCTGCCGGAGGAGGGACGCCTGGCCCTGGTGCTCTTCGGGACCCCCGCGGACTGGGCCACCAGCCCCTTCGCTCCGGAGACGGTGGAGACGCTGTCCCTGGAGAACATCTTCCTCGCCTACGCGCGGCGGTCGGACGAGCCATGAGCCGGGCCCTCCTCCTCAAGGAGTGGCGCGAGCACCGGGGCGCGTGGCTCCTCCTCAACGGCTTCCTCGGGCTCGTGCTGTTCCTCATGCTCCTGGCGCAGGAGAACACCGCCGAGAAGGGCAGCCTGTTCGCACTGCTCCAGGCGCCCGCCATCATCCTCGCCAGCGTGGGAGCCCTCTTCGTGGGCCACCGCCTGGTGGTGCGCGAGTACGGCCAGCGGACCCAGCTCTTCCTGGAAGCGCTTCCGCTCTCGCGCCCGCGCATCCTCGCCACCAAGCTGGTGCTCGGCGCGGCCGTGCTGCTGCTGCCGCTCGCGGCAACCCTGCTGTTCCTCTGGAGCAGGGCCCGGGTGCACGAGGACGTCACCGCCCGCTTCCTCCTCCTGCTCTCCCTGCGCACGGCCACCCCGGTGCTGCTGGGCTGGAGCTTCTTCGCGCTGGCCGGGCTGCTCGGCCGCTACCGCAACCCCCTCTACCTCCTCCTGGTCATCGCCGCCTTCGCGGCGGACCACCTCACCGAGCTCGATCTCTCCACGGCCGGGCCCTTCGGGCTGCTCGGCGCCGACTTCGCCTTCGAGCGCCAGCGCATCCCCTGGGACGACCTCGTGGGGTGCTGGGCCTTCACGGCGGCGGCGATGGCGCTCAGCTTCGGACTCATCCTCTACCGCGACGGGACCCTGGCCGAGCTGTTCTCCCAGAAGATGAGCCACCGGGAGAAGGTGTTCATCGCGAGTGTCCTCGTCGGGCTCCTCGCGGCGATTTCGATGATGGGCGAGGCGAGGAAGCGGCAGCCCTTCGCCCTGCACGAGGCGGAGCAGACGCAGGTGAAGGAGTCGGCCGTGCAGGTGGCCTCCGGGGTGGGCTTCCCGAAGGAGCGGGCCCAGGCGCTGGCGGAACGGCTCGCGAGGGAGCTGCTGGCGCTGAGCGACTACCTCGGACTGGAGCGGCTTCCGGCCGTGGCGGTGTTGCCCATCCGCGAGCTGGATGCGGACGTGTTCCAGCGCGCGAAGCTCGAGGAGGCCGATGGCGTCGTGGTGCGGGCGAACCTCGCGGCACCGGACTTCGATGCCCGCGCCTTCGAGGCCTTCCTCTTCCGCGAGGTGCTCATCCACGTCAGCGAGGGCGTGGTGCTGCGGGAGGAGCGGCAATGGCTGCTCGATGGATTCACCACGTGGTGGGCGCACCGGAGCCGTCCGGAGGAGCGGCTGTCACCGAGGGCCGCGGTGGCCTCGCGGGAGGGCTTCGACGCCCGGGCCTGGTTGACCACGCGCGAGCGCCTCGGCCCGTGTCTGTCGGGTGCACTGGCCGCCCGGGGAGTCCAGGTGCTGCACACGCGGCTCGGGGAGCCCTCCTTCCAGGCGCTGATGCGGCGCACGCTGGCGCAGCCGCCTGGCACGGGCCTGTGGGGATTCTGGACCGAGCCACGGCTGGCCTCGCTGCTGCGCGAGCAGGAGGGGTTCTCCGAGGAAGAGCTGCTGCGGCGCTGGTCCGAGGCGCTCCGGGAGGACCGCGAGACGCACGCGAAGGAGCTGGAGCGGGTGGCGGGAATGACGCCCTCGCTCACGCTGGTGGCGGAGTCGGCGGAGACGTTCCGGCTGGAGCACACCCTCCAGGCGGCGGAAGGCCAGACGCGTCCCACCCGGTACGCGCTCCTCCACCACAAGCTGGAGCCGTTCGAGAACGAGGTGGCCACGCATGAGCTGTCCCGGCAGGACACGGTGCCGTCCGCGAACGGGGCGCGGCTGCCGGTGGGGCTCGCGCGAGGGGACCGGTGGCTCTTCGTCGTGCAGGTGGACTCCGAGACGCTCGGGTGCCCCATCCGCCTGCTCGCGGAAAGGAAGGAGATCCGATGATCCGCCCGCTCGTGGCCAAGGAGGTGCGTGACCAGCGGCCGTTCCTCTGGCTCGCGCTCTTCTTCATCGCGCTCGACGTGGTGTCGGACCTGTGGACCGAGCCCCTGGGGTTCTCGCCCTACGCCGACACCTTCAAGCGGTTCAACCCGGACGGCGACTTGTCCATGATGACGTTCATCCTCGCCTTCGCGCTGGGCTGCGGCCTGCTGGTGCGCGAGCAGGATGACCGCACGCTGGAGTTCCTCGACGCGCTGCCCACCTCCCGCTGGACGCTCTTCTGGGTGAAGCTGCTCGTCGCGCTCGGCACCGTGCTGGTGTTCCCGTTCGGGACGACGCTGTGGATGATGTTCCACCAGCTCGTGTCCAGCACCTCGCTGGAGCCGGGCCTGCACCTGGACGTGATGGCGGTGGCATCCGTGCTGCGGGTGGCGCAGACGCTCGCGGTGCTGGCCCTGGCCCTGGCCCTGGCGCCCTTGCGGCGGCTGTGCTGGACGGCGCTGGCGGTGCTGATGCTGAGCCAGTCGATCCTCGAGGACCGGATGCCGTGGCTGTCCGCCCTCAACCCGTTCCGCCTCACGGCGCCGCGGTTCGAGGGCACCACGTGGCGCTGGCCCGTGGAAGCGCTGCGCCTCCAGCTCTCGGTGGCCGGCGTGCTGCTCGGCCTGGCGCTGGCGCAGTTCCTCGGGTGGGGCGAGCGGCTCACCGCCTCCGTCCAGCGGCGGCTGCAGGGCTCGTGGCTGGGAACAGTGGCCACGCTCGCCACGGTGGGACTGTTCATCGCGGTCTCCGCGCGCTGGGCCGGGAGCGACGGCAAGGAGAAGGACAGCAGCGGCATCGGTGAGCCCGAGATGGAGTTCCCCACCACGGCCACGGCGCAGGCGACGACCGGGCACTACCAGTTCAGCTACCCCGCCAGCCTCAGCAAGCGCGCCGGGCCGCTCCTGGATGGCTCCGATGGAGCCTTCGAGAAGGTCCGTGCCTTCCTCGGGGTGGAGGCGGGGGAGCCCATCCGCGTGGACCTCAGCGGGAGCGCGCGGCACACGGCGGGCACGGCGTACTGGAACACGCTCCGGATGAACCTCGCCGGGCTCTCCCAGCCCGAGGAGGGCCTGGCGGTGCTCGGACACGAGACGACGCACGTGCTCGCCCAGCGCATCGCGGGGGTGGAGGCCGCGCCCCGCCTGGCGACCCTGAAGCTGCTCAGCGAGGGACTGGCCAGCTACGTGGAGTACCGCCTCTTCTACCCGGCCGGAGCGGAGGAGGAGTACCAGCTCATCGCCGCGGCGGCCCGGGCGAGGCGGGAGGTGAAGACGGAGGAGTTGCTGGACCTGGAGAAGCTCGCGGCCGAGCGGGACGAGAACCAGGTGTACCCGCTGGGGAGGGCCTTCATCGAGGTGCTGGTGCGGCGGCATGGGGACGGAGCCCCGGCGCGCGTGCTGGCGGCGCTCGGGAGGAAGGACGCCCCCGAGGGACTGGAAGGCGCGCTGGCGTGGCAGGACGCGTTCCAGACGGCGGGGATCGACCTGTCCCAGGTGTTCGACGACTTCTTCGTGTACCTGGACGAGCAGGTGGAGCGCCGCCGCGAGGTCATCGACTCCCTGCCGCGTCCGCGAGGCGCCGTGGAGCGCGAGGACGGACAGGTGGGCATCCGGGCCGTCGTGGACGGGAAGGTGCCCGAGGGCTGGGAGGTGGTCTGCCGCTTCCGTTCGGAAGAGACGTCCAGCGCGCACACGTTCGACGGGCCCTACTCGGGCACGGGCCCGCACTGGCGGGCGCCGGCGAACATTTCGGAAGGACGGCTCTGGTACCAGTTGGGGCTCAGGGCACCGCAGGGGCTGGTGCTCTATGAGCCGTGGACCATGGTGAGAGTGGAGTAACCCTACGCGAGGTCTTCGAGCACCGTGGACCAGTGCTTGCGCATCGCCTCGCGGGCCTTCGCGTCTGGCAGCTTCTCCATATGTACGTGGAAGGAGACGCCTCGCGCCTTCGGTACCAGCGTGAGCTGCAGTGTCGCGGGTTTCCTCCATCCTTCTGGCTGCCAGGTCATGCGGATGCGCTGCCCAGGCTTCACCACCCGGACCTCGCCGCGGACGCCGGGGACTCCACGGCGCTTGGGAACCTCGTAGCCCGCCCCCGGCTCGAGCGTCAGCGTCGCACCGGCACCGAGCCATCGCTCCGCCTGTGTTGCAACCCGCTCCCACATTTCACTGGCACTCACCGGCAGCGTGCGAACCACTCCCACCTGGAAGCCCGTCGCCGCGGTCTCGCCCACGACCCGCTTGCCGCGGGCCTGCTCGTACGCCACGGCAATGGACTGCTGCCACCACGTGGACTCCACCTCTCGGGCCAGGTGCGCGACGAGCTGCTTGTGGTTCAGCTCGCCTGCCCCCGCCTTGTCCAGCGCACGCATCCACCCCTTCCAGTCCCGCCCGGTCGCCCCTTTCACGGCGCTGTCGGTCATGCGTTCGGTGATGAGCGCCTTCTTCGCGGCCGCCTTCTTCTTCGTGGCCGAGGGCTTCTTCCCCCTCGCGGCGATCTCCGCGAGCCGCGCCTGCACCAGCGTCTTCACCAGCTTCGCCGGGAGCGGCTTGTCGGGCGGAAAGGTCACGCCGCTCTTCGACGTGGAATAGCCGTCCAGCTGCGCCTTCAGCGCTGGCACCACGCTGCCGCTGAAGGGGTAGTAGCCGCAGTGGCTCTTGAAGAAGGCAAAGCCGCCCACGGCTTTCCCGTCGACCTTGAAGGTGGGCATCCCGTAGCTGATGGTTTCCACCGCTCCCGGAAGCAGCTTGCGGAGCTGCTCGCGCAGCGCCCCCAACGTCTTCTTCGCCGCCGGGTCCTTCAGTCCCGCCAGGTATGCGTCGATCGGCGGTAGCTCTCTCGGATTCGTCGCCATGGTCTTCTCTGCCTCACACCAGCGTGGTTGCTATGGAGCTATGGAGCGTCCCCGGGCTGGAACAGGTACATGTAGCCATCTCCCTGAGACAGGGGAACGAAGTGCTCGACGCTGTCGTTCCGGCCGTGGTGCCCCGGCCCGGAGAGTTCCACGGGCAGGGACGTCGCCGCGAGCAGTGCCTCGCCCTCGTGCGTGAGGGCGTTGTTCACGAGCGACAGCTTCTGGAGGTGGCCGAGTGCCGCCGCGTGCCGGGCCAGCGTCCGCGCCCCCTCGTCCGTCATCAGGCCGAGCGAGAGGTCCACGCTGCGCAGCCTCGGGAGGAGCCGTGAAGAGACGAGCGCCTCGCACAGCTCATCCGTGAAGGTCGCGTTCATCAGCCGCAGGTGGCGCAGCCGTGGGAAGTGCTCGCCGTCGAGGACCGCGGCGAGGTCTTCCACCCGGCAATCCCCTCCATGGCGTGGCGAGCCGAACCACAGGGTGAGCCGGTCCAGCGCGGGCCAGCGGGCCGCGCTCAGGGTCCGGAGCGTGTCGCGCCCGAGCCCAGCGGTGCGGAGTTGGAAGTCGCGCAGTTCGGGCAGATCCACCCGGTCGAAGGTCACCTGCCCGGCCTGGAGCTCCAGCCGCTCCAGGTCGCGCAGCGCCGGCAGGAGCGCGGTGACGTCGGCGCGGGTGGCGAGGAAGCCCTCGATGTTGTCGAAGGTGCAGAGGACGAGATGCCGGAGCGAGGAGGGCACGCCGTGCTCAAGGAACGGCTGGAGGACGTGAGCGAACTCGGACGCCTCCGTCATCACGGAGACCTCGAGCCGCCGCAATCCCTTTCGCCCACCGGACTGGAGCAGCGCGGCGAGGGTGTCGAACTCGAGCGGATCGACCAGTCCCGAGCCGTCGTAGACCACCGAGACCGCGCGGAGCATCCTGCCCTCCCACTCCAGCCCGGCCAGGTCTCCCGCCCGGACCGCGTCTCCGAGGGCGTCCCCGAGAACCTCGCTCGCCAGATCCTTGGGACGGGGGGCTGGCTCCGGGACGGGCTCGCGGAGCACTGCATCGCCACGTGCATCCAGGAGCAGCGCGCGTGGGCTCGCCGGGCCAGGGGGCTCGGCGCCGAGCAGCAACTCGCCTCCCGCGCCCGTGACACGCCGGTACCCTTCGCGCAGCAGCCGCGTGCGCAGCTCCATCTCGGCCTGAATGCTCGCCTCGGACGAGGGATGGAACCGGCGGTCCTCCTTGCCTGGGGTGCCAATCTTCCCCGCGCGGAGCCGCAGCATCGACAACACCTGTTCGAACTCGATGAACTGATCTCCGCGCTCGTAACGCTCCATGGCCCGGTTCTTACACCACCCCATCGGGCGCGTGCGCGTGCGCCCGGACTGCCAGTGATGGTGCCCGCACGTCTGCCTGCGCTAGCTTGCCGCGCCGATTCCTTCTCCGGAGCACCTGCCCCATGCGCTTGCGCTATCGCGTCCTGAAACGCCGCTTCGACGGAGCGGCCTTCCTCGCCGATTGGAGGGCGCAGGTTCAGCAGGACAAGCGGGACCTGAAGGAGAACGCGGGGTTCATCTACTTCCTCAACGGCCCTTTCGGGCTCCTGCTCGCCCTGCCGCTCTCGGCGGGCCTGCGGCTGCTCGGCGTGTTCGAGGCCCTCATCTCGGGCGCCCGGCAAGTGGAGGCCAGCGAGCTCGAGGGCTCCGAGAGCGAGCTCCAGGCCCAGCTGCTCACGGGACGCATCAAGGCGAACGACCTCGTCCTGGTCGATGGGGCCTGGCAGTCCTTCAGCGACACGGCCCTCTTCTCGGACACCTGCTTCGAGGCCGAGAGCAAGAACCGGTGGTGGTCCTGGCTCTCCTGGTGTCTGTCCATGGCGCTCGGGTTCGCGCTGATCGCCGGCCTCGTCTGGGTCATCACCTCCATCCCGCGCTGGATTCACGAGAGCGCCAGGGGGTAGGTGTCCGTACCCGCGAAACGAAGACGGCGCGGGGGGCTGTGCCGCCTCCCCCGCGCCGCCGGAGCTCCGAGCCCTGAATCGAGCGGCTACCGGGTGATGCTCACCGCGGTGTCATCGAGGAAGAAGCTCGTCTTGAGCGAGGCATCCTCCACGCCCTTGAAGTAGACGCGGATCGTCTGGCCCTTGTATGCGCTCAGGTCGAACGTCTTCTGCACGTAGCCCGTGGAGGCGTTCACGTTGCTGTAGGTGGCCAGCGTCGCCAGCGCCGTGCCCGCGCTGTTCTGCACCTGCACCGCCAGCGTGTCGTAGGCGACGGCCTCGGTCTCCGCGGTGGTGATCTTCACCCAGAAGCTGAGCGAGGCGCTGCACGCCGTGGAGGGGATGGAGATCTGCTGGTACAGCGTGTCGGTGTGGCTCGAACCGTAGCCGTTCAGCCACGCCTTGTAGCTGCCCGTGCGCGCCGTGCTGCCCGACGTGGTGCCGTCGATGACACCCGAGCTCGTCGTCCAGCTCACGTTGCCGCTCTCGAAACCGGCGTTGGCCAGGAGCTGCTCGGAGATGGAGCAGCTGCCCGTGACGTTGCTCACCGTGACGGACACCGCGGACGAGGCGCCCACGTTGCCCGCGGCGTCATACGCCTTGGTGGTGAGCGAGTAGCCACCGTTGGCCACGCTGGAGGTATTCCAGTCGAAGCTGTACGGGGCCGTGGTGTCGCTGCCGAGCAGGCTGCTGCCCAGGTAGAACTCCACCTTGCTCACGCCCACGTTGTCGGAGGCATTCGCGCTCACGGTGGTGGTGCCGCTCACCGTGGAGCCGCCCGCCGGAGCGGTGATGGAGGTGCTCGGCGCCGTGGTGTCCCCGCCGCCGCCACCGCCGGTGACGAACATGCTGTAGAGCAGCAGGTTGGGCGAGCCGGTGCCCGGGCTGGTCACCTTGTTCGGGGTGGCGTTGGTGGTGAGCGCCGACATCGTCTGGGCCGGGGTGGCCGAGGGGTTGGCCTGCAGGTACAGGGCCGCCACGCCCGCCACGTGCGGCGAGGCCATGGACGTGCCGCTCATGGAGGTGCTGCCGGTGTCGCTGGAGTACGAGGCCGAGGTGATGCTCGAGCCCGGCCCGAAGATGTCCACGCAGGTGCCGTAGTTGGAGAAGGACGAGCGGGCATCGCTGCTCGTGGTGGAGCCCACGGTGAGGGCGTTGGGCGTACGGGCCGGCGAGTAGCTGCAGGCATTGCCGCTGTCGTTGCCCGCGGCGACGGCCGTCACCACGCCCGCGGCGATCATCCGCTCCACCGCGTCATCCAGCGCCTGGGAGGCGTCGCCGCCGAGGCTCATGTTGGCCACGGCCGGCTTGACGTGGTTGGCCGTCACCCAGTCCAGGCCGGCGATGACCTGGGCGTCGGAGCCGTAGCCCGTGCAGTCCAGCACGCGCACCGGGTGCAGCGTCACCTTCTTCGCCACGCCCCAGGTGGTGCCGCCCACCGTGCCCGCCACGTGCGTGCCGTGGCCGTGGCAGTCCGCCGCGGTGCCGCCCGCGGTGATGGAGTCGAAGCCGTTGCCCACGCGCCCGGTGAACTGCGAGTGCGTCAGCCGCATGCCCGTGTCGATGATGTACGCGTGCACCCCGGTGCCATCGAAGTTGTAGTTGTACGTCGAGTCACGCGGCAGGTTGCGCTGGTCGATGCGATCGATTCCCCACGTCGCGCTCGTCTGCGTGCCCGACGCCGCCACCACGCCGTTCTCCTCGATGTAGGCCACGCGCGGATCCGCCAGCAGCTCGCGCACCTGGGCCTCGGACATCTTCACCCAGAAGCCCTTGAGCGCCCGCTCGTACGTGTGCAGCACCTGGCCGCCTCGCGCCGCCACCAGCTCGCGCGCCACGTCCGAGGGGCCGCGCAGCGCCACGTCCTTCGCGTCCTCGTGCAGCACGACGATGTACTCGTCCGGAATGGACTTCGGCTTGCGCAGGAGCTGGGCCATCTGCCCCACCTCCTTCGACGGAAGGACTCCCTCCTCCCCGGGCAGCGGGCCACCGCAAGCGGCCACGCCCAGCAGGGAGCAGGTGAACAGCGCACGGCTCAGTTTCAGCTTCATGAACGGTCTCCGGGGGGTCGAGGACTACGGGTGAAGAAAACGAGCGCAGCCGGTGGAATTAGTATTCCCGGGACCAACCGGTCAAGACCGCTAATCTCGTTTTCTCCGATTCCGTCTCCCCGGAGACCGGGGGCCTACTGACCCGGGGCCACGTTGGGCCCGAAGCCCAGGGCCAGGGTGGGCAGCACCTTCCACTCGGTCCACGCCGGGCGGGCCCAGGAGGCCTCGGACGAGGCGCTCGCCCCGACGCCCAGGCGCAGGAAACCGAAGCGCCAGGCCACGCCCGCATGGGCACCGTAGGGCAGCAGCAGCCGGGTGTGCACGCTGGCCGTCCAGAAGAGGCCGCGCCCGTCCTGCGAGCGCCACAGCGGCCCTTCGTAGGAGAGCGACTGCGAGGCGATGGAGGCCCCCGCGTACAGCCCGCTCACCGGCAGGGAGAGCACCACCTTCACCTGCTCGACGAAACGCACGCCCGTCATCGCCGGGTAGGCGGGCGCCATCGGTACTTCGTAGTGCAGGAAGGTGCCCGAGTCCTCGCTGAGCACGTCCACGCGATCCAACCGCACCGGCGCGGCCAGGGTGAGGCCCGCGGCCACCAGGGAGAGGGTCAACGGCATGGCGCACGCTCCACGTAGTCGGTGATGAGGTAGTCCAGGGGCCAGCGGCAGTAGGCCTCCAGCTGGGCCTTGGTGTTGGGCGTCCACACGGCCGTCTTCAGCCCGGCCTTGCGCACCGCCTCCAGGGCGGCGCGATCCGCCACCGGGTACGCCACGGCGATGCCATCCGCTCCCGCGTCGCGCGTGATCTGGATGAGCTGCTGCGCGCCCACGGTGCGCTTCAGCTCGTTGAGGAGGCCCACCAGGGTGGTGTTGTCGTCCGCGCCGAAGGCCGGCCAGATGAGGAGCGTCTCCACGTCCTGGCGCGCCTGGAAGGCCTTGAGCAGCTCGCCCCGGGTGGAGGTGACGAAGAAGCGGTTGGGCAGCGCCGCCGCGTTCCAGCGGCCGAGGATCTCCTCGGCGAAGACCTCGGGCGACTCCGTGTACTCCGGGTGCTCCTTGATATCGAGCTGCACCACCATGTCCGGGTGGCCCTTCAGCGCGCTGAGCATCTCGTCGAAGGTGAAGTAGCGGTCGGCCACCTTGAAGGCGCCGAGCATCGCCGGATCTCCCACGCCACCGCAGCGGTAGTCGCGCTGCAGCTCCGCCAGGGTGAAGTCCTTGATGGGAAGGCGCGAGCCCTCGGGCAGCCGGCGGGGCTCCTGCTCATCGGGGCCGAGGGTGTACGTGCACAGCTCGGCGTCGATCCACGCATCATGCGAGAGGATGGGGACGCGGTCCTTGGTGAGGACGACATCCACCTCGATGGCCGGGTAGCCCTCGTGCAGCGCGGCGATCACCGCCGAGCGCGAGTTCTCCGGGTAGTTGCCCGCGCCGGAGCGGTGCGCCACCACGCGCGGCTCACCCGGAGCGTCCACGAGGCCGCAGCCCGTGGCCAGCAGCAGCGCGCAGGTGAGCGCGCCTCCTCTTCGATTCCACCTGGTCGTTGTCATGGGGGGCCCGAGTCGTACCACGAGGGCTCCCCCTCCAACCATGCAACCGCCGTGAAGCTCACGCCCCGAGCGCGGTGGGACGCGCGGCGGTCTCCTGTGCGTCCGCGCCCACCTGCTGCCGGGCGGGGATGAAGGTCATGGCGCGCTCGGCCAGCGCGGTGATGGTGAGTGAGGGATTCACCCCCGGGTTGGCGGAGATGGCCGAGCCGTCGATGACGTACAGGCCCTCGTAGCCGAAGAGGCGGTGCTGCGAGTCGATGGCACCCGTCTGGGGCGAGTCCCCCATGCAGCAGCCGCCGAGGATGTGCGCGGTGGTGGGGATGCCCATCACCGACTCGGAGGCCAGGGTCAAGGGCAGGCCGTCCAGCTTCTCCGCCACCCGGTGGGCCAGCTCGGTGGCCTCGGGGATGTGCGCGGTGGGCGCGGGGCCCTCCTGCAGCCCGGTGGTGAGCCCCTTGGTTCCGCCGGTGAAGAGCCCGCGCCCGCGCCGCATGCGCAGGTGCCCGTCCAGCGTGCGCATGTAGAGGAGGATCATCGACCGCCGGGCGAAGTCGCGGGCGAACCACGAGCCGAGCGTCTTCAACGGGTGGCGCAGGAAGAGGCCGGCCAGGTTCGCCAGCCGCGACAGGGCGGTGGCGCCCCCGACGTGCGGCGCCATCAGGGAGCGGAAGAAGTCCGAGCCCGCCGCGTAACGCACCGGCTCCAGGTGCGAGTGCGCGTCCGTGTGAAGGATGGAGCCGATGGCGATGCCCTTGGACAGGTCCTTGTCACGGAAGCGCTTGCCGGCGAGCACGCCGATGAGCGCCTCCGAGTTGGTCCGCACGCCATCGCCGAGCCGGTCCGACAGCTGGGGCAGCCCGTCCGGGTGCGCCTTGAGCTTGAGCAGCAGGTCCACCGTGCCCAGCACGCCGCCGGAGAAGATGACGTGGCGCGCGGTGAAGCGCCGCTTGCGCCGGGAGAAGCTCGAGGTCCCCTCGAGGGCCTCCACCTCGTAGCCGCCGCCGGGCAGCGGGCGCACCCACGTCACCTCGGTGTCCGCGTGGAGGGAGAGGCCGCGCTTCTCGGCGAAGTAGAGGTAGTTCTTGTCCAGCGTGTTCTTGGAGTTGAAGCGGCAGCCCGTCATGCACCCGCCGCACGAGTTGCAGCCGGTGCGCTCGGGGCCCTCGCCGCCGAAGTACGGGTCCGGCACCGTCACCCCGGGCTTGCCGAAGTAGACGGCCACCGTGGTGGGCTGGAAGTCCTCGCGGCCCATCTCCTTGCCCACCTGCTGGATGATCTCGTCCGGCAGCGTGCGCAGCGGGTTCACCGTGGCCCCGAGCATCCGGCGCGCCGTCGCGTAGTGCGGCGTCAGCTCCGTCTTCCAGTCCGCCAGCGCTCCCCAGGAGCGTGCCTGGAAGAAGTCATCCTTCGGGATGGGCAGCGTGTTCGCGTACACCAGCGAGCCTCCGCCCACGCCTACCCCGGAGAGCACCGTGACGTGGCGGAAGAACGTCATCTTGAACAGGCCCCGCCACCCGAGCTGCGGCATCCACAGCCACTTCTTCAGGTTCCAGTTCGTCTTGGGGAAGTCCTTGGCCTGCAGGCGCCGGCCCTTCTCCAACATCACCACCCGGTAGCCCTTCTCCGTCAGCCGCAGCGCGCTCACGCTGCCGCCAAAGCCCGAGCCAATGATGAGCCAGTCGCAGTCGAAATCCATCGTGTCCTCCCCCCATACGGGGATGGTTCACAGACTACCCGGGAGCACGCTGGCTGCGCTCCTCTTCCCGCTCGGAGGGCAGGCGCTCGGGCTCGGCACGGGGGTAAACCTGGGATGCGGGCACCCTCACCCTGTCCCTCTCCCGAAGGGAGAGGGGAAATGGGCCCGGTGTCACTCGATTACTCGGGGGCGGTCAGTTTCTGGCGGGCGGTCTCCCGGCGCTTCGCTCGCACCTTGCCCGCCACGTTGAGCAGCAGCCGGTCCCTCTCCCAGCGCTCGCGCGTCGGCGCGTCCACCTGCTCCCAGAGCGTCCCCAGCCCGTCCACCCGCCTCCGGCACAGGTCGATGGCACCGGCCAACGCCAGGTGCACCGATGGGGAGGCCGGGTCTGACTGTGACAGTCCCCGCATCGTCACCGCGAGCGCCAGCAGCTCCTCGCGCACCTCGCCCGGCCAGCCCGAACGCCGCGCCACCTGGAGCAGCCACCCGAGCACCGCCGCGAACACGTGGCAGTCCTCCACCGTGCGGAACGGTTTGACGTAGCGCTCGTAGCCGTCGCCGGGCAGCACCTCCCCGGGCGCCACCGCCACCTTGTGCAGCCGCAGCTCCGCGTGGGGTACTTCGGGGACGAAGGGTGTCTCGGGCAGCTCGGCGACCGTCACCCCCGCGCGCCGGGAGTCGATTCTCACGAGCCGCAGCCGGTTGCGGCCCTGCGCGTCCTGTCCCTCGCTGGCCACCACCAGCAACTCGTCCGCCGCGGTGCCCAGGGTGACGAAGGCCTTGGTGCCCTCCAGGCGCAGCGGGCCCTTGTCCGAGCCGGTGAGCCGGGTGTTCATGGCCGCCGGGTGTCCGCCCCCGGCCTCGGTGACGCACAGCGCGTAGCGGTGCCGGGGCGGCAGCTGGGGCAACAAGGTGCGCAGGGCCGAGTGGTAGCCCGAGGCGAACGCATAGCCCAGCCGGTCGGCCGCGAAGCCTCCGGCGAACGCCACGTCCACCGGCAGGGAGAAGCGCGCGGACAGTTGAAGGTGCCGCGACCACCAGTCCTCGACGGAGCCTAGGGGCGCCGGAGTGGGGGGCTCGGTGAGGAGGAACCGCAGGAGCTCGTCCATGCGACGCTCAGTCCTTGAACTCGGTCCACACCGGCGCGTGGTCCGAGGGCTGCTTGCCCTTGCGCGCGTCCCGGTCCACGCCCGCCGCCACCAGCCGCTCCACCAGCGGCGCCGTCGCGAAGATGTGGTCGATGCGCAGTCCCTGGTTCTTCGGGAACGCCAGCATCCGGTAGTCCCACCAGCTGAACTTCTGCTCCGCCGGGTACAGCTTGCGGAACGTGTCCGTCAGCCCGAACGCGCACAGCTGCTCGAGCGCCTTCCGCTCCTTGTCCGTGCAGAGCGTCTGCCCCTGCCACAGCGCCACGTCCCAGACGTCGATGTCCGCCGGCGCCACGTTCCAGTCCCCGCAGAGCACCAGCGGCTCGCCCGGCTTGTGCCGCGTGTCCAGGTAGCGCCGCAGCCGCCCGTACCACTGCAGCTTGTACTCGTACTGCTCCGAGCCCACCGACTGCCCGTTGGGCGCGTACGCGCTCACCACCCGCACCCCGTTCACCGTCGCCGCGATCAGCCGCGCGTGCGTGTCGTCCACCCCGTCCGACAGGCCCTTCACCACGTCCTGGGGCTCCGTCTTCGCCAGGATGGCCACCCCGTTGTACGTCTTCTGCCCGTGCACCGCGGCGTGGTAGCCCGCCTCCCGCACGGCCTCCATCGGGAACTCGGTGTCCTGGCACTTCAGCTCCTGCAGGCACACCACGTCCGGTTGAGCGCTCTTCAGCCAGTCCACCAGCCGGTCCAGCCGGGCGCGGACCGAATTCACGTTCCAGGCAGCGATCTTCATCCCGCCCAACGTCGCACGTCACCTCCAGCCTCGCCACGGTTTTTCCCTTCCTCCTCCCAGGTACACCCTTGTAGGTCCTGTAGCGCGCTGTCGCGCCCGGGCCCTCGGCGCCTGGAACTTCCGGGTGTGGCCCACCGGCCGCACAGGGGCCGCCCGGGGAGCGGGGAGACGTCCTCGTAGACCCTCACCCCCCGCCCTCGCCCAGAGGGAGAGGGAGTCCGCGGGCGGCTGGCACGGGCATCGCAATGCGCTCCTCCCGACAAGGAGCCTCACCATGAAGAACACCATCCTGTCCGCCTGCTTCGCCGCCCTCTCCCTCGCTGCTTGCGATGCCAGCCAGCTCCGGCGGCCCCAGGGGCTCCTTCCCTCCTCCCCCAACCGCCTCGTCAACCGGGTGAGCCCCTCCTCCGAGGCCCCTTTCGTCACCCCGTCTGGGATGCCCTCGCCGGACGTGGTCCTGCCCGAGACGGCCGCGCTCCCCGTGCCTCCCGAGACCCGCGCCGAGGTCCTCCCGCAGCCCGAGGATCTCCTCCCCGCCGAGCCCGCGGACACGCTCTCCCTCCCTCACGAGCCGCACCTCTACCCGGTGGCCCACCTCGACCGCGCCCGCGCGCTGCGCGAGGAAGGTGACCTCTCCGGTGCCCTCACCGAGGCCCGCCGCGCCGTCCACGACGCCGCCGATGATGTCGACGCCGCCGAGCAGGCCCTCGACCTCCTCATCCAGCTCGCCCGCCTCTCCGGCCAGAAGCAGCTCGCCGCCGACGCGTACCGGGAGCTCTCCATCCTCTTCCCCGATGGTCCCGAGCCCCTCGTCCAGCAAGCCCGCCTCCTCCTGGAGCTCGGCGACACCGAGGGCGCCTTCCGGGCCGCCGAGGCCGCGCTCGAGCTCGACATCGAGTACCCCGAGGTCTACCAGGTGCTCGGCCGCATCCACCTCGCCGCCGGCCAGCCCGCCGAGGCCATCGTCCGCTTCCGACAGGCCGTGCACCTCGACCCGTACCACGGGTATGCCCTCAACAACCTCGGGCTCACCTACCTGCAGACCGGCCAGGACGCGCTCGCCGCCGAGGCGCTCGCCCAGGCCGCCTACCTGCTCCCCCAGGTGAGCTTCGTCCACAACAACCTGGGCCTCGCCTACGAGCGGCTCGGCCGCTACGAGGAGGCCCGCATGGCCTTCGACACCGCCACGCGCCTGTCCCCGGGGGACCTCAAGGCCCGCCTCAACCTCCAGCGGTTGAATCGCGAGGCCCGCGCCTCCGTCGATCTCCAGGCGCTCCTCGGGGACCGCTCGTCCCCGGGGTGCCCGGAATAGCCGGGGCCCCCGCGTGTCTCGGGAGCCTCCCCGCCCGGCGGGCCACCAGCCCATTCCGGTTCCGCGCCGGGCGGTTTAACGTCGCCCACCTTTTGTTGTCCCCGCGTCCCATGAACCCGGCCCGAGAGATGAGCTCCCAGCCCTCCTCCCTTCCTCCCGCCACTCCTCCGGCCCCCCCGGCTCCTCCCACCCTGGGCGCCCGGCTGTGGCGCTGGACGAAGCGGCTCCTCGTCCTCGGCGCCGTGGGCCTGGTGCTGCTCGTGCTCACCGTCCTGGGCACCTACCTCTACTTCAGCCGGGATCTCCCCTCGGTGGAGGCGCTGCGCAACTACAGCCTCCCCCAGGTCACCAAGGTGCGCTGCGCCGACGGCTCCATCTGCTCCGAGTTCTTCGAGCCCCAGGGGCGCCGCACCGTGGTGGACGTCAAGGACCTGCCCCCCCACGTGCGCAACGCCTTCCTCGCCGCCGAGGACGCCGACTTCTACAAGCACGAGGGCCTCGACATCTTCGGCATCGTCCGCGCCGCGGTGAAGAACCTCATCCCCGGCAGCCGCAAGTCCGGCGCCTCCACCATCACGCAGCAGGTGGTGAAGAACATGCTGCTCACGCCCGAGCGCAGCCTCGCGCGCAAGATTCGCGAGTGGATCCTCACCCCGCGCGTGGAGCAGGCGCTCACCAAGGATCAGATCCTCGGCCTCTACATCAACCAGTCCTATTACGGGCAGGGCCGCGACGGCATCGAGGAGGCCGCGCTCTACTACTTCGGCAAGCAGGCGAAGTTCCTGAGCGTCGGCGAGGCCGCGGTGCTCGCGGGCACGGTGCAGTCGCCCAACCGCATCAACCCGGAGAAGAACATCGTCAAGGCCAAGCAGCGCCAGCGCTACGTGCTGGGGCAGATGGCCGGGCAGGGCTTCGTCCCCCAGGCGGTGGTGGACAAGGAGCTGGACAAGCCCATCGTCCTCGCGCCGCGGCCGCCTCCCGAGGTGGGCTCCTACTACGCCGAGGAGATCCGCCGCACGCTGGTGGCCCGCTACGGCGGGGACGCCGTGCTCACCGGTGGCCTGCGCGTGGACATCGCCATGGACCCCAAGCTCCAGGCCATCGCCGACGAGGCGGTGCGCAAGGGCCTGGAGGCCGTGGACCGGCGCCAGGGCTACCGCGGCCCCGTCGGCACGATGGATCCCGCGCGCTTCGAGCAGCTCAAGCCCCTCCTCGCCAAGCAGATCGAGGAGGCAGGCCGGCGCCAGAAGGAAGGCGCCTACGTGGCCGACCTCTCCTCGCTCACGCAGTCCCCCACCATCCCCGCGCCCGCCGGGGAGACGCCGGCGGTGGTCACCGAGACCGAGCAGGAGGAGGAGGCCCGGCTCTCCGCCGACGAGAAGCTCGCGCTCGCCGTGCAGCTGCAGCCGCTGAAGGAGGGCCTGCGCCTGGCCGGCGTCGTCACCGAGGTGGATGACACGGGCAAGAAGGCCCGCGTGGATTTGGTGGGCCGCACTGCGGAGCTCTCCTTCTCCACCGTCACCTGGGCGCGCATGAAGGGCAAGAGCGCCCCCACGAAGATGTCCGACGTGATGAAGCCCGGTGACATCGTCCGGGTGCGCGTCACGCGCGTCACGCCCTCCCCCGCGCTGCTCGAGGCCACACTGGATCAGATTCCGCTCGTGCAGGGCGGCCTCGTCGTCATCAACCCGAGCAACCGCTACGTGGTGGCGCTCGTGGGCGGCTACGACTTCGCCACCTCGCCCTTCAACCGCGCCACCCAGGCCAAGCGCCAGCCCGGCTCGTCCTTCAAGCCCTTCCTCTACGGCGCCGCGCTCGGCAGCGGCCGCTTCACCCCCCTCAGCACGGTGAACGACGCCCCCGAGGCCATCCGGGACCCGTACACCGGCAAGACGTGGAAGCCGCAGAACTACGACCGCGCCTTCGACGGCCCCATGACGCTGCGCCAGGCGCTCACCAAGTCCAAGAACACCGTGTCCGTGCGCCTCATCGAGGCCATCACCCCCGCCACCGCCATCGACTTCGCCCGGCGCGCCGGCATCCGCTCGGAGCTGCCGGAGAACCTCACGCTGGCGCTCGGTACCGGCGAGGTCACCCTGCTGGAGGCCGCCAACGCCTACGCCACCCTGCAGGCCAACGGCCGCTACGCCGAGCCACTGCTGATCCTCAAGGTGACGGACGCGCAGGGCAAGGTGCTCGAGGAGCACCAGCCGGCCTTCGAGGAGACGCTGCCTCCGGCGGTGGCCTACCTCACCACGTCGCTGATGCGCAGCGTGGTGGAGGAGGGCACGGCCCGGGCGGTGACGGAGCTCAACCGCCCCGCCGCCGGCAAGACGGGCACTGCCAACGAGAGCCGTGACACCTGGTTCTCCGGCTACACCGCCGACTTCGTCGCCAGCGCGTGGGTGGGCTTCGATGACCACTCGCCCCTGGGCAGCTCCGAGACGGGTGGCCGCGCCCCCCTCCCCATCTGGCTGGAGTTCATGCGCGCCGCCCACCAGGGCCTGCCCGCGCGCGAGTTCGAGGTGCCCCCAGGCGTGGTGCAGGTGCGCATCGATCCCGTCTCCGGCCTGCTCGCGGGCAACTCCGTGCCCGGCCGGCTCGAGTCCTTCCTCGATGGCACCCAGCCCACCGTCGAGGCGCCCCCGCCCGGCCACGTCACCCCGAGCGACTTCTTCCTCCAGGAAGGTAGCCGGGGGGGTTTGTGAGCCGGGCCCTCGCCGCCGCCCTGCTGCTGGCCGCGCTGCCCGCTCCGGCCGCCCAAACCCCTCCGCCACCGGCCCCGCAGGCCGCTCCGGCCACGCCCGCCCTCGAGCGGCTCGCCCAGGCCGTGGCCACGGACGTGCGGGCGATGAAGCCCGAGCCGCCCGTCGCCCTCCACCTGTCCGGCGGCGCCCCCGAGCTGCGGCGCGCCTTCGCCACGCTGCTCGCCTCGCACCTGGCCTCCGCCGGGCTTGCCCCCGTGGTGCTGGAGGCCCCCTCGCCCGAGGCCGCCGAGGCGCTCGCCCGTGAGCAGGGCGCCCGTGCCCTGGTGCGTCTCACCCTTGGCGTGGAGGCCGGGGAGTTGCGCGCCCGCGGCGATGCGTTCGGCACCTGGGTGAACTTCTGGTCCGGCCGCACTCCCAGCCGGGTCCCCTCGCCCGCCGCCGCCATCGCCCAGGCCGTGGAAGCGGATGCCGCGGCGCTCGCGCTCGCCGCCGTGGAGCCTCCGCGCACGCCTACTCCGTCCACCGAGGAGCCGCTCCCCCTGCGCCTGCTGGGCGCCGTGCTGGCGCGTCTGCCCTCTCCTCCCGCCGCGCTCGCCGCGGGAGACCTGGATGGGGATGGCAAGGACGAGGTGGCCGTGCTCACCGCGCGCGCCGTGCACGTCTTCGCCGCGGATGGGAGCCTCGTCGCGGAGCGCTCGCTGGACGTGCTGCCCCCCGGCCCCGCGCCCACCCGCGAGCCCTTCGGAGCGCTCGCCATCCTCTCCGGGCCGCCGCGCCTCGCCGCCTGGTCCACCCGCTTCGCCCATGGCGAGGTGCTCACGCTGGAGAACGGCACGCTGCGCGGCGTGTCCCGGCTCGAGGCCGTGCCCCTGGGCCCCGAGGCGCGCGGCGGCTTCGTCCCAGGCCAGACGGCCTTCGCCCCCGAGGTGCGGCTCGGCAACGGCGAGCAGCGGCTGGCGGGGGTGACGGCCCGCTTCACCACCTTCAGCGCGGCCAACTCCCGCGTGCTGCTCGTCCACCCGGATGGCTCGGCCGCCTTCTTCGCCCGGCCCGGCGTGGCGCCCGTGCCGATCTCCGGCCTCGGTGCTGGCAGCGCGCTCGGGGACCTGGATGGGGATGGGACGCCGGAGCTGCTCACCACCTCGCCCGAGCTCCAACCGTCGCCGGACATGCTGCGCGTCTTCAAGACGAACGGGAGCGACCCCACCGCCCATGAGCCGCTCTGGCAGGGGCCCCTGCCCTCCGGCCGCGCCCTGTATGTGGTGACGGCCAACCTGGACGGCGACAAGCGCCGCGAGGTGGTGGTGGGCCTCACGAAGCCGGACGGCACCGGCGAGCTCTTCCTCCTGCGCCAGGGTGCGCCATGACGCTCCGCCACGCCCTCGCCAGCCTCCTCCTGCTCGGCGCTACGCCGTCGCTCGCCGCCGGCCGCGTCCCGTACGGAGGGGAGCTGCGCGTCGCCCACACCGGCCCCGCCGAGCCCGGCGAGCCGGCTCTCGCCGACAGCCCCCTCGAGGCCACGCTGCTCGGGCTGCTCTCACGGCCCGCCTGCCACCTCGCCCCGGACGGGAGCCTGTCACCCGCGCTCGCCCGCGAGCTGTCACGCCCCGCTGCGCAGGTGGTGCGCCTCACCCTGCCCTCGCCCGCACAGGCCACCGCGCTCGCCCGGGCCTGGATCCGGCTCGCCAGCACCGAGGCCCCTTCGCCCTACCGCGCCCTCCTCTTCCCGCTGCGCGGAGAGGGCCGGCTGCTGTCCCCCACCGGCGACACCCTGGAGCTGTCGCTCGGCTTCCCCTGGCCGGACCTGGAACGCGCGCTGTGCCACCCCGCGCTCGCCCTGCCCCGCTCCGTGCCCGCCGCGCTCGGCCCGTTCTCCGCCTCCAGCGCCAACACCGTGGACGCACGGCTCGCGTGGAGCCAGGGCCGGCCCTACCTGGACCGGGTGCGCCTGCAAGCCACCGACGAGCGCGGCCTGTCGCGCCTGTGGTCAGCACAGGAGGCCCAGGTGGCGCTCGGCGTGCTGGCCGATGCGGGCACGCCCTCCGGCGCGGCGCTGTACGCCACGTACCTGGCCTGGTCTCCGCGGCGCGTGCCCCCGGACTTCCGGCAGGCGGTGGAGAGCGCGCTGGACCGTGAGGATCTCACGCGCCTCTTCGTGCGCGGGCCGGCCGTGCCCATGCCGAACCTGCTGCCCCCCGCGCTCCTCCCGGTGTCCCCAGGTGCGCGCCCCACGCCGCCTCCTGCGTCCCAGGCCGCACGCAAGGTGACGCTCCTCTACGACACGGGCAACGAGGACCAGCGCGCGGTGGCCGAGCGCCTCCAGGTGAGGCTGCACGACCGGGGCTACGCCGTGGCCCTGGAGGCCCTGCCGCGCGCCGAGCTGCGCACCCGCTGGGCCCGAGGCGAGTACGAGCTGATGCTCCACTCTCTGCTGCTGCCGCCCGTGCCCGGCCCGGCCCTGGCCGTGGTGCTGGACGCCGCGGGCCGGAAGGATCTGCTCGGGGTGGAGCTGCCGCGCATCGGCGCCCTGCCCGACGCCGCGGCGCGAGACACGCGGGCGAGGGAGCGGGCCCTGGCGCTCGCCCCGTCCGTGCCGCTGCTGCCCCTCTACGCGCAGGGCCTGGCACTGCGCGCGGCGCCGGAGGTGGGAGGCCTCGTCTTCGACGCCCAGGGGCTGCCCATGCTGGACGGAGCCTGGCTGCAACCGGCCGTCACGGGTGTCCCGGGAGCCCGGAGATGAGACTGAGGACGCGGCTGGCGCTCGCCTTCGCCCTGCTGGCACTGGTGCCGCTGGCGGTGATGGTGCCCTTCACGCTGACGGAGCTGCGCACCACGCTGTCGCGAGGGCTGGACGCCCGCATGGACGGCGCCACCGCCTCGGCGCAGGAGGCCGTCGAGCGAGCCTCCGCCAACGCGCGCCGGGCGGTGGAGGAGCTGGTGGAGAGCTCCGCGATGGAGGATCTGGCCCGCGAGTCGCGCGAGTCCCCCGCCCGCGCCATCCGCGCGGACACCGCCCAACCGCTGATGAAGAGCCGGGGCCTCACGGTGCTGTCGCTCTTCGACCGCAAGGGCATCACGCTGTCCTCGGGGCACCTGCCCGCGCGCCGGGGAGATCCGGACCCGGCCCTCTTCGCGGTGACGCGGGAGAAGTCACCCAAGCCCGTGCCGGTGACGGTGTCGGTGCGAGGAGACCAGGGTCTGCGCGAGGTACCCGCGCTCGTCACCGCGAGGCCGGTGGACTACGGGGACTCGCGCCTCTGGGTGGTGGGCGGGGTGCTGCTGGACCAGGGACTGGCGGCGCACCTGTCGAGGCTCACCGGGGCCGAGGTGGCGCTGCTGTCCGGGGACACGGTGGTGGCGAGGGCGGGGAGCGTCACACCGCCCACGGTGGCGCGAGTGCTGCCACTGGGCGACGCCGCCACGGTGCGGCTCGTCTTCAGCCGGGCGGCGGAGCGGGAGGCGACGGTGGGCGTGTTCCGCTCCTTCCTGCTGCTGGCCGGGCTGGGGCTGAGCTTCGCGGTGCTGCTGGGGCTGCTGATGTCGCGGCGGATTACGCAGCCGGTGGAGGCACTCACCTCGGGTGCGAGGCGCGTGGGCGAGGGCGCGTGGGACGTGCAGGTGCAGGTGAAGGCCACGGGCGAGGTGGGCGAGCTGGTGAAGACGTTCAACCACATGACGACGGAGCTGCGCTCGACGACGGAGCGGCTGGTGGCCACGGAGCGCGTGGCGGCCTGGCAGGAGGTGGCGAGGCGGCTGGCGCATGAAATCAAGAACCCGCTGACGCCGATCCGCATGTCGCTGGAGACGCTGATGGCGGTGCAGGACGCGCAGGACGAGCGCTTCCCCGCGCTCTTCCGGGACAGTGCGGGCGTCATCCTGGAAGAGGTGGACCGGCTGAAGCGGATTGTCGACGAGTTCAGCCGTTTCGCGCGGCTGCCCAAGCCGCAGCTGGAGCCGGTGGATCTGGGCGAGCTGGCGCAGAACGTGCTGTCGCTCTACGCCTCGCCGCCGGAAGGCATCAGCATCCACTCAGAGGTGCAGCCAGGGGTGGTGGCGAAGGCGGACCGGGACCAGCTGACGCAGGTGCTGGTGAACCTGGTGAAGAACGCCGAGGAGGCGATGGCGAAGGGGGGCGGAGCGCTGCACGTGCGGGTGAGGGGCAGCGAGCAGGAGGCGGTGGTGGAGGTGCAGGACAGCGGCCCGGGGATTCCGCCCGAGCACCGCGCGCGCATCTTCGAGCCCTACTTCACGACGAAGGAGGGCGGCACGGGCCTGGGACTGGCGATTGCGGCGCGAATCCTCCAGGAGCACGGCGGCAAGCTGGACGTGGGCGGCGAGCCCGGCCAGGGCGCCTGCTTCACGCTCTCCCTACCCCGGGAGCGCTGAAGGGCGACTTGATTCGAGTCAATCTTCGCCGCCGGATCTCAAGTCTGGCACGCACGTCCACGGCTCTCCGGGGCGGTGATTGCAGGTGAAGCCCGCTCCGCAGACCGAGGAGTCCTCAGGCGTGCAGGACTGACGGCAGCTGTAGAAGTGGCAGACGGTCCCCTCGGGGCAGGGGCGCTCCTCCGAGGAGCCACAGGGCTGCAGGCACTGCATCCACACCTCGTCCGCACATTGTGGATAGTCGTCGACCGAGCAGAGCTGCCCTTG
This sequence comes from Archangium gephyra, assembly GCF_042230915.1. Lineage (GTDB taxonomy): Bacteria > Myxococcota > Myxococcia > Myxococcales > Myxococcaceae > Archangium > Archangium gephyra_B. The sequence goes on along the minus strand of NZ_CP102578.1, from coordinate 3,627,589 downwards.
CGGACAGGGGGTTTGCTGGCAGTTCGGCCCATGAACCCTGGCGCAAATGGAGACACGCTCGCCGCGGTGGACGCACTGTTGGCCCTCTGGGCAGGTGCGCCCCTCACAGGAGGGCTGGCAGGTAGGCCCCTCCGGTGCCTTGTCGCAAAAGTAGCCCTGGGGGCAGTCCGCGGGCTCGTGCGGGTTGCACGGCCGGCCGCACCGGCCCCGGCAGAGAAGGTCCTGCCGGCAGCCATCCTCTCGCTCGCGAGGCAGTGGCTCGCACACCTCTCCCTCACCTCGCACGCCCACCAGCGAGCAGGCTCGAAGAAGATCCTTACCACTCGCCGTGTCCATGATGCGGCAGGCAAACCCTTCGGGGCATTGCCGGTCCGTCATGCACATGCTGTCCGTGCAGTAGCTACGAACGGTGCGCATGTTGAAGAAGCAGCGGAGCTGCGGATCGCAGTCCGCATCTGTTTCGCAGTCCCGCTCATACGTGGGGAGCCGCAAGCGCTCCTCGAGGGTAAGCATGGGAAGGATTCGCATGCCCTGAGGTTGCGACGGAGCCGAGCCGTCCGCATCCCTCTGCCCGAGGTAGGTGGTGTACAGCAGCCACACCAGGGGAATCGGTAGCGTGAAGCCGAGCAAGGCAGCCAGTAGCGTGCGCCACTTCATGCAGTGCCCCACACTTCAATCAGCCTCGGGAGAAGGACGGCACTCCTTCGGGCACTTGGGGGAGGTCTCTTTCGGGCCCCGGTTGTCGCAAATCTCCAGCCACTGGCTTTCAGACATGTGGCAGGTCCGATTCGCGAAGTACCGCGTCATGTCCTTGCGTACGGCCATCTCGATGGTTCCGCCTCTGCCCCATGCATGCGGACAACCCGTCTCCACGGCAAGCACCAGCAACAGCGTCAGAAGTCTTTTCGGCATGGCGCGGCCCCTGTGACAGTCAGGGTAACAGGTTCCTCGCCCAACAGCGGCACGAGCTTGACGATCGCGGCGTGAATCCTCCAGGAGCACGGCGGCAAACTCGACGTGGGCGCCGAGCCCGGCCAGGGCGCCTGTTTCACCCTGTCCCTGCCCCGGGAGCGCTGACGAAAGTCTTCCAGCGGTCGTCCAATGCCTTGCTGCTCAGCTGGCTGGGCTCACACGCAAGCCGTCTACCCGCGAACTGCTCATATTCCGAGCCCTCGAGCTTCGGGTGCACGTGCAGTTGGAGCGTCGCCGGCTCGATGCCGAGCAGGTTCAAATCAAAAAGCGTGTGGATGTCCGCGCGCAGCAACAGTCCATTCGAGGGATGGTTGTCCTTGTCACCTCGATGGGGATTGATATGGGCCGCTTCGAGTAGATCCGGAAGCCGGCATCCGGTCACCACACAGGTATCGTTGAAGCGGAACCGAAGCTCTCGACGGAATGCAGCCTGGCCGCGGCGCTCGCGGATCTGACGAGCAATGACCTTCCGATCATCACGCCCATCCGGCACATACGGCTCTTCCGAGGCATCCGCCGCCACAAGGCCGATACTCCTGTGCGCCATGGACTGTGCCGCCACTCCCTGGAGCACGAGCTTCACCTCTCCACTCAGGCGCTCCAGCACCAGTTCCTGCATGGCGAGCTGTCCGTTGTACCTCGGGCAGGCCTGACGCACCTGTTCCACCGGAATTCGGGGCGATGGGCGGAACGTGCCATCGAACCAGGCCGCGAAATGAACACATGACTTCTGTGTCACCACGGGCTTCTCGAATTCATGCCCCTCCTTGCACCTGTAACGCGGGAGCTTGTCCTTGCGTGCCTTGATGGTCGTGACGCTGCACTCTGGACACCGGCTCAGTTCCTTGGTGCCCTTCTGGGAGACAATCGTCGAAGCCCTGGCTGTACCCAGAACGACCTCGCCATCACGCAGGACCAGCAGATCCCCCTCGGCGATCTGCAAATGGTTCGGAACGAAACTGTCGTAGCGGTAGACCGTCTCCAGCTCATCGGCATACCCCACGTTCCCTGCGTACTCGCGCTCAGCTCCCAGAGAGAGCACCAACCAGGCACGTCCTGTCTCCATGCCCGCAGTGGAGGGTCCTGAACCGGAGACAGTGAAGGACTCAGGGCATGGGGTAGACCCACCTCATCTCTGGAGACACCTGGGACCTGGCAGGTCTGCGCCTCCTCGTCCGGCGACGCAGGGTCAGTCTTTCTTTTGCTTCGAGCGCGGGCCCTTCCCATGCGACAGCGCGTGCCGTCCCGGAGCCTGTCCTGGTGCCGTCTTCGAGACACCGTGGTCCTTCTGGGGCGGACCCGGGTCGCGCTGGGCGGCCGCGAGGCGCTCAATCTCAGCCTTGAAGACGGGGTCCTCGCGCGGCACGGGCGTGCGGGGAATGTTGGCCCGCATGATCTGCTCGATGCGCTCGGTCATCAGCCTGTCCTTCGCCGTGACGAACGTCGAGGCCACGCCGCTCGCGGAGGCTCGCGCCGTGCGGCCGATGCGGTGCACGTAGTCCTCCGGCGCGTGCGGCAGGTCGTAGTTGATGACGTGCCCCACGTCCTCGATGTCCAGCCCGCGTGCCGCGATGTCCGTGGCCACCAGGCACCGGTACGTCCCATCCCGGAAGGCCTGCATCGCCTGGTTGCGCTGGCTCTGCGTCCGGTCCGCGTGCAGCACCCCGCACCGGTACCCCGCCCGCTCCAGCGCCTTGTGCACCTTGTCCGCCCGCTCCTTCGACGCCGCGAAGATGAGCGCCGTCGCCTCGTCCTTCGCCAGCAGCGTCAGCAGCAGCGCGGACTTCTCCTCGGGCTTCACCACGTACAGCCGTTGCTCGGCGCGCTCGGCGGGCGTCCCGCTGCGCGTCACCTCCACGCGCACCGGCCGGTTCAGCTCCTCGCGGGCGAAGCGGCTCACGTCCGGCCCCAGCGTCGCGGAGAACAACAGCGTCTGCCGGCGCCCGGGCAGCGCCGCGAGAATCGCCTCGAGCTGCGGCTGGAAGCCCATGTCCAGCATCCGGTCCGCCTCGTCCAGCACCAGGGCCTCCAGTTGCGGGAACTCCGCGGTGCGCGACCGCAGCAGGTCCACCAGCCGCCCCGGCGTGGCCAGCACCAGCGTGGGCCGCCGCGCCAGGGCCTCGGCCTGCGCCCCCATGTCCTCGCCGCCGATGACCACCGCGTGCGTGACGCCGCGCGGGCCGCCGAAGAACTCCACCGGCCCAGCGATCTGCTGCACCAGCTCGCGGGTGGGCGCCAGCACCAGCCCCAGCGTGCCCTTGCGGCCGGCGAAGCGCTCCACCATGGGCAGCACGTACGCGGCCGTCTTCCCCGTGCCCGTGGCGGCGCAGCCGATGACGTCCCGGCCGGCGAGCGCCGGAGGAATGGCCTGCGACTGGATGGGCGTGGGCCGCTCGAAACGCGCGCGGCGGACGGCCTCCAGGGACTCGGGGGACAGGCCGAGCTTGTCAAAGGTGTCGCTCACGGCCTGGGGGTACCACGCCGCCGCCGCCGGGACCACCCGGCTCGTGCTGCATTCGTCCGCTCGCGAGCCCTCAGAAGCGGCCGGCCAGCACCAGCGCCTGATGGCGGGAGGAGAGCACGACGGCCGGCCGCACCTCGAGCCCCACCGCCTTCTTCCGGAGGCTGGAGGAGAGATCGTACCCCAGGAAGGCGCCCACCACCGGCAGGGGGATGGCCACGCCCATGAGCAGGCCGGAGAGCGGCGGGCGCGAGCGCTCCGACACGCTCCACAGGCCCACCGCCGCGAGCCCTCCCACGGCGGCGCCCCCGAACGTCGCGAGCAGGCTCCCATTGCCCGCCATCAGCTCGCCGCCCCACCAGACGCCCAGGGGGAAGCCGATGGCCGCTCCCGCGAGCGCGAAGGGCAGGAGTGCCGGGCCCTCCTCGGGCGTGAGGAGGTGGACACCGTTGCCGAGCATGAACAGCCCCACGCCGACGAGCGCTCCCGCCAGGCCCGTGCCCACGCCCGCCCCGCCTTCGACGAGCAACCGCTGCCACAAGGGGTGCAGGGGCGGCGCCACCTGCACGGGATCCGGCAGGAGCCTCGGCGGGGTCTCCACGACCGGCGCCTGCAGGAGCCGCAGCCTCGGGGCCCCTTCGGTGAGACCCGCCCAGCGCCTCCCCTCCCCGGCCCGGGCCACCGCGGGCAACAGGAGGAGGAGCGCCAACATCCACCGCACGGCCACGCATCTGGACAAGGGGAACCTCCCGCCGGTGTCGTTCAGACGGGCCTTAGCACACGCGCTACCTGCCCGGGGCGGGCAGCCCCACGGCCGTGAGCTGGACTTCGTAGAAGTCGCCATTTCCGTTGCCCGGCGACTCCAGCCGCGTGGCGAACTCCTTCGTGGTCAGCGGGCGCTCGAGCGTCTCGGAGAGGAAGGGCCGCCGCTGGGCGTAGACAAGCGTCCCCCGCGCGGGCACCACCGTCGGGGTGAGCCCCCCATCGGTGCGGTTGATGGCCGGTCCGAGGTTGCGCGGCAGGCCCCACTGGCCCTCCTTCCGCTCACTGACGTACAGGTCGTAGGCCTCCGGTGCCAGCCCTCCCGGCCGCTGCGAGGAGAAGACGAGGTAGCGCTCCTCCGCGTCCACGAAGTGGTTGCCATCCCCGTGGCCCGAGTTGATGACCTCCGGCAGCAGCTCGCCCGGGCCCCACCCCGCCCCCTGGGGCGCATGCCGGTAGATGCGCCGCTTGCCGTCCTTCGGGCTGCGTGTCACGTAGACGACGCCCTCGCGCGTCACGGAGGTGTTCGTCTCGCTCTCCGGGGTGTTGAGGCCCTCGGCCAGCCGCGGCGTCCCCCAGCCCTTCTCCGTGCGTTCGACGAACCAGACGTCGAAGTCCGCGTGCACCGCCTCGCCCGCGGACTGGGGCCGCACCGAGGCGAAGAAGAGCCGCCTGCCGTCCGGAGTGAAGGCCGGATCGATGTCCCGGTAGCGGCCCGAGAAGGGCAGCACCTCGGGCGCCGTCCAGCGGCCATCCCGCCAGTGGGAGACCATCAGCAGCTGGAACTTGAAGCGGGTGGGGTCCGCCCGGTTGAACACCACCGTGCGCCCATCCGGCGAGAAGGTGATGCCGAACTCCTCGTGGCCGGTGGACACCACGCCCGGGGCGAAGAGCACCGGCTCGGGGGTGGCCGCGGCAGCCGCGTGGAGCAACAGCGCCAGGGGAAACGACAGGAGCGAAGACATGGGGATTCCTTTCCGCCCGGAGACACCTCCGGGCAGGCCGTAACAGTCAGGGTTGAAGAGAAGCTCAGGCCCGGCGCAGGACGAGCACGGGCGTCGAAATGAGAGCCAGGCCCGCCACCAGCCCGAGCACTCCGCTCAAGCCGTAGAGGACGCAGCCCAGGGCACCGCAGAGCGTGGCCACCGAGCCCGAGGCCACGAGGAAGCGATCACGTCCCTCTGGGAGCCGGAGCGCCGCGAGCGAGAGGAAGGTCCCGGCGGCCAGCCCTCCGCCCACGCAGGTCATGAGGCAGAAGGCCCGGCAGCCGCCGGTGTAGCAGACATGCCCCGCCCCGCTGACCACGAAGGGGAGCAGCAAGGGAAAGAGTCCCGCGAGCAGCCCGGGAGCCACCGCCCGGTCCCACTGGCGCCCCCACCAGCCCAGCCCGAGGCACAGCAGCACCAGCAGTCCCCCCAGGACGAGCATGGAGGGCTTCAGCCGGTGCTGGAGCAGGACCGCCATCAACGTCAGCCCCACCGCATGCAGGGCGCCGGGCATCGCGGCCCGCAGACGTCCCCACTCGTAGGCCCTGCGCGCGCGCCGCTGGAGGCGCACCAGCTCACTCGACACCATGCCGCATCCTCCATGCCTCGCGCAGCCGCCCGAGCGCACGCTCGAGCCGCTTGCGGAACGTGGCGCCAGGAATCGCGGGCCGTTCCCGCTCTCCCATGGCCGCCTCCAGGGTCTCCACATCCTCCGGCCGCAATCCGCCCAGCACCTCCGCCAGCGCCTGCCGCAGGTCCTCCGCGAGCAGCCGCGCCTCGGGCCCCGCGGCCCCATCCACCACCTCCCCGCCCGCCGCCTCGGGGGCCTCGCGCCGGCGCGCCCGCGCCTTGAGCACCGTGCGACACTCGTACGCGGCGATGCCCAGCACCCACGGCAGGGCCTCGCGCGCCGCGTCGTACTCCGAGGCCCGGGCGAACACCTTCAGCAACGCCGCCTGCGCCGCGTCCTCGGCGTCCTCGCGGCACGGCAGCAGCCGCGCGCAGAAGCGCTCCAGCAGCGGCTGGAGGCAGGCGAAGGCCGGAGTGAAGGCCTCCCGGTCGCCCTCGGCGAGCCGCGCCATCCACCGCCGGAGCTGTTCCCGCGCGCTGTCGTCCACCCGCTTCGTCCCCTCGGTCCGTGCCGCCGTGCCCTCTATAGGCCGATGCCGGCAGAGCGTGACACCGGGCGCTCGCTCCCCCGTCCGCCCAGGGCCGGCCGGGCGGGCCGATTGACGGAAAATCCCGAACTGATTAAGTCTGGGCTCAGAAAATGAATCGGGATTCAGCGAAACGCGCACCGGCGCCCCGCCTGAGGGCCCGGCTTCGAGAAGCGACCGGAGAGGCCATCCGTGCGGCCGCGGAGGAGGTGCTCGGCGAGCAGGGGTTCGGGGCTCGCATGGAGGACATCGCCGAGCGGGCGGGCGTGTCGGTAGGCACGCTCTACAACCACTTCGAGGACCGCAACGCGCTGCTGCTGGAGCTCATCCGGGTGCGGCGCGAGGCGCTGCTGGCCCAGGTGGACGCGGTGGTGGCCGAGGTGGAGGGGCGGCCGGTGCGCGAGCAACTCCAGGCGGTGCTCGAGAAGGTCTTCGCGCACTTCCGCCAGCACGCCCGGTTCTTCGCCAACGTGATGCAGTCCGAGGTCCTCCGCGGCTCTGGCCTGCCGCAGCGGGGCGGCACGCTGTCGGAGCTGACGAAGCGGCTGGAGCAGCTCGTCCAGCGCGGGGTGGCCGCGGGAGAGCTGCGGCGCGAGGACTCGGAGCTGTACGCGACGCTGCTGGTGGGCATGGCGCGCAGCCTGCTCCTGCGGGTGGCGGAGACGAAGCGGCCCGAGGAGCTCGACCGGGGGGCACAGGTACTGCTCCAGGTCTTCTTGAAGGGAATCGAGGTCTAGCGCCATGTCATCCATCGCGGCGTCGCCCTCGGGCGTGGCCATTCCCGCCCGGGCGCCCACCAACAAGTGGCTCGTCACGCTGTCGGTGACGTTCGGCACCCTCATGGGGGCCATCGACTCGTCCATCGTCAACGTGGCCATGCCCCAGCTGCGCAGCGCGGTGGGGGCCACGGTGCAGGAGATCACCTGGGCCACCACGGGCTTCGTCATCGCCACGGTGATGGTGATGCCCCTGACGGCCTTCTTCGGCCGGCTCTTCGGCCAGAAGCGGGTGTACCTGGCGTGCCTGGCGCTCTTCGTGGTGGGCTCGTTCCTGTGCGGGCTGGCGTGGAACCTGCCCTCGCTGGTGCTCTTCCGGGCCGTGCAGGGCTTCGGGGCCGGCGCGCTCCAACCCACCGAGCAGGCCATCCTCCGCCAGACGTTCCCGCCCAAGGAGCAGGCCATGGCCATGGCCCTCTTCTCCATGGCGGTGATGGTGGGGCCCGCCATCGGCCCCACGCTGGGCGGCTACATCGTCGACAACTTCCACTGGTCGTGGATCTTCTTCATCAACGTGCCCGTGGGGGTGCTCGGCTTCTTCATGTCAGCGCGCTTCGTGGAGGAGCCCGAGGACATCCGGGCCGCCAACCGGCTGGAGGCGCAGAAGCAGCGCAAGCACATGGACTGGGCGGGCATCGTCCTCTTGTGCGTGGGACTCGCGTCGCTGCAGTACTTCCTCGAGGAGGGGCAGAGCCACGACTGGTTCGAGTCCACGGAGATGCTCCTGTGCGCGCTGGTGGCCGGCTTCAGCATGGTGGCCTTCGTCCTGCGCGAGCTGACGGCCGAGGCGCCTGTCGTCAACCTGCGCCTCTTCAAGGATCCGGTCTTCACCTCGGGCACGCTGCTCAGCGCGCTGATGTTCTCCATCCTCATGGCGAGCATGTTCCTGCTGCCCATGTTCATGCAGGAGCTGCTGGGCTTCACCGCCACGCAGTCCGGGCTCACGCTGATGCCGCGCACGCTGGTGATGCTGGTGATGATGCCCATCATCGGCCGGCTCTACAGCCGCTTCCCGCCGCAGCTCTTCATCGGGGTGGGGCTGGCGCTCACGGGGCTGGGCGTCTACCACATGAGCCACTTCACCCTGGACACGGGCAAGAGCGGCATCATGGTCGCCATCATGCTGCAGGGCATGGGCTTCGCGATGATGCTCGTGCCGCTGTCCACCGTGGCGCTCTCGCGGGTGCCGCGCCACCGGCTGCCGGATGCGACGGGCCTCAGCTCGCTGCTGCGGCAGATCGGCGGCTCCATCGGGCTGGCGGTGTTCGCCACGCTGCTGTCGCGCTACACCACGCAGGCCAAGGCGGCCCTCGCGGTCCACATGTCGGCGGACCGGCCCGAGGTGCTCACCCGGCTCGCCCAGCTGCGCGCGGGCTTCATGGGGCGCGGCATGGACGCCGGCAGCGCCCAGGAGCTGGCGCTGCGGACGCTCTCGGGCATCACCGCCCGCCAGGGCGCCGTGCTCGCCTTCGAGAAGCTCTTCATGCTCGCCGCCCTGCTCTTCGTGGTGGTGATGCCCCTCGTCCTCTTCCTCAAGGCCCCGAAGCACACCAGCGGGCCGCAAGAAACCCCTCACATCGACGTGGAGATTTGAAAGACATGGCCTCGACAGCACCCCAACTGGTTCAAGGTGGAGAGCAGGCTCCCGCGCCCGCTCCGGCCCAGAAGAAGGGCCGCCGTGGCTTCCTCGTGCTCGGCGCGGTGCTGGCGGCCTTCGTGCTCGCCATTGGCGGCTACAAGGTGGCCACGCTCGGCCAGGAGACGACGGATGCCGCGCAGGTGGAGGCGGACGTGGTGCCGCTCGCCACGCGCGTGGGCGGGCAGGTGCTGCGCGTGCTCGTGGCGGACAACGCCGTGGTGCACAAGGGCGAGGTGCTGGTGGAGATCGATCCGCGCGACTACGAGGCGCGGGTGAAGCAGGCGGAGGCGGAGCTCGAGTCGGCCCAGGCGCAGGCCCAGGCCGCCGACGCCCAGTCCACCGTGGCCGAGGCCGGGGCCAAGGGTGGCCTCTCCAGCGCCCGGGCGATGGTGTCCACCAGCAGCGCGGCGGTGAGCAGTGCCGAGGCCCAGGTGTCCGTGGCCCGCGCGGCGCTCGCCCGGGCCGAGGCGGAGGCCCACCGCACGGCGTTGGACCTCGAGCGCCACGAGACGCTGCTGGAGGCCAAGGCCGTCTCCCAGAAGGCCTATGACGATGCCAAGGCCACCCGGGACGCGGCGCAGGCGGCGCTCGAGGGCGCGCGCGCGCAGCTCTCCGCCGCCGAGGAGGGCCGGCACGTGGCCCAAAGCAAGGTGGCCGAGGCCCAGGGCCAGTTCGACCAGAGCGCGCCGGTGGACGCGAAGATCGCCGCGGCCCGGGCCAACGCGGCGCTCGCCCACGCCCGGGTGAAGTCGGCCGAGGCGGCGCTGGAGCAGGCCCGGCTGCAGTTGGACTACACGCACATCACCGCGCCCGCGGACGGCCAGGTGTCCAAGCTGTCCATCCACGTCGGCCAGCTGCTGTCGACCGGGCAGACGGTGGCGGAGTTCGTCCCGCCAGAGACGTACGTGGTGGCCAACTTCAAGGAGACGCAGGTGGGCCACATGCGCCCGGGGCAGCGGGTGACGGTGAAGCTGGACGCCTATGACGGCGAGACGCTCGAGGGCAAGGTGGAGAGCCTGTCCGGCGGCACCGGGTCCCGCTTCTCGCTGCTGCCTCCGGACAACGCCTCGGGCAACTTCGTGAAGGTGGTGCAGCGGATTCCGGTGCGCATCGTCTGGGTGAAGCCGCATGGCGAGCTCGCCCTGCGCGCCGGCCTCTCCGCCGAGGTCACCGTGCACACGGACTCCTGAGTGCCCGCCCGCTGAGTGCCGTCCCCACGCCCCGGTGCCCCCGCGCCGGGGCGTGTCAGTTTCAGCGGACCCATGCGTCCGTGCTCCCTGGATTCCTACTTCCTTCCGACGGCCATGACCTCCTTCGCGCCCACGTCATCAGTCTCAGTCTCAGCGGCGACCCGCTCGTCGCGAGACCCGCGTGTGCGGCGCGAGGTGGCGCTCTGACCGGCTGAGTCCGTCAGCGCCTTCCCCGTCCGACCCCTCGGGCCCGCGTGGCTCGAGGGGTTTTTCTTTTTCCAGCGCTTTCAACCGGGCCGGCCCGGCCCACCACCAAGGAGCACTCCCATGGGCACCAAGACGCACGTCAACGTTGGCACCATCGGCCACGTGGACCACGGCAAGACGACCCTCACCGCCGCCCTCACCCAGGTGATGGCCGCGCTGCATGGCGGCAAGGGCCTCGGCTACGAGCAGATCGACAGCGCGCCCGAGGAGAAGGCCCGCGGCATCACCATCAACATCACCCACGTCGAGTACGAGTCGGCCACGCGTCATTACGCCCACATCGACTGCCCCGGGCACGCGGACTACGTGAAGAACATGATCACCGGCGCCTCGCAGATGGATGGCGCCATCCTCCTGGTGGACGGCTCGCAGGGGCCGCAGCCGCAGACGCGGGAGCACATCCTCCTGGCCCGCCAGGTGGGCGTGGAGCGCATGGTCGTGTTCATCAACAAGGTGGACGTGGCGGACCCGGAGCTGCTCGGGCTGGTGGAGCTGGAGACGCTGGAGCTGATGGCGTCCCACGGCTACGCGGACGTGCCAGTGGTGAAGGGCTCGGCGCTCAAGGCGCTCGAGGCCGTCATGGCCGGGCGCGTGGAGGACGAGGCCACCCGCTGCATCCGTGAGCTGGTGGACGCGCTCGACAGGCACATTCCGGACCCGGTGCGGGACTACACCTCGCCGTTCCTGATGCCCATCGAGGACGTCTTCACCATCTCGGGGCGCGGCACGGTGGTGACGGGCCGCATCCAGCGTGGGGTGCTCACGGCGGGGGCGGCGGTGGAGCTGGTGGGGCTGGGCGGGCCGGAGACGCGGGAGGTGGTGGTCACCAGCATCGAGTCCTTCCACCGCCAGCACCCCGAGGCCCGGGCGGGTGAGAACGTGGGGTTGTTGCTGCGCGGTCTCAAGCGCGAGGAGGTGGCTCGCGGCCAGGTGCTGTGCGCGCCGGGCTCCATCCACCCGCACGCCGCGGGTGAGGCCGAGCTGTACGTGCTCTCGGCGGGTGAGGGCGGCCGCCACACGGCGTTCGGCACCGGGTACACGCCGCAGTTCTTCTTCGGGAGTACGGACGTGACGGGGACGATCGAGGTGAAGGGCGAGGGGCTCGTGGAGCCGGGGGGCCGGGCGCAGGTGGGCTTCCGCCTGCTCCACCCCATCGGCGTGGAGCCGGGCATGCGCTTCGCCATCCGTGAGGGTGGCAAGACGATTGGCGCCGGCGTCGTCACCGCGGTGAGGTGACAGGGAGAGCGCCGCTTCCGGAGACGGGGGCGGCGCTCTTTCAATCTCTCTTTCAATCTCTCGAAGAAAGTGAGCGAAGACATCCCCTCTCCCCTCGGGAGAGGGAAAGGGTGAGGGTAGCCGGGCCCGTTCTCCCACCCGTGGCCCACACTATGCCCAGGGGGGTTGAACCCGGGTTCACCCGAAACCCTCACCCCGTCCCTCTCCCGGAGGGCGAGGGGAAATAATCGCGGTCAGGTCACGGGGACAGGTGCGTCCAGTGGGGTGGGGAGTCCTCTCCAGCGCCCGCGGATATCGGTCCATGGGCGTCCTGGGATCGGGGCCTCCCCTTCCTGGTGGCCTGGAAAGGCCGGGGTTCAACTCCCCAACGAAAGCTCCGGGAGCCTGGCGCCCTCGAGGTGCACCGTGCGGAACGGCCATGCGGGCGAAGAGCCCCCGCCGCGCCGCCGGAGGCTCCCGGAGCCGACGTCTTTGCTGAAAGAGGTGGGGCCGGTGGACATGTTCCGATTCTTCCCGCTGCTGGTATTGGCACTCGTGCTGGGCGCGGTGGCCTACAAGCTGCTCGTGCTGAAGGTGGTGGTTGCCGAGGGCTTCACCGCCCTGCTCTACCGCCAGGGCCGCTTCGTGCGCGTGTTGACGCCGGGAGCCCACCGGGTGCCGCGCCCGGGCCGGAGCACGCAGCAGGTGGACATGCGCCAGCGCTACTTCACCGTGCCCGGTCAGGACGTGCTCAGCCAGGACCAGGTGGGCCTCAAGCTGAGCCTCACCGTGCGCTTCGCGGTGGCCGAGCCCGAGCCGGCCCTGCACCGCGTGCAGAACTTCACGGACGCGCTCTACCAGGCCGTGCAGCTCGCCCTGCGCGAGGAGGTGGGCCGCCATCCGCTGGAGGAGCTGGCGGCGGGCCGCCTGGACCTCGGGCAGCGCATGCGCGAGCGCGTGGCCGCCGAGGTGCGCGCCTTCGGGCTCTCGGTGGTGGCTGTGGACGTGAAGGACGTGATGCTGCCGGCGGATCTGCGCCGCGCCTTCTCCGAGTCGCTCAAGGCGAAGAAGGAGGCGCAGGCCATGCTGGAGAAGGCGCGCGGCGAGTCGGCGGCCCTGCGCAACCTCGCCAACGCGGCGCGGCTGGTGGAGCAGCACCCGTCGCTGCTGGATCTCCGCATGCTGCAGACGCTCGGCGGCGCGAGCACCACGCCCGGCAACACCTTCGTCCTGGGCATGGGCGCGGAGCTGGCCCCCCGCGCGCGCAAGCGCCCTGCCCCCAGTGGAGCACCGGTGCCGTCTCCCGAGGAGGACGAACCCGGCTCCACCTGAGCCCGGGGCCTCACTTCTTTCCGAGGCCCGCCCGCTCCGCCGCCAGCGCCCCGAGCGCCGACCAGTCCAGGTCTCCCCTGCCCTGGGCCACTCCGCCCAGGTAGTGGTCGCGCAGGAGGCTGGCCAGGGGCATCGGCACCTCGGCCGCTCCGGCGGCCTCCAGCACCAGCCGCACGTCCTTGAGCCCCAGCTTCAGCTTGAAGCCCGCGGGCTCGTACTGCTCGTGGGCGATCAGCGCCGCGTAGCGCTCGAAGATGGGGGAGCGCGCGAACACCGACTGGAACAGCTCCAGGAACACCTGGGGCTCGACGCCCGACTTGCGCGCCAGCGCGAAGGACTCCCCGAGCGCTTCGATCATCGAGGCGATCAGGAAGTTGCCCGACAGCTTCACCACGTTCGCCGAGGACGCCCGCTCGCCGAGCACCGAGAGCCCGCGCCCGAGCGCCTCCAGCAGCGGCCGGCACCGCTCCACGTCCGCCTTCGCGCCCGCGGCCACCACCCAGAGCTGCTTCGCCTCCGCCGCCTCGGGCCTGCCGAACACCGGCGCCGACACGTACCGCTGCCCGGCCTTCGCATGCGCCTCGGCCAGCCGCTCCGAGAGCGCCACCGAGATGGTGCTCGACGAGACGTGCAGCGCCCCCTTCTCCAACCCGGCCACCAGGCCCGAGCCGCCGAGCACGGCCTCCTCCACCGCCGCGTCGTCCGAGAGCATGGAGAAGACGACCTCCGCCCCGCGCGCCGCGTCCGCTGGCGAGTCCGCGACCCGGGCGCCCTGCTGGCGCAGCGGCTCGGCCTTGGCGCGCGTGCGGTTGTAGACCGCGAGCTCGTGTCCCGCCGCGCGCAGGTTCCTCGCCATGGGTTGGCCCATGTTGCCCAGTCCGACGAAGCCCACCTTCATGCGTACCTCCTCGAGAGCGAGCCGCCAGAGGTAGCAGGAAAAGCACGAGGGCCCCAGGTCCGGAGACCTGGAGCCCTCTGAAGACAACAGTACCGGGCGCGTCAGTCCTTGACGGGTGTTGCCTTGAGGGCGGCCTTGCCCTCCTTCACGTACACCTGGAAGCGCACCGTCTTGCACGCGTACTTCTGGACGAGCTGCTCCTTGTTCTTGCGCAGCTTGGCCACGAACTTGTCGTACGTCAGGCCGTCGTTGGGCTCACCGCACTGGTCACGCGTGGCGGCGAACTCACGGAACACCTCTTGGAAGTGCTGCTCCTCGGCCAGGGCGATGGCGCCGCTGCCGGTGGGAGGAGGCGGCGGAGGCGGCATGCCCATGCCCATCATGGCCTGCATCGGCGTGCCCATGACGGGCGTGGGCGCCGAGGAGGGAGCGGCCATGCCGGGGTGGCCCGGCCGCTTGGACGGGAGGGGAACCTCCGCCGTGTTGGGACGCGCCGAGCGCGCCAGCAGCTCCTGGGGGATGGCCGCCACGCGGGTCGTCTCGGGCGGAGAGTCCTCGCCGTAGAGCGGCGCGGTGCCAGCCTGCGCGGCGGCCGCGGCGAACGGATCCGCCGCCTGCTGCAGCGTGTAGGCCGCCGTCGGCTGATCCTCGAAGGCGAACGCACCGCGACGGGCCTCCGCCGTGGCCACGCCCGCGCCCGAGTCCCCCGTGGGGAACGGGAACGCATCCGCGGCCCCGGCCTGCGCGAAGGGATCCTTGCCCGGCACCGTGGGCGAGCCGTACGGATCCGCCACCGGAGGCGGCGCGGGGAACGGGAACGCATCCCCACCGGAAGACGCGTCCGCGACCGGAGGCGGCGTGGGGAACGGGAACGCATCCCCAGACGGCTCCACGGCCTGCGCGGCCCGCGCGGCGGGAGCGGCCGGGAAGGGGAAGTCGTCCGGGCCGGGCACGGGCGGCTCCTGCGCGGGCGCCACGGGGAGCGCCGCCGCCACCGGAGCGGACGCCGGAGCCTGCTCGGCGGCCTCCTCCTCGCCCTTCTTGCCCTTCTTCTTCTTGTCCTTCTTCTCCTTGGCGGCGGGCGTCCCGGACGGAGCGGCGGCGCGGGCCGAGCCCATCACCAGCATCCACACCAGGGAGAAGCCCAGCAGGCACATCAGCCCGAAGAGGGCCATCTGCTGGTAGTCCGCCAGCGCCGTCATGAAGGGCAGCACGCTGGAGACGGCCACCACCTCCAGGCCCCCCTCGAGCGCCCGGCGCGAGCCCACCGCGAGCGGCGCCTCGCCGCCCTTGACGTCCTCGAAGCGGGTGAACATCGGCAGCTTCACCTGCGGCACCTGGGCCAGCCACCCGCGCACGCTGCCGCTGCGCACCACGTGGCCGTACTGGCCCTTGCGCAGGACCTTGAGGCCCTCGGCGGCGAGCTCCTGCTGCGCGCCCGCGGTGCCCAGCACCTTGTCACCCTGCACCAGCGCGAGCGCGGCGACACCGGAGGACAGGGCCGCGGCCTCCAGCGCCTTGGCCTCCACCAGCGGAGCCCCCACCACCAGCGTCGCGGCCACCTGCGACTGGCCACCCTCGGCGTTCCACAGCACCGGCACGGAGTAGAAGACGTGGGGCGCGTCGAACGCGTCCACCAGCACGCCCTCGCTGCCCGCCTTCAGCAGCGCCTGCACGTCCAGCGTGTCATCCGAGACGGGCTCCCCGTCGGCGCGCGCGTACAGCGAGCCCTCGGGGGTGGCCAGCGCCAGCACGAGCGAGCCCGCGAGCGGCTCGGGCACCAGCTCCTTGGCGGCGGCGCGCAGGCCGGTGAAGCGCTCGCCCGTGGGCGGCTCCACCACGCGGATGCCCTTGCCCTTGGGCAGCGGCACCACCTGCGGCTGCACGGCGGTGGCCACGTCCGGGCTCGCCGCGAGCTTCAGCGCCAGGCCCTGCACGGCGAGCCGGCGCGCATCGAAGGCGCGGGACAGCTCGGCGATGGCCGCCGTGGCCGGTGCCGAAGCATCCTGGGTGGCGCGCTCGCTCAGCGCTCCCGACACGAAGGGGAGATGCGCCACCCCGAGTCCGAGAACCAGGAGTGCGAAGACGAAAAACTTGAAGCGGACCATCGCCGACCTTTAGCCCGGGGGGTGAAGTGTCCGCTTATAGCGTCCACCGCTCGGGGCCAGCAAGAATCCGGGACGGTCCGCTTGTCCGCCTGGGAGCCCGGACACCAGGCAAGGAGTCCGGGCTCCGGCCGCGCGCTAGAAGCGCACGTCCTGGGGAAGACCCTGGCTGCTCTGCTCCCGGCGCTTCTCCACCGTGCGCTTGATGGTATTCTCCAGCCGATCACGCGTCGCGTCGATCGCCTGGAACATCGTCTCCGCCGTCTCCGTGATGTGCGTGGCCGCGAACCCCGGCATGCGCACCGTGACGCGGCACTCCTGGTCCACGCCCCCCTTCGGACCGTTGATATCCACCAGCGCGATGTCCACCTCGGTCGCCTCGTCGTCGATGTACTTGGCGATGGGGTCCACCAGATGCTGTGTGGCGTAGTCCCGCAACGAGTCCGTCAAGGTCAAATGGACTCCTCGCATCAACACCTTCATGGCGTCACCTCCCTTGGACCCTCAAGATGGACAGCCCGCCGACATTCGGTGAGAGGTTCCCGGGCCCGCTCCCTCGGCCGCTCCCCTGGCGGGTGACGGAACGCTGGAATGGCGCGGACGTTTCGGGACAACTCCTGGGTTGCTCAGTCGCATGGGAGAGCGAATCAAGGTGTTGCTGGTCGAGGATGACGGCGACAGCCGCGAGCTTCTCGCGGAGCTGCTCGAGATGGACTTCGACGTCGTCACGGCGTCCGACGGTCTGGCCGGCTTGAGGGCTTTCGAGAATGACCATCCCGACGTGGTGGTCACCGACGAGTCGCTACCCGGCATGTGTGGAACCGAGCTCGCCCAGGAGGTCAAGCACCGCCAGCCCAAGGCGGGGGTCATCCTGGTGTCCGGTTACACCAACGTGGACGCCGGCTGCTGCGACGTGGTGCTGCGCAAGCCCATTGATGTCGAGCGTTTGTCAGCCGCCGTGGGAAGCCTGGGGGAAGCAGCCAAGCACTGAGGCCGCGCGTGCTAACCTCGTGCCCGGTTGCCAGGGTGTGGTTCCTGGAGGGAGGCACGATGAAGTATTGCATGCAGTGCGGTTCCGAGTACCAGGATGGCGTGAAGGAGTGCGCGGACTGTCCCGGCAGTCAGCTGGTGGACGCGGAGGCGATGAGCCAGCGCCACATCCCGCTGTCCAGCGAGAGCGACACGCGCAAGTTCGTCCGGGCCATCACCGCGGATGACCCGCTCACCGCCGAGGACTACGTGCGGGTGCTGGAGGCCCAGCGCATCCCCGTCTTCGTCCGGCCGCGCCGCGGCGGCGCCGTGGACGTGCTCACCACCGGCACCCTGGAGCCCTGGTGGGAGATCATGGTCGGCGAGGAGCATCTGCAGCGCGCCCTCCCCCTGCTCACCCAGGAGAAGGCCCGGCTGGACTCCACCGCCGACGAGGCCGCCCGCGCCGCCGAGGAAGAGGAGCTCGAGACGGAGGCCACCGCGCCCCCGCCTGGCACCCTCTGACTCCTGGCCGTCCAGGAGGGCTCACTGGTAGACGTCTACCAGTGAGCATGTACTCCTTTATCCCACCTCAGTGGTAGACGTCTACCACTCAGCGGGGGGGAGCACGGCCGTCACGGAGAGCGCACGAGCTCGCCACCACCCGCGTCGGGGCGGCGCGGCTCGTAGAGGCTCACGCCGGACACCTTCCACTTGTCGTACTTCGCGTTGCGCGCGAGGAAGGTCTCCAGGTCCTCGTCCACCACCCGGCCGTTGCCGTCCACGCCGCGCCGGGCGTGGCGCAGCCAGGTGCGCTTGCCCTTCTGCACGACGAAGCCCAGGTGCGTCACCCGGGTGGCCTTGAGGGGCAGGTCCTCGCGCAGCACCACGAGGATGGTGCCCGAGGGCACCTGGCGCGCGTGCGCCATCACCCGCTCCAGCGGAATCATGTCCAGGCTGTAGGTGCCCCGCGGCTGGCGCGCCTTGGGCAGCCCCAGCGCCAGCGAGGAGCGCGACGTCCACGTCACCGCGGTGAGCGTCTTCTGCACCCGCACGGTGTCCTCACCGCCGTAGCGCCGCGTCACGTCCACCAGGAAGCCCTTGCGCTGGTTGTTGGGCAGCCACTGGGCCTCCATCAGGTGGTTGCGGTCCTCGTAGGTGGGCGTGTTCGCGTAGCGCAGGCGCTCGAGCACCCCCACCACCTCGGGCTCGGCGGTGGCCAGGCTCATGGCCAGCGCCTGCTCCACGAAGGTGAGGCAGTCCACCGCGTCCAGCCGGAAGGTCGGATCCGGGTCCACCCCGCTCCCCTCCCCCAGCGGCGAGTGGATGTAGGGCGTGCCCAGGAAGCGCTCGCTCACCCGCAGCAGCCGGTCCTTCAGCGGCAGGCCCGCGTCCCCGGTGATGAAGGTGGCGCGCTCCTGCGGGCTGAGCGAGGCCCAGACCACCCGGGACTCCTGCGCGGGCGCCTTGAGCGTGTTGCGCGCCGGGGCCCCGGCCGGGGCTGGAGCCGGCGAGGAGCCGGCCGCGGGCGTCTGGGCCAGCAGCGCCGAGACGAGGGCGAGCGCCTTCACTTCACGACCCCCGCCTTGCGCAGCAGCGCCTTGCGCTCGTCATCCGCGAGGTGGAGCGTCTCCAGCTCCTTCTCGTAGGCGAGCTTCTCCTCGCCCTGGGCGTTCCACGAGGCCAGCACCAGCCAGGACATCATCGTCTTGTCGCCTCCCTGGTAGAGGATCCGCGCCGCGCCGGCCGCGAGCGCGCGGTCCTTGTCCTCCAGCATCGGCCGCAGCGCGGACGCCGACTGCTTCACGGCCAGCCCCTCGTAGAGGGCCAGGCCCTGGCGGCGCACGTGCTTGTCCTCGGAGGACAGCAGCTTGCGCGCGAAGGCGAAGCCCTCGGGGGTTCCCAGCAGGCACAGGCCGCGGGCGGCGGCGAAGCGGGTGCTCTCCGAGCTGTCGTCGAGGAAGGCCTTGAGGGCCGGCGCCTGCTTCTTGTCCCCCGCGGCGCCCACCGCCTCCAGCAGCAGCACGCGCGTCTGCGGATCCGTCTCCGCGCGCGCCGCGGTGAGCAGCGCCTTGCCCACCTTCGGGTTGCCGGTAGCCCCCAGGGCGCGCGCCACCTCCCGGCGCACCCCGAGCGACTTGTCCTCCAGGAGCGGCAGCAGCACGTCGGCGCGCCGGCTGCGCAGCTTGCCCAGGCCCTGGACGGCGTACATGCGCACCGCCCCGTCCTCATGCCCGGCCAGGTTCACCAAGGTGGGCTCGGCCACGCGCGTCTCCAGCCCGGCCAGCACGGCCGTCACGTCCCGCAGGCGCCGGGGCTCCAGCACCCGAGGGAGGTACTCGATGATCATCGCCGCCGCGTGGGGCTCCTCCCGGAGAATCCGCAGCCGGGAGATGGCGGTGGGCACCGGCAGCCCTCCACCCAGCACCTGCTTGACGAGATCCTCCGTCTCCGCCCGGCGCTCCATGCGCTTCTGCACGGAAGGCGGGGCGGCCTGGAGGGCCGGAGGGGTGAGAACGAGGGCGAGCAGCAGGCAGGCTGGCAGGGTGCGCACGGCCGGTCACGATGACAAGGCCGGAGCAAGGCTGTCAAAACCCCGGCCGGGCCCGCTCCCTCCCTCGGGGATGTACGACTGACCGATTCTTGACCCTCCCCGAGTCGATTGATACGACCGGGAGCCAGTGTCTTCCAGCCCTTATCCCGAGGCCCCTTCCATGAAGCGACTCCTGGTACTGGTGGCTGCGGCGGGAGCCGTCGCCGGATGCGGCCCCCTGAGGTCCACCTCGAACCTGCTGGACGCCGAAGTGCAGATCCAGGCGGCCCGCACCGCCGGCGCCGAGAAGCTGGCGCCCTACGAGTGGACGGCCGCCAACCTCTACATCCGCAAGGCGCGGGAAGAGGTCGGCTACTCGGACTTCCAGGCCGGGGTGGACTTCGCCGAGAAGGCCGCCCGCTTCGCCGCCGAGGCCCGTACCAAGGCCATGGCCAACGCCAACGGGGAAGAAGCCACTCCTTCCCCCAGCCCCAACCCCTGACGCGAGAGCACTTTCCCGATGCGACGTCTCATCGCCTCTTCGTTGCTCCTGCTCAGCGCGGCCTGCGTGAGCGGTAACAAGGTCCGCGCGCAGTCCGAGGTCCTCCAGGCGGACATCGAGCGCGCGCGCCGCAGCGGCGCCATGCGCTGCGCCCCGGTGGAGCTCGCCACCGCCGAGGCCCACCTCGACTTCGCCCGTGGCGAGCTGAGCCAGGGCACCAGCTACCGCGCCTCCGAGCACATCCGCGTCTCCGAGACCGCCATCAAGAAGGCGCTGGAGCTCTCCAAGGGCTGCGCCCCCTCGCGCGTCACGGTCAAGGAGACGCCGGACGGCACCACTCCGCAGCAGACGGAGCAGCCCACCCAGGTGGAGATCACCCCCAAGCCGGGGCAGCAGGTGGTGGTGCAGATCGAGGAGAAGGACACCGACGGTGACGGCATCCTCGACAAGGACGATCCGTGCCCGGACCGCGCGGAGGACCGTGACGGCTTCGAGGACGCGGACGGCTGCCCCGAGCCGGACAACGACCGGGACGGCGTGCTGGACGGCAACGACAAGTGCCCGCTCACGGCCGGTCCGCTCTCCAACCAGGGCTGCCCCGAGGAGGCGCCGCGGGACAGCGACAGCGACGGCATCCCCGACAACCTGGACAAGTGCCGCGACGTGTCCGAGGACAAGGACGGCTTCGAGGACTCGGACGGCTGCCCCGAGGCGGACAATGATCAGGACGGGCTGATCGACAGCGCGGACAAGTGCCCGGATGCCGCCGGCCCCATCCAGAACGTGGGCTGCCCGCGCACCGACAAGGACGGGGACAACGTCGAGGACTCGCAGGACAAGTGCCCGGACGAGCCCGAGGACAAGGACGGCTTCCAGGACGAGGATGGCTGCCCGGACCTCGACAACGACGCGGATGGGATTCCGGACGGGCTGGACCGCTGCCCGCTGAAGGCCGGCCCGCTGGAGAACGCTGGCTGCCCGGACGATGACAAGGACGGCGACGGCGTGGTGGACCGCATGGACGTCTGCCCGGATCAGCCCGGCCAGAAGGAGATGCGCGGCTGCCCGGATCCGGACAAGGACAGCGACGGCATCCCGGACCGCCTGGACCTGTGCCCGGATGCGGCCGGTCCCCAGGAGACGCGCGGCTGCGCGGACGTGGACACGGACAAGGACGGGCTGGTGGACCGCATGGACGTGTGCCCGAACGAGGCGGGCCCCAAGGAGATGCGCGGCTGCCCGGATCCGGACCGTGACAACGACGGCATCCCGGACCGCGTGGACGTGTGCCCCGAGGAGCCCGGCGTGAAGGAGGAGCGCGGGTGCGCCAAGAAGTACAAGATGGTCGTCGTCAAGAAGGGCAAGATCGAGATCAAGAAGCAGATCAAGTTCGCGTCCGGCTCGGCGAGGATCATCGGCAAGGAGAGCTTCACCATCCTCGACGACGTGGCGCAGGTGCTGCGCGACATGCCGATGATCAAGAAGATCCGCATCGAGGGTCACACGGACTCGCTCGGCAAGGATCTGGCGAACCTGAAGCTGTCGCAGGCGCGGGCGGACTCGGTGATGGCGCAGCTCATCAAGCGCGGCATCGACCCGGGCCGGATGGAGGCGGTGGGCTTCGGTGAGGAGAAGCCCATCGACAACAACGCCACGGCGAAGGGCCGCGCGAACAACCGCCGCACCGAGTTCAACATCGTCGAGCAGTAATCCCTCCCCGACCGGGAAGGGCCAGCAAGAGGGTGCCGCGAGCCTCCGGGCCGCGAGCACCCTCTTCGTTTTTGGACGCGCGCTCATCCCTTTCAGGTAGGTCCGCGAAGGAGTGCCGCAGGGAACATGCGCTGACCCGCGGCCATTTCCCCTCGCCCTCCGGGAGAGGGACGGGGTGAGGGTATCGGGTGAACCCGGGTTCAACCCCCTGTCCCCACTTCGGACCACGGGTTGAAGAACGGGCCCGGGCACCCTCACCCTGACCCTCTCCCGAGGGGAGAGGGGACAGTTCCCCTTCGATCACTTCCCTGAAAGGGATTAGGGAGCGCCGTCGCGCGCGGTGGCCAGCTTGCCCAGCACCCGCTCGAGGTTCTTCTGGTAGGCGGGGTGCACCTTGTTGGCCTTGATGCCGAGCTCGAGCGCGCGCTGGTAGCTCGCGAGCGCCGCCTCCAGTTGGCCCGCGGCCTCCAGCGCATCACCCAGGCTGTCATGGACGTTGGGCGAGCCACCGTGCCGCTCCACGTTGCTCCGGAAGACGGAGAGGGCGGCCTCCACCTTCCCGCTCTGCAGCAGGGCGTACCCCATGAGGTTGGCCAGGTCCTCGGACGGCTGGAGCTCGTAGCCGAGCCGCTTCGTCAGCCGGGCGTACCTCGCCTCCACCTGCTCCACCTCGCCCTTGCGCGCCTGCGCCTGGGCGAGCCGCAGGTCCTCGAAGAGGGCCTCCAACCCATCGTAGAGCGTCCGGTGGGGCGTGCTGCCGTGATGGTCGTTCTCCAGGAAGGAGTAGCGCCACGCCAACCGCGCCGGCCTGGCCCGCTCCAGCTCCGCCGCGAGCCGCTGGATGGGCCCGAGCATGTGCTCCCCCTCGCTGCCCATGCTCATGTAGAGGAAGCGCTCCTGCTCGGGCAGCCGCTCGAGGGACTTCACCGCCCCGGCCACCAGCTCCCCGTCGTTCCACCAGAGGCTCGGGCTGATGGCGATGTACGCCTGGAAGCTCTGGGGGTGGTTCGTCAGGACGTGCAGGGCGAAGAGCCCGCCGAACGAGTGGCCCACGAGGACGCGGTACGGCTGCGTGCGGTAGTGCGCCTCGATGTGCGGAGCCAGTTCCTCCGTCAGGAAGCGCAGGAAGCGATCCGCGCCGCCAGCGGAGGGGAACGTCTGCGCGAAGCTCCGCGGCGAGGGGTCGTCTCCCGGCCGCAGGATGCCCCCCTTCATCTGGAGGTCAGCCCGCGGTGGAGGGGTGAGATCCCTCCCGCGGTTCGTGTTCGACACCCCCACCACGATCATCTCGGGGATGTGCGCGTTGCCGGCGAGGAACTGCACGATGCCGGTGGCGTGGTGGAAGTGCTCATCCCCATCCAGGAGGTACAGGACGGGGTAGCGATCCGAGGATGTCTCGTACCCCGGCGGGAGGTAGACCCGGAAGCCGCGCTCCTCCTCGAGGATGGCGGAGCGCAGGCCGTGCTTCGCCCCGAGCACGAGGGGCTGTCCCTCCGGAGGAGGGGTAGAGCCCACCCGGGATGACATCGACTGGCAAGCGGAGAGGAGGAGGACCGCACCCATCAACGAGAGAAGTCGGCGCATGGGGCCGACGCTAGCATCAGGCCCAGAGCTCCTGCTCGAGCGTGGCCACCAGGGAGGCGGCGACCTCGGGAGAGGGCATACCGGCCTCGGTGACGAGCGCGGCGTCCAGCGGCAGGGCCACCTCCTCGCGCAGCGTCGCCACGGCCTCACGCTGGGCCTCGCGCAGGGCGGCGCACTCGGCGGGGGACAGCCGCTCGCGCGCCCAGCGGTCGATGGCCCAGGACAGCTCGGCGTGCCGCGTCTCGTCATCGGCGATGCGCGTCATGGCTTCGCGAACCTCCGCGTCCTGGGCGTGCAGGGCCTGGTGGTGCCCCACCAGCGCCCCGAACGTCTCGCGCACGCAGCCCTCCACCGCGTTCTCCAACGCAACCTCGAAGAGGGAGCGCAGGGGCAACTCCTCCACCTGGGGCCGCCGCGGCGACGCACCGAAGCGGCGGGCGAGCCGCGTGCTGACGTCCGTGTGCATCACCTCCTCCAGCGCGCTCACCAGGGCCGCGTCCTGCAGCGCGACGTCCGCACCATGCAGGGCCAGTTCCTCCCGCAGCCGCAGGAAGGCCTTGATGGAGGCGGCCTCCAGGTGCGCGGCGGACGCGAAGTGGCGGCCCAGCGCGTCCGTGCAGGCCACGCCCTCCGAGTCGCGCAGCCCCACGGGCCGCCGGCCGATGACGCAATTGGGGTTGCCCCGCTCGATGACCTGGCTGCGCACCTCCTTCACCTCGCCCGAGGCGGACACGTCCAGGACGAACTGCGTCACCGCCGTGCCGGCCCCGCAGGTGTGGCCGCGGGTGCCGATGACGCTGAAGCCGCCCCCGGTGTTCGCCCGCACCGCGCCGCGCTCCAGGTCCTCGCAGGACAGGTTGTAGTTGGACGCGAAGGCGAGCAGCGCGGCCTCCTGCGCCGTGTCGATGGGGCCCAGGAAGACCTTGAGCGCCTCCAGCGTCGTGTGGGCCGTCACCTCGTCGCCCCGCGTCGTCGCGACGTAGTACTCGCTGCACAGGTCGAGGCAGGACCTGCGGAAGCCACTGCTCGAGGTGAGGTTGCTCAGGGCCGACTCGCACGCCGCCTTGTCGGAAGCCGTCGCGCACGCCGTCCCGGAGGAGGCCACCACCGCCTCGGCGAAATAGCCCCCGCCCGGGTTGCTGCCAATGGACCGCAGTTGCACGAGGTCCGCCGGCACCGCGGGAGACAGGCCGCTCACGGCGGGGGAGCCGTTCTCACAGGCGGGCGCGGAGTAGCCCGTCAGGTCCACGCTTCCGCAGCCGGCGAGCACCAGCGGAGAGGCGAGCGAGGCGCGCAGGGCACGCGAGAAGAGGTGGCGCAGCAGGGGCGAGTCCATGGATGGCTCCGGTGGGAATGAGGTGCGGCTCCCTGGAGCAACGAGGATGCCATGGCCTCCCCTCCCCTCTGTCCGGAGCATTGGACGGCGGAGAAAGCGCGCGCCTGGCACCCTCCCGGGCTCAGAAACCTGAGAACCGGCTCGGTTTTCGAGGACTCGACTTCTGACGGCGGAGGTCACATCTTTGGAATGAACTTCGGAGGTGGGGACATGGACGCGGAGGTGAGAGCCACGCTGGAGCGAGCGGGATTTCAAGCGCAACGGACCGAGCTGCTGCGGATTCCCATCGAGGTCAGCCCCCAAGGAGGGGGCAGGCCCCTGGGCGAGGAGGTTCCGGTGATGGAAGCAGGGAGTCCGGGATTGGCGATGCTGAAGCTCAAGCCCTGCGCCCAGCTCTGGACGGGAACGGCGGTGCCGCCGTCCATGGCGGGGACGCCGCCCGAGGAGTACCAACCCTTCTTCCTCATGCTGGAGATGACCGCGGCCAACTACTGCGCGACGACGCGCAAGGTGGTAGCGGACGCCGAGTTCGAGCGGCTCTACCGGCAGCTTCGCCGCCGCCCGGATGGGACGGAGGCCAACCCGCTCTTTTCCTACCTGCGAGCAGCGGCACGTCTGTACCTGTCCCTCCGGAACGTGAGCCGGGCCGAGTTCGAGGCGGTGGCTCAACGGCTCAGCCAGTCCGCCCGGCATTTCGCCTCACACGTGGGCAGCACCAACTACTACCAATTGGTGCTGCACGATCTCCTCGGGGCCTGAGGGGAAGTGCGAGCTACCCGCAGGCGAGCCGCGTCAGCCGTCCTTCAGCAGCTCGTGGAGGACCTCGGTGGCATAGGAGCCCTTGGGCAGCTCGAAGGTGAGCACCAGGTCCTCCCCGTCCACCTCCAGCGAGGGGTTGCCGAGCCGCACCCGGTAGGGCCTGCGCCCGCCCTGCGTCTCGTCACCGCCGCGCCGGAAGTCGTCCAGCGTCACGCCCTCGTCCGCGAGCAGCTTCGCCTCGGCCTCGGCCACGGCGTGGGCGGCCGCGGTCATCTTCGGGCCGAAGAGGGGCCCGGCGGGGCTCACCTCGAAGGCGGCCGTGCGGGGCCCATCCACCTCGGGCGCCTCGCAGACGAAGAGGCCGCCCGAGTCCTCCTTGCGCAGCACGTCGCCCAGGAGCGCCGTGTCGAAGGAGCCCGCGCGCAGCCGGTCCACCAGGGCCCGGTTGAAGAGGCGCGACTGGAAGGCCGAGAGGTACAGCTTGCGCTGGAACTTGTCGGGCCGGCGCGGCAGCCGCTGGCCCAGCACCAGCAGGCGGCCGAAGTCCGCGTTGTCACCCTCGCGGCCGAAGCGCTGCTCGCCGAAGTAGTTGGGCACGCCCCGCTCGCCCAGCCGGGTGAAGCTCTCGCGCGCCGCGCCCACGTCCTTCACGCCCCGCAGGCGCAGCCGGAAGCGGTTCCCCTTGAGGTGCCCGGTACGCAGCTTGTTGCCGTGGCGCCGGCTCCACAGGACGCTCACGCCCTCCAGGGCGAAGTCCGGCAGCCGCGCCTCGGCCCGCGCGGGCACGGAGAGGAGCTGCCGGGTGATGGCCTGCCGGTCCTTCATCCCCGCCACGCCCACGTCGCCCTCGTCCACGCCCAGCGCGGTGGCCAGGGCCTTCACCACCTCGCGGGTGTCCCGGCCGCGCTTCTCCAGCCAGAGGTAGAGGTGCTCCCCCTCCCCCGATGGCTCGTAGGCGGGCAGCTCCTCCACCTCGAAGTCCTCGGGGACGAGCTTGAAGGCGCCGCCGCACCCCGGCACGTCCTCCGTCAGCCGGGGCCGCTCCGCGCTCATGTCAGGACCCACCGAGCGAGGCGAGCATGTCCTTCACGCGCCGGGCGAGGTCCTCGTCCGCGCGCGACTCGAGCAGCTCTCCCGCCTGGAAGAGGAGGAAGAACATCACGTCGCTGAGCGCCTGCCGGAAGGAGGCCAGCGGCTCCGAGCCCAGCGAGCCGCGGAACTGCTCGTAGGCCGTCACCAGCTTCGTGTCCGGCAGGCTGCCGTCCGGCGCGAAGGCCAGCCCCGCCAGCACCGGCGAGGAGGACAGCGCCTGCCCCGAGAGCGCGGCGTTGGCCGAGGCGATGAACTCGCGCGCCAGGCCCTGCTTGGACACCTCGGCGGCGATCTCCCGGAAGATGAGGTTGAAGACGCGCACCACCTCGCGCACGTCCTGCACCGGCGCCTGCTGCTGCGGCTGGGTGATGGCGCGCAGGCCCGACTGCGAGTGGCGCACCGACGGAATGCCGGTGGAGGACGGACGCACCACGGGAATCCCCATGAAGGCCTTCGGACGCACCGCGGGAATGCCGGACAGCGACTGCATCGAGCCGCCCAGGGGCTTGTCGGACAGCTGGACGAAGCCGCCCTCCAGCAGGCCGTAGACGACCTTGGTGACGTCGAACTCGGACAGCCGGGCGCCCTGCCCCAGGTCCAGCACCGTGCGGCGGCCATCCACCAGGCCCAGCACCTTGTCCTCGTCCGGCTCCAGCCGGGCGTTGGCCATGCCCTTGCGCAGCACGTAGAGGCGGCTGTGGGGGATGCGTTTGCGGAAGTGCGCCAGCTCGTCGATCTTCCGGATGCTGTCCATCAGCAGGCTCTGCGTGGACAGCTGGATGTTGTGCCCGAGCTTGTCCTCCACCGGCTGGTCCACCAGGAAGAAGCTGCCCTCCCGGCACAGGACGATGGCGTGGAAGATCTCACTCACCTGGTGGGTGACGCACTTGAACAAGTCGTGCGCCTGGAGCAGGCCCCGCTCCACCAGGGCGCGGCCAATCTTGGAGGGGGGATGCTCGCGCAGCACCGTCTCCAGCTGGGTGCGCTCCAGGTAGCCCAGCCGGACGAGCACCTCGCCGAGCCGGTCCGCCGCCACGTCCGAGGTGGCGCCGCGCACCTCGCCCTCGCGCAGGATGACGGAGCGCTCGCCGCCGGGGGCCTGCACGCGCACGATGCCGCTCCAGCGCGCCTGGCTGAGGAAGGCGATGAGGTCCGAGAGGGGGAAGCCGGAGGCGTCTCCGGAGAGCACCACGCGGGGGGTGGGCAGCGAGCCCCCCTCGGCCGGCGTGCGCGAGAAGACGAGCAGATCCGGCGAGGTGGGCTGCAGCACGTACGAGCCCGTGCGGCCCGCCAGCGCTGGTGGCTGCGGCTGTTGCGGCGCCTGCCGCTCGTCGGGGACGAGCTGGGGGCCATCGATGCGGAAGCGCTGGCTCATGTCACCGTCAGTCGGCGGCCCACGCGTTGTTGTTCGCGCGCCACTCGAGCTCGTCTTCCAGGGTATGGGTGAGCGCCTCGTCGGTGAGGCCCATCTGGGCGTCGTAGACGCGGCCGTTGAAGAAGATGCTGGGCGTGCCGCGGATGCCGGCCGTGGTGCCCAGGGCCTTGTACTTCTCCAGCTCCTTGGCGTAGGTGCCGGCCTGCAGCGCCTTCTGCAGCTCGGCGCCCTTGAGGCCCAGCTTGTTGGCGATGGCCACGATGTTGGCGGGCGAGAGGTTCTGCGCGTTCTCGAAGAGCGCGTCGTGCATCTCCCAGAACTTGCCCTGGTCCCGCGCCCAGAGCACGGCCTGGCCGGCGGGCACCGCGTTGGCGTGCATGGGCAGCGGGAAGGGCACGTTGCAGAAGCGCACCCGGCTGGCGTTCTTCTTGGCGAAGGCCTCCAGCAGCGGGCGGGCCTTGCCGCAGTAGGGGCACTCGAAGTCGGAGAACTCCACCAGCGTCACCTGGGCCTTGGCGTCGCCCATGCACATGCGCGGGTCCACCTCGAGCTTCTGCCGGGGGGCGCGGAAGGCGGAGTAGTACTCGGAGAGGGCCACGATGATGTCGGTGGCGGGCACGCCGGCGACGGCCTGCCGGGCGGCGAGCCGGGTCATGCGCTTGGCGTGCTGGCAGGTGGTGTGGCCCTTGAGGCACTGGCCCAGGGTGTGGGGGCAGCCGCAGTAGCAGAACTCGTCGGAGAGGACGGTGGACAGCTCGCGCTGCGCGGCGGGCGGCAGGGCGGAGAAGTCCATGCCGGGGATGCCGGAGAGCATGGAGCCCCCCGAGCCGCCCGTGGCGGGAACGGCGGCCTGCGCGGGAGGGGCCGCCGGGGCCGGGGTGGACGGCTTGGGCGCGGTGGGCTGGGCGGGCTGGGCCGCCTCGGAGTTCTTGGAACAGGCCGGGAGGGCCATCAGCGCCAGGGTGAGCGCCAGGAGGACACGGTTGCGGCGGTCGGGGTGCACGGGCCGGTCTTAGCGATGCGCGCGGGGCTTGTAAAGCGACGCCGGCTCTGCCAGGGAGGGACCCCGTCCCATGCCCAGAATCCTCCTGCTGCATACCGGCGGCACGTTGGGGATGGCCGGAGGCCGGCCGTCCGCGCTGCGCCCCGCCGCCTTCTTCAAGACGCTCAAGTCCCGCTGCCCGGAGCTCTTCCGGCTCGCCGACATCGAGCTGGAGCTCTTCTCCAACCTGGACAGCTCGGAGATGCAGCCGGAGCTGTGGAGCGGGCTGGCCGCCCACCTGCACCAGCGGCTGCCGGACTTCGACGGCGCCGTGGTGACGCACGGCACCGACACCCTGGCCTACACCGCCAGCGCCCTCTCCTTCATGCTGCCCGGGCTGCCCAAGCCGGTGGTGATGACGGGCTCGCAGCGGCCCCTGGGTGAAATCCGCTCGGACGCGCGGCTCAACCTCATTGACGCGGTGCTCTCCGCCCTCCAGGGCCCCCCCGAGGTGAGCATCTGCTTCGACTCCCACCTCTACCGGGGCAACCGCACCCGCAAGATGAAGGTGTCCGAGTACGACGCCTTCGACAGCCCCAACTGCCCCCTGCTGGGCACGCTGGGAGTGGATGCCACCTTCGCTCCGGGTCTACGCCAGAAGGGCCCCTTCCGCCTGCGCCAGAAGCTGGAGCCCCGCGTCTTCCTCCTCAAGGTGTTTCCGGGGTTGGACCCCGCCCTGCCCCTGGCCCTGCTGCCCCATGTGCGCGGTCTGGTGCTGGAGGCCTACGGCGCGGGTAACTACCCCAGCGATCCTTCGCTCGGCCGTTCCCTGCTGCCCCTCTTCCAGGAGGCCCGCAAGCGGGACGTGCCGGTGGTGGTGGTGAGCCAGGCCTACCGCAACGGGGTGGACCTCTCGCTCTACGAGTCCGGGGCGGCGGCCCTCCGGGAGGGGGCGCTGAGCGGCGGGGACATGACCCCCTCGGCGGCGCTGGTGAAGCTGATGCAGGGCCTCGCCTACCACCGGGACAGGGAGGCGCTGGCCCGCTTCATCGAGACCCCAATTGTCGGGGAGATGACCGAGCGGGCGGCCATTGTGCAGGAGCTCCCGGTCAAAAAGTCGAGGCGCGCGCGTTAGGAGCCGACCATCCCGGGGTATCCGTCCCGAGGCCTGCTTGCTGCTAACAATCCTCGACCCATAAGATGGGGGTCACGATGTCCGACGAGAAGACCGCCGTCCATTCGATTTCGGACCTGCTGGGGGATGCCCCTCAGCAGCAGAGCGCGTATCTCATCGTGATCAGCGCCAAGTCCGCGGCCGGAATCGGCCGGATGTTCAAGCTGGACAAGTCCGAGACGGTGCTCGGCCGCAGCGTGGAAGCGCAGTTCCAGGTCGAGGACGATGGCATCTCGCGCAAGCACGCGAAGGTGGTGTCGCTCGGCGAGGGCCGCTTCCAGCTGGTGGACCTGGGCAGCACCAACGGCACGTTCCTCAACGGCCTGAAGGTGAGCGCCGCGCCGCTCTACGACGGCGACAAGATTCAGATCGGCTCCAACACGGTGCTGAAGTTCTCCATCCAGGATCAGCTGGAGGAGGCCTACCAGCGCAGCATCTACGAGTCGGCCACGCGGGACGGCCTGACGCGCCTGTACAACAAGAAGTACTTCATGGAGACGCTGCGCAAGGAGTTCGCCTACTGCCTGCGCCACCGGGTGGCCCTGTCCCTGGTGATGTTCGACGTGGATTACTTCAAGAAGATCAACGACGTGTACGGGCACCCGGCGGGCGACTACGTGCTGACGCGGATCGCGCAGCGGGTGAGCGACACCATCCGCACCGAGGACGTCATCGCGCGCTATGGCGGCGAGGAGTTCGCCCTCATGTTGCGCGAGTCGGCCGAGGAGCAGGCGCTCTCGTGCGCCGAGCGTTGCCGCGCGGCGGTGGACCGCACCGACTTCATCTTCAGCGGCACGCCCATCAAGGTGACCATCAGCCTGGGCGTGGCCACGCTGCACGACACGGACTTCGCGGCGGCGGAGGATCTGATCGGCGCGGCGGACAAGTACCTCTACCGGGCCAAGCGCGCCGGCCGGAACCGCGTGGACGGCAAGGCCATCAGCGGCCCGTAGCCCTCATCCCCTCCTCCGCGCGCTCCCTCTCCCTCTGGGAGAGGGCTGGGGTGAGGGTCTTCCCCGCTATGTCCCCTCGATTTCGAGTCCCGGCGTCTCCGCGAGCAGCTCCACGCGGTTGCCGCCGGCGGACTGCGCGGACTCGAGCGAGCTCTGCGCCTGACGGACGAGGTCGGCGAAGGACCCCTCGCGCCCCGGGGTGAGGGCTGCCAGGCCCACGGACACGGTGGGGCGGATGACCTGGTCGTCGAAGGCGAGGCTGGAGCGGGCCACGCGCTCGCAGACGCGGCGGGCCAGGGTATGGGCCCCGGCCAGGTCCGTGTGCGGCAGCAGCAACAGCACCCGGTCCGCCGAGTACTGCACCGGGAAGTCCGTGTCGCGCAGCGAGCGCCGGATGGCGAGCGCCAGGCCTCCATGGAGCTGCTCGCGCAGCTCGCGGCCCGCGCGCACCGGGAGCGGATCGAACGCCACCAGCGCGAGCGCCAGGGGCAGGCCATGGCGCCGCGAGCGCTTCACCTCCACGAAGACGAAGTCCTTGAAGTGCGCGAAGACGTAGAACTGGGTGAGCGGATCCAACAGCGGCTCGCCCGCGACGCGCACCGGCTCGGCGGCGGGGGCGGCACGGGCCTTGCGCACCGGCGTGGTGCCCCGCGAGAGCGTCCGCAGCTTCACCAGCTCGGGCAGCCGCACCCGCAGGTCCTTCCCCGAGACGGGCAGCGGAAGCACCCCATCCGCGAAGCCCGCCTTGCCGGGCGTCTCCTGCGCGGCCAGCACGAGCGCCTGCGGCAACTGCCCCCGCACCGCGCGCGCCACCCGCGCTGGCTTCTCCACCGAGGGCCCCAGCACCACCAGCTGGGCGCCCCGGCCCGGCGCCTCCTCCCACCCCGCCACGGTGGACACCTCGAGTCCCGCCTTCTCCAGACCCTCCTTCAGCTTGCGGCGCCCCGCCGCACCCGGCTCGATGACGATGGCTCGTGTAATCTTCATGCGCACTTCTCCAGACCTCGAACCATATCCGCCCACCTGAAGGGCCTGCAAGGACTCCCGCGTTCAAGGAGGCCGGAAGCCGAGCCGCTCCAGTCCGCGCCGGGCCACGTGCTGGACGTGGGAGTCCGGATCCTTCGCCGCGGCCTGGCTGAGGGCGGAGGCGGCGAAGGGGCCTCCAAGGAGGGCCAACGTCTCGGCGGCGGCCACCCGCACCGAGGCGACGCTGTCCGCCTGCAGCGTCTGGGCGAGGGGCTTCACGTGTTGGGGACGGCCGATCCGCTCCAGCGCGCGGGCGGCGGCCTCCCGCACCTGAGCATGCGGGGAGCCGAGCAGGGCCACCGCGGTCTCTCCCAGCGCCAGCTGCCGCTGCTGGCTCACCACGCCGAGGGCCGCGGCCACCACCTCCGGCGCGGAGTCCTCGAGCGCGGCGGCGACGGCGGCATCCGCCTCGGACGAGCGCGGCAGGGTGAGCGCCCGCACCGCCCCGGCCCGCACCAGTCCCTGCGGGTCCTCCAGGAGGGGGGCCAGCAGCTGGAAGCGGCGCCCGGCGGCGCCGTTACAATCGGCGAGCGCGGCCACCGCCTCGCCCCGCGTGTCGGCGGGAAGCCCGGTCTCGTGCGCCACCTCCAGGAGGAACGGCTCACAGGACTTCTCGGTGGCCGCCAGCTCCAACCAGACGCGCCGGGCGGCCAGCGAGGCCCCCTCCGCGCGGATCCTCCGGCCCGCGGTCTCCATCAGCGGCAGGCCCTCGGACTCGGCGAGTGCCCGGGCCGCCAGCCGGCGCACCTGGGCCTCGGTGTCGGCCAGGGCGCGCTCCAACTCGCGCTGGGCCAGCGGACCGTAGCGCCGCAGCGACTGCACGGTGACGCGCCGCTCGGTGACATCGGTGGAGGCCAGCCCCTTCTGCAGCTTCTCCAAGTCTCCCGAGTAGACGGCGAAGAGGCGGTTGATGAGGGCCTCATCCGGCGGCTTCGCCTCCACCAGCAGCACCCGCCCCACCGAGGTGCCCTGCTTCTCGGCCACCGAGAGGAGCGCGGAGGCGGCGGCCGCGTCCGCGGACTCGGGGCGTCGGGCCATGGCCTCCAGCAGCACCCGGGCTGGCGGCCTGCCCAGGAAGGTGGCAAGGTGGGCGAGCGCCTCGCCCCGGAGCGCCGCCTGCTCGGAGTACACCTCCACCTCCAGCAGTTCTCGGATGTCCTCCCGGTGGGTCCAGACGCGGGCGGCGGCCGCCCCACCCTTCGCCCCCGCTTCCTTCAGGAAGGAGGCCGTGGACTGGCCGGAATGAGCGGCGGCTCGCGCGGCAGTGACACAGGCGAGCACCTCGTCCCTGGCCGGGGCCTCGGCCACCCAATCCGCCAGGGTACGCGGCTCGGTGTGCCCCCGGACCTTCGCCTGCGCCCGCAGCGCTCCCCACCGCACCCGCCATTCCGGATCCGTCAGCGCCGAGCGCAGGGCGGCCTGGGACAGGGGGCCGGGCTTGCGCCCCAGCTCTAGCACCCAGGCATCGGAGCGGCCGGTGGTGACGCACAGCTGGCAGACCTGGGTGCGAAGGGCCTTGTCCTGCACATGCCGTTGGCAGGACGTCCAGCAACCCAGTGCTCCCTGGCCGCCATGCTGGCCGGCCGACAACAGCAGGACGAGGAAGAGGGCGGGGCTCACGAGGGTCCACTTTAGCCTACCCGTGAGATCCTTTTCTGCGGGTGTCCTTGCGTTTTCACGCCCGCTGCGTCATATCGGCGCCCCTTACATTTCTAGGCACACGGAAGGAGGTGACACATGCCCGGCATTCGAGTGAAGGATGGTGAGTCCATCGAGAGCGCCCTCAAGCGCTTCAAGAAGGCTACCGAGAAGGCTGGTATCCTCTCCGAGATCCGCAAGCGTGAGCACTACGAGAAGCCTTCCGTGAAGCGGAAGAAGAAGGCTCTCGCGGCCAAGAAGCGCGCGGTGAAGAAGGCGCGTAAGACGTACTAGCCGCCCTTTCGCGAGCCGGGGCTGCGTCAGTTCAGCGCCCCGGCTCTCGTCCGTGTAGCACCCTTCCCACACATTCCTGGAGTCCTGCCATGGCCACCGTCAGGGAGCGCATCGACGCCGACCTCAAGGACGCGATGCGTTCGAAGAACGAGCTCACCCTCAGCGTCTTGCGGATGCTCAAGAGCTCCATCAAGTACAAGGAAGTGGAGCCCGGCGCCACCGGCCCTCTCGACGAGGCCAGCATCCTTCAGGTCATCGCCACCCTCATCAAGCAGCGCCGCGACTCCGTCGAGCAGTTCAAGTCCGGTGGCCGCCCCGAGCTGGCCGAGAAGGAGGAGCAGGAGATCTCCGTCCTCCAGAACTACCTGCCCAAGCAGCTCACCCCGGACGAGCTGCGCGCCGAGGTCCAGGCCGCCATCACCGAGGCCGGTGCCAAGAGCGCCAAGGACATGGGCGCGGTGATGAAGCTCGTCTCGCCCAAGCTGCAGGGCCGCGCCGAGGGCCGCGCCATCTCCGAGGAAGTGAAGAACCAGCTGTCCAAGCTGTAGCAGTCCCGGTTTTCCGGCCTCGAACGGCGCCGGGCGGGTTCTTCGAGAACTTGCCCGGCCGCTGATCGGCCATTAAGGGTATCCGGTCGCCTCCTGCCCCCCACCTCCGGGCAGCTTCCGACGCGCCGACATGCCCTTCCTCTTCTACAGCATCGACTCCCGCTGGACCTCCCTCGGCCATGTCAGGGGCCGGGCCCATACTCGTCCGCAGGGGCTGGTGTGCGGGCCATGGCGGTCCGCTCACGCCGGGCGGAGGGGGTGGGACACGTGATCCCCGAGCACAAAATCCAGGAAGTCCTCGAGCGGGTGGACCTGGTCGGGCTCGTCTCGCGCTACGTGGAGCTCAAGAAGGCCGGGCGCGAGTTCAAGGGCCGCTGCCCCTTCCACCAGGAGAAGACGCCCTCCTTCTACGTCGTCCCCGAGAAGCGCTTCTATTTCTGCCACGGGTGCCGCGCGAGCGGGGACGCCGTGTCCTTCGTGCAGCGCTACCTGGGCAAGACGTTCCTCGACGCGGTGCGGGACCTGGCGCGCGAGGTGGGGGTGGACCTGGAAGCAGCGCAGGACCCCGGCGCCCGGGAGCGGCAGCAGCTCAAGGAGGCCACCGACCTGGCGGCCGAGCATTTCCGCTCGCTCTTGTGGGAGGAGGAGGGACGCCGCGCCCGCGCCTACCTCGCCAGCCGCGGCATCTCCGAGGAGACGGCCCGGGCCTTCGGGCTGGGCTGGGCCCCGGCGGCGTGGACCTCGCTGGCGGACAAGCTCACCAAGGCGGGCATGGTGGAGTGGGGCCTCAACGCGGGCCTCGTCTCCAAGCGCAACAAGGGCGACGGCTACTTCGACTTCTTCCGCAGCCGCCTCATCATCCCCATCCGCGCCCCCGAGGGCCGCCCCATCGCCTTTGGCGCCCGGCTGGTGGACGCCGAGGAGGGCCCCAAGTACCTCAACTCCCGCGAGTCCCGGCTCTACAACAAGAGCGAGACGCTCTTCGGCATGGACCAGGCGCGCGATGAGATCCGCCGCCGCAAGGCCGCCGTGCTGGTGGAGGGCTACTTCGACTGCATCGCCCTGCACCAGGAGGGGGTGAAGCACACGGTGGCGCTGTGCTCCACCGCCCTCACCCCGGGCCACCTCAAGGTGCTCGGCCGCGCCGAGGCCCGGGAGCTCTTCCTCCTGCTGGACGGAGACCAGGCGGGCCTCGCCGCCGTGGAGCGCCTGGCCGGCCCCCTGCTCGCCGCGGGAGCCGCCGCCAAGGTGGCGCTGCTGCCCCAGGGCGACGACCCGGATAACTTCATCCGCCGCGAGGGCTCCACCGGCCTGGAGCGGCTGCTCACCGAGGCCCGGCCCCTCACCCATCACGTCTTCCTCACCGTCCTGCCCCAGGGGAAGGAGGCCAGCTTCGAGGAGAAGATGGCCGCCCTGGAGCGGCTCAAGCCCGTGTCGGCGCAACTTCCAGTGGGGCTGGAGCGCTCGGCCTTCTTCGGAGCGCTGAGCGCCTGGTGCGGGCTGCCCGCCGCCGAGCTGGAGTCCTCCCTGCGCAGCAAGGCCCCACCCCCGGCGGTGAAGCCCGTTCCCAAGCCCGGTCAGCAGCCTGGCAGGGGAGCTGCTCCCCAGGGCCTGGCCGCGCCCCGCCCCGCCCCGGTGAAGCCCCCGGACGCCCTGGAAACGCTGTACGTGGCCGCCGTCCTGCGCGAGCCCCGGCTCGTGGTCCGCGACACCTTCCGCGTCTACGACGAGCTGTCCCACCCCGGCCTCCGGCTGGTGCTCGCCCACGCCACCTCGGGCCATGGGGCCGAGGACGCCCTCTTCGAGGCCCACGACACCATCAAACGCGCCGTGGAATCCGCCATGCGCCAGCTCGCCGAGCAGCAAGGCTCCGCCCTGGAGCACTACTTCCTCCAGGTGTGCCGGGCCATCATGCTCCGCCGCATCAACCAGCAGCTGGACTACATCAAGCGGACCACCAGCCAGACGAGCGGCGCACTCGACCTGTCCGAGGAGACCAAACAGCTCCTCACGCAGCGCATGGAGCTGCTTTCCCTCAAGAAACGCGTGGAAGAGGAAATCCGCCCGTCCCCCCCGGGAACAAAGGCCCCCATGCAACCGGTTTGAGTTCGCGTTTGTAAGAATCCTCTACTTTGCGATAGATCGGCCGGCTCCCTCCAGGCCAGGTCCCTGTTTTTCCAAGGAGAAGTACCCGAATGCCCACGCAGAAGCCCTCCTCGAAGGTGGCCGTCAAGCCCAAGAAGAAGGTGGCCCCGGAGATCCGCAAGAAGAAGAAGCCGGAGGAAGCCTCGGCCAAGGGTACTGAGAGCGCTGAGGCCAGCTCCGCCGCCGCGCGCAAGGCGGAGAAGGCCGACAAGGCCGAGAAGACCGCCGCCGCGGAGAAGGCCACCGAGACGCTCAAGAAGCGCAAGGCCGTCACCCAGGTGGACGACGGCGACGTGGATCCCGAGGAGGCCGCCGAAGAGGCCGCCGCCGCCGTCGAGGTCGATCCCGACGCCGTCGAGGACGAGGTGGACGAGGAGCCCATCGCCGACCGCAAGGAGGTCAAGGATCTCCTGGCCGCCGGTCGCGAGAAGGGCTTCCTCACCTACGACGAGGTCAATGACGCCCTGCCCGCGGACATCGTGTCGTCGGATCAGATCGACGACGTGATGAGCATGTTCGGCGACAACGACATCGAGATCGTCGACGCCCAGAAGGCCGCTCAGAGCACGGAGATCAAGCCCACGGTCGCGGTGGAGGAAGAGCGCGCCGAGGCCGACGAGGACGAGAAGGACGAGGACGACGAGCCGGGTGGCAAGTCGAACGACCCCGTCCGCCTGTACCTGCGCAAGATGGGCAGCGTGAGCCTCCTCACCCGCGAGGGCGAGGTGGAGATCGCCAAGCGCATTGAGGACGGCGAGAAGGAAGTGCTGCGGGCGCTGCTGGCCTGCCGCGTGGCCATGGTCGAGATCCTCGACATCGGCAACCGGCTGAAGAACGGCAAGCTGCGCGTGCGCGACGTCATCAAGGACGCGCCCGAGGAGGCCCAGGCGGAGGGTGAGGAGCCCGAGGCCGAGGTCGCCGAGGAGGGCGCCGAGGGTGAGGGTCAGCCGGCCCAGCTCGCGCAGAGCGAGCTGAACAAGATCGAGCAGATCAACAAGCAGATCGAGCGCATCCGCAAGTTCGCCAAGGACTGCGAGGTGCTCGATGCGGAGCTCGCCGGCAAGAAGAAGCTCACCGACGTCAAGAAGAAGGAGCTCAAGCAGGAGGTGAAGGATCTCCGGACCAAGATGATGGAGGTCCTGGAGGAGATGCGGCTGAACAAGAAGCAGGTGGACCGCATCGTCCTGAACCTCAAGGGGCTCATCGAGCGCGTGGAGAAGGCGGAGTCGGAGCTGCGTGAGCAGGAGCGCCGCTACGGCGTGCCCATGGACACGCTGCGCGAGCTGCTGCGCGAGGCCAAGGAAGACCCCGAGGCCATGAAGAAGGCGCAGCGCAAGCTCAACGCCACCCTCGAGCAGATCGAGGCGCTCGAGCGCGACGTGCGCACGGCCACGCGCAACATCAAGCGCGTGGAGGAGGAGGCCAACCTCGAGGTGGAGGAGCTGCGGCGCAACTACGAGGCCATCCGCATGGGTGAGCGCCGCGCCGAGCGCGCCAAGACCGAGCTGGTCGAGGCCAACCTGCGCCTGGTGGTGTCGATCGCCAAGAAGTACACGAACCGCGGCCTGCAGTTCCTGGACCTCATCCAGGAGGGCAACATCGGCCTGATGAAGGCGGTGGACAAGTTCGAGTACAAGCGCGGCTACAAGTTCTCGACCTACGCCACGTGGTGGATCCGCCAGGCCATTACCCGCGCCATCGCGGACCAGGCCCGCACGATCCGCATCCCGGTGCACATGATCGAGACGATCAACAAGCTCATCCGCACCAGCCGCTACCTCGTGCAGGAGATCGGCCGCGAGCCGACGCCCGAGGAGATCGCGGAGAAGATGGAGCTGCCGCTCGACAAGGTGCGCAAGGTCCTGAAGATCGCCAAGGAGCCCATCTCCCTGGAGACGCCGATCGGCGAGGAAGAGGACAGCCACCTGGGCGACTTCATCGAGGACAAGAGCCTGGTGTCGCCGTCGGACGCGGTCATCAACATGAACCTGGCCGAGCAGACGCGGAAGGTGCTGGCCACGCTGACGCCGCGTGAGGAGAAGGTGCTGCGGATGCGCTTCGGCATCGGCGAGAAGAGCGACCACACGCTGGAAGAGGTGGGCCAGGACTTCGAGGTGACGCGCGAGCGCATCCGGCAGATCGAGGCCAAGGCGCTGCGCAAGCTGCGCCACCCGAGCCGCTCCAAGCGCCTGCGCTCCTTCGTGGAGAGCTAAGCGGAAGAGCGAGCCCGTCCCTCCCAACTCCTCCCTCTCCCCCCGGAGAGGGTCGGGGTGAGGGTACCCGCCCCCCTGGGTCATGCCCCGAGGGCCGGAGAGTGACGTAAGAAGAAGCCCCCGTTCCCAATGTGGACCGGGGGCTTTTTCGTTTGCGATCCCCTCTCCCTCTGGGAGAGGGCCAGGGTGAGGGTCTGCCCCTGTGGAGGGAGGCCGTATGCCGGCGAGACGGAAGACAGCGAGCAAGACGGCAACGAAGCCCAAGCCAGAGCCGCGGAAACCCCTCCCCTTCCCCGAGGCGGTGCGCCGGGCGGTACGAGCCATTCCGCGGGGCGAGGTGCGCTCGTACGCGCAGGTGGCGCTCTACGCGGGGCGGCCGGGGGCGGCGCGAGGGGTGGGCCGGGAGTTGAAGACGCTGGAGAACGTGCCGTGGTGGCGCGTCATCCGCTCGGACGGGATGCTGGCGCCGCCGGTAGCGGTGGAGCAGGCCCGGCGGCTGAAGGCGGAGGGGGTGCGCCTGGAAGGCCAGGGCACGCACTGGCGCGTGCATCGCTGAGCAGCGGGGCACACGCCCTCTTGCGCCCGCGCGGGGTGCGCGATACTTCCCCGGTCAGTGCGGCGCTTCGGCGCCGTGCGTGCGTACCTTGGGGGCCCTTAGCTCAGCGGTTAGAGCTGTCGGCTCATAACCGATTGGTCCCTGGTTCGAATCCAGGAGGGCCCACTCCCCGTAACCCCGCCCCGTGCCTCGGGATTTTCCTCCGAGGCGCGGGAACGGAATCCCGCCCGCTCCGAACTCCGCACCACCGGCGCACCATGCGGACCGCCCACCGCCAGCGGGAGCACCTCGGCAAGGGGTTCCTCGGACGGCTGGAAGCTGAGCTGCCCCAGGCCCGCGCGCATGTCGTCAACGTCGAGGTGTCCGTAGACGCCTGACGTGATGGTGGGCGAGGAGTGCCCAAGGATGCGCTGGACCACCGCCAGCGGCACCCGCGCCTTGAGCAGTAGCGTGGCCGTGGTGTGGCGCAGGTCGTGGAAGCGGATGGTGCGCGGATTGGGCGAGGGCCAAAGCGTGAAGCCGCAGCCCGCCTTGGAGCAGCGGCGCACCTCGGAGGATGCCGAGAGTTCGACGTGCCCGTAGCAGCGGCACTTGTGGGCCCACCCCTCGACAAGTTGGGTCCGGTTCAACGTGGAGCGGAGCAGCGCGGCAAGGTCCACGTTTGTGGAGTGCATCGAGCCATCCCGGAGTTTGTGTAGATCCTGGCCGCACGCGGATGGCTGCACGAATGAGGCTCGCCTGCTCGCCGACGCTGAACCACACGAAGTGCGGGAGAGCCACGCAATTGGGGCAAGCTCATAGTCCGGTCAGAGGGGGCACGGGGCCGCCGAGAACAAGCGGCTTCTGGCGGCTCCTCTCCTGCTGTGGCATGGAACCGCACGATGCCCGGCACCGGTGCCCCCCTATCTCCGAGCGCACTGAGCCAGCGGACGCACTCCGGCGCGTTGCAGCGTGGTACTTCGCAAACGTGTACGGCAGGACCGAAGGTCCCGGCACCCTGCCGTTCTACTGCGACCCCTCACGAGTCGGCGCCTTCGCTGTCGAGTCGGGCGAGCTGGCGCGAGGTGAGCCGCCTGCGCTCTTCCGTCTCTTCGTGGCGCTCTCAATGTTCCAGGCGCTGCGGGATGTCGTCATCATGCGGCAGCAGCGCACTATGACCGCCGAAGAGGCCGAGTCGCTCGTGTCCGCGACCATCCTTGAGCTGCGCCTGGAGCGTCACGACTGCGAGCACCTCGCATCGGCTGAGATGTTCGAGAGCCGGTGCGACGTGCACAAGGACAGGACGGGTGTGGACTGCCGAAGCCGCCCGGGAGTTGAGTGCCACGTGAAGGCGGCCACCTGCCTGTTCCGCCGCATGGGGGACATGGGGAAGCTGCCAACGTCGGCTTGGCTTCGCGCGTGGAAGGATGGGGCACTCGCGAGGGTGCTCGCTGTCGTTCAGCAAGGCGAGCCAAACCCGCAGCGCCGCGCTGAGCAACTCGTCGAGCACTTCGCCCAGGTGCACCGGGTGGGAAGAAAGCTTGCGACGATGTTCGTGAGCGCGCTCTCGACACCCGCCCTAGCCCCCGGGCTAACCCCGTGGGCGCCTGACGTGGACGGAAACCGACTGCTCGTGGTGGACACGAACGTCGCACGGGCAGTGGATGCGCTGCGCCCTCCAGGCGCTGTACGGTCCTATGAGGCGCGGGCAGCGTGGCTCAGAGAGCAGGCAGCACAGGTTAACCTCCGCGAGTTCCGCGACGACGTTCCCGCGTGCTCGCCACGGCTCGTACAGCAGGCCCTCTATCACTTTTGCTCGAAGAGCAACCGTGAGGCGCAGGGACTCGACTGCCGGGGTGCATCGCTCTCCTGCGAGGTGTGTGCGCCAAGTCTCTGTCCCCTGCGCCGAGCAGTGTAGAGCCCCAGCGGAGGAGGCACTCGACGAGGCTCTGTCGAAGACGGTGCGACGCATGGCCATATCGGCTCACACCATCGCACCGGGGTGACGTGAGCAGGCCCAGCAGCGTCGCCGACGGACTCCTCTGGGCCCCTACAGCAGGCGCCTGGGGAGGGTCGCTCGCTTGCCGCTTCACCGCTCGGAAGGGCGTAAGGCCCGGGAATGCGCACGACGGCCGGAACCCTGCGGGTCAGCGTGCTGTGGTAGACCCCGGCCGTCCCTAGTTGGCCCACTCCACGGGCCTCTACTCGTCCGGTGTAACCGATGCAGAACCTTACGACCCGCTGCTTCGACATCTTCCTGGCCTGCAAGGCTGCCATCCACAATGGCGACCTCATCAAGAAGGTCAGCGACAAGGAC
This sequence comes from Archangium gephyra, assembly GCF_042230915.1. GTDB lineage: Bacteria > Myxococcota > Myxococcia > Myxococcales > Myxococcaceae > Archangium > Archangium gephyra_B. The sequence goes on along the minus strand of NZ_CP102578.1, from coordinate 3,586,144 downwards.
AAGGAGTACCACTTCCAGAACTGGTTCGAGCAGCGCCTCGCCGCAGTCGGCATCGAGTTTGACGACGCAGGTCGCAACAGTTACCCGGATTATACCCTCGTAACCCACCCCGAGGGTTACGAACTTAAGGCGCTCGCCTACCCTGGCCGCGAGGCGAACTTTGACTCAAACAGCCAGGTACCCACCGGCAAGCACAAGGGCCGAACGGTCTTCTACGTGTTTGGCCGCTACCCAACCGAGGTCGCGAAGGCAGAGCGCGAATACCCGCTTATTGACCTGGTGCTGTGTCACGGCGACTTCTTGAACGCCGACCACACGTACGTCCACAAGAACAGGAACTTTCGGGGCTTCGGCAGCTACGGGGACCTTATGGTGCGTGACAGGAAGATGTACGTAGCGCCCACGCCGTTTGCACTGCTGGAGGGCGTTACGTCTCTGCCGACGCTCATCGTTCCCGCGGACTACGACGCAGATGGTCGGTTCCAGCAGGTAGGGCGGTTCACGCGAGTTGAGGTGGACCAACTGGTGGTCGGCTACGAGTTCGACCTCAAGACGAATCAAATTCAAGCGAAGTACGCGCCGAACCCGTCTGCCGGAAAGGCCCACGAGTTCATTGCGTATCGGCCGACCGGTGACAGCAGCAAGCAGGTCAAGCTCGTGTCCCCAGTTCTACTCGCAGAGGATGCCAGCGACGATGAGTAGGCAGGCGACGAACACCGCGCGTACGAAGACCGTGGCCCGCGTGCAGCGCGCCATCGAGCGCGAAGAATTCCCCTTCGAGCAACTCAGCGAGGTTGCGGAGGTCGAGAGTTGGCGGAAAGAGGTCTTCCGTCCCATTTACCATGTGCACAAGTGGTGGGCGCAGCGTCTCGGATCAGTGTTCCGGGCTATCGTGCTCGGCGCCGCTCCAGGCCAGCGCGACCCGCTCATGCGGGAGTTCTACCAGAACGTGGACCTGGGCGGGCTCGTAGTCTTCGATCCGTTCATGGGCAGCGGCACTACCGTGGGGGAGGCAGCAAAGCTCGGGTGCGCGGCAGTAGGGCGCGACATCAACCCCGTCGCATTCACTGGAGTCCGCGTAAGCCTCGGCGCCATTGACCGAGCAGGGGTCGAGCGTGCCTTCGAGCAGGTCGAGCGCACGGTTGGTGCCGAGATTCGCGCGATGTACCGCGCCAAGGACAACACGGACCGCGAATGTGACGTGCTCTACTTCTTCTGGGTGAAGGTCGCGGACTGCCCAGAGTGCAAGGAGGAGGTGGACCTCTTCTCCTCGTACGTGTTCGCGAAGCACGCCTACGTGAAGAAGTACCCGACCGTCCACATCGTGTGCCCCGAGTGCGGCGAGGTCTTCCGCGGGTTGCACCATGAGAAGCAAGCACGGTGCACGGCGTGCAAGAACGCCTTTGACCCGCATTCCGGGCCAGCGAAGGGGATGAGTGCCGAGTGCACCCATTGCAACCACGAGTTCCGCATTGGGCGGACCCTGCGGGCCTCTGGTGTGCCACCGCGGCACAAGCTCTACGCGAAGCTCGTGCTGAACGCAGATGGCAAGAAGGAATACCTCCGCGCTACTGAGGCGGACGTTGCTGCGTTCCGACAGGCTGAGCAGCGACTCGCGACGGCGGAGGTAGTGCGGCCCATCGGACAACTTGAACCGGGCCGGAACACCGACCAAGCCATCAACTACGGTTACCAGTCCTGGGGCGACTTCTTCAACGCGCGCCAACTTCTTGCCCTCGGAAGGCTCGGCCACGCGATTCGAGGTCTGCCCGAAGGGCCTGAGCGCGATGCGCTCGCGCTCGTGTTCTCCGGCACGTTGGAGTTCAACAACATGTTCGCCTCGTACAAAGGAGAGGGGACTGGCGCGGTTCGGCACATGTTCTCGCACCATGTGCTCAAGCCAGAGCGGATGCCCATCGAAGCGAACCCGTGGGGAACTCCGCAAAGCTCTGGCTCTTTCTCGACGCTCTTCCGTCTTCGACTCATACGTGCGTTGGAGTACCGGGAGAATCCGTTCGAGGTCGCTGTTGACCGCGCGGGCGACAAGCCGAAGGGCAAGAAGGTGTTCGGCACTTCTGTGCCGCTTACCCAGGTCCAGGTGCATGGCTGGACCAAGCAGCCCCGGTCCCCAGGGGTGTACCTCTCATGCGGTAACTCCGCCGCAACCGGCCTTGTCGATGAGTCGGTTGACCTCGTGGTGACCGACCCGCCCTTCTTCGACAACGTCCACTACTCTGAGCTGGCCGACTTCTTCTTCGCCTGGCAGCGCGAGTTGCTACCCTCCGGCTTAGAGTTGGAGACGACTCGCCAGTGCGGTGAGGTCCAAGACGAGGACGCGGAAGCCTTCGCGTCGAAGCTGTCGAGCGTGTTCACTGAGTGCCGTAGGGTGCTGGTGAAGGACGGCCTGCTCGTTTTCAGCTACCACCACTCGCGTGATGACGGCTGGGTCGCGGTGGCGCAGGCCATTGCGGATGCCGGCTTCTCGCTAGTCCAGGCACATCCAGTGAAGGCGGAGATGTCAGTCGCAGCGCCCAAGACCCAAGCGGCGGAGCCCATCGACATCGACATCATCATGGTGTGTCGGAAGGCGGAGGCCGATCAGCGGCCGATACGTCGCAGCGTGGACGCCGTTGGAGCGGCGCTTGTCACTGCGGAGAAGCAGGTCGTGCGCTTTCTTGAGCGCGGGCGCCAACTCTCACGCGGTGACGCCAAGGTCCTCCTGCTCAGCCGGGTCCTTGTCGAACTGTTCGCAGGCCGCGCTCCCGAAAGTGTGCCGCGCGAGTTCGAGGCGGTGATGCCACTTCTCAAGCCGACTGTGGAAGCTCTGCATCGCGGCCAGGCAATGCTGGAGCAGAAGAGCGCAGCGGCCACGAAGCCGGGGCGCACCAAGCGAGCTGCCCCTAAAGAGTAGGCCCTCCCGTGACCACATCGAGTGCACCAGTGGTGATTGTGAGCCTGCCCCGATTTCGTGGCACGCCCGCCCTCCTGTGGTTCAGGGTCGGCGAGCAGGCGAGCCTGATTCGTCCAGCCATCCGCATGCGACCAGGTTCCACACAAACTGCGGAAGCGCCACGCAACTCGGGCAAGCCCACCCTCCAGGGCGGCCAAGGGGACAGCAGGATGGTTCTGACGGCTGGTGGTCCGGGCGGGCCAGCGAAGGGGCTCGCGTTACGCAGTGCGGCGATCAAGAGGTCCCGGTTCCGACTATAGAATTATAGAAGCGGGGAACGGGGACCACCGCACCCGCCTCAGTGCCGCCCCTGGGCAAGGAGCGCTTCAAGCGACGCGGCCAGAAGGCGGATGGAGCGCCCGACCCATACCCGCTCCAGTTCCCCGCGTTCGAGGAGCGCGTAAACCGTAGCCCGGCAGACGGCCACCTCTTCCGACACCTCGCGCATCGTGAGCATCGGCGGGCCCACCGGCCGCACCATGGACCGCACCACCAGCGCACCACGGCCAGTCGAAGCCGTGGAAACGGTACTAACCGGCACCGCCCCTACCCCCTGCGGAACCCCAATCTTTTCCGCAGGTTGCGAGCCGGAGACAGAGGCGGCGAACCCCTGCCAACCCGCTCCCTCCCAGCCATCCAGGAGGGCCCACTCCCCTTCCCCCGCGCCCCCTTCAGGTCAGGCCTTGTGTCCGGCCTCGTGTCAGGCCTTGGCGCCCTCGCGGTTCTTCTCCTTCTCGTCGCGCCCGTGCACCGTCGCCGGCGGGCTGGTGGCCTCCACCGCCGTGAAGGCCTCGAGAATCTTGTACGTGTGGCTCGCGCCCCTCGGCACCAGCCACGAGTCCCCGGGGTTGAGCAGCAGCACCTGTCCCTCCAGGTGGAGCTCGGCGCGGCCCTTGATGACGTAGCCGACCGTCTCGTAGTCGCGCGTCGTGGCGGGCAGCGGCTCGGCCGGCTGCTCGTTCTCCCACAGGCGCATGGAAACCCGGATGCCTCCGGCCAGGTACTTCTGCCCCATCTCACCCTTCGGGGAGTACTGGGACTCGACCTTCTTCACACTCGTGTCGCCCATCTCGTCTCCTTCGCGGACGCTGCCGGTTGTCCTTTGCCGGACAAGGTAAGGAGCGCCGGGCGACACGTACCCCGCAACGACACGCCCGCTCCCCCCTCGAAGGGAAGAGCGGGCGCGAGGGACACGGCCCTCAGGCCGTGAACACGAGGTCTTTCACCCCGCCGGGCGCACGTTCTGCGCCTGAAGGCCCTTGGGGCCCTTCGTCACTTCGTATTCCACCTTCTGGCCCTCAGCCAGGGAGCGGAAGCCATCCATGTTGATGGCGGAGTGGTGGCAGAACACATCCTCGCCACCCGCATCCGGCGCGATGAAACCGAAGCCCTTCGCGTCGTTGAACCACTTCACGGTACCAGTTGCCATGTACTTCCCTGCTTTCTGCACGTGCGTTCTACGGACTACAGACGGGCACTCCTACCCATTGAAGTGCCTGCGGGGGTTAACGGTCCGCGCCTCCCCCCCATTCCAGAGGTAGCCTTCACACTTCTTCATAAGTACTGGGCGCCCCCTTCACACCCCCCCCGTACCTTCTGCACCAACCGATGGATGCCGGGTTCCTGACTGCCCGGCCGCTCACGGAAGGAGCAGCACATGTTCGGATTCATCTTTGGTACCGCCTGCCTGGCCGGTCTCTTCTACACCCTGCGCCGCAGCCGCTGGCACCACCGCCACGGTGGCCCCGGCCGCTGGAGCTGGCGCGGCCGGATGCGCTGGCTCTTCGAGCGCCTGGACACCTCGCCCGGCCAGGAGAAGGTGCTCGTCCAGGCGGCGGACGATCTCACCGAGGCCTTCGCGAAGATGCGCGACGAGCTGAGCGCCACCCGCGCCGCCATCGCCCGCTCGCTGAGGGGCGAGTCGTTCGACGCCGCCGCGCTGCGCGAGCTGGACGCGAAGCACGACGAGCTCATCGACAACCTGCGCAAGACGCTGCGCACAGCGCTCTCCAGGACCCACGAGGCGCTGGATGCGAAGCAGCGGCGCGAGCTGGCGGACCTGCTCGAGCACGGCTGGGGCCATGGCTACCGCTCCCACGGCTACGGCGGCGGCTGCGGCTGGCGCGGCGCCCGGTCCTGCTGAGCGCTCCGGAATCCAGGACAAGGAAAGGACCACATCATGCGCCGCCGCGTTCTCATTGCACTGCTCGCCCTTGGCACCCTCGCGGGCTACTCCTCCGGCTTCGCCAGCCTCTACCGCTGGCACCGCTACGGTCACGCCGCCGGTGGGCACTGCCGCCAGGGCCGGGCCTACGACGACAACTCCCGCTACGACTCCCCGCGGTGGGCTCCGGCCCAGGCGCCCCAGGCCTCGCGCCCCGCCGAGCCGCCCCAGGGTCAACAGGTGCAGTAGAGTCGGCGACCTCCCATGGCCACCCGCGTCCTCCTCATCGACGATGACACCCGGATGTACGAGCTGCTCGCGCAGTACCTCGGGCAGAACGGCATCACCGTCACCCATGCACCCGATGGAGGACGCGGCCTGGCCGCGCTGGAGGCCAGCACCTACGACGCCGTGCTGCTGGACGTGATGATGCCGGGCATGGACGGACTGGAGGTGTGCCGGCGCATCCGCGCCAAGAGCACCCTGCCCGTCATCATGCTCACCGCGCGCGGCGACGAGACGGACCGCGTGGTGGGCCTGGAGCTCGGCGCGGATGACTACCTGGCCAAGCCCTTCAGCCCGCGCGAGCTGCTCGCGCGCTTGAGGGCCGTGCTGCGGCGCGCCCAGCCCGCGTCAGTGGCCGAGAAGCTGGAGTCCAGCGGCGTGTCCATCGACGTGTCGGCCCGGGAGGTGCGCACGGGCGGCCGGCTGGTGGAGCTCACCGGGCTCGAGTTCGATCTGCTGGTGGCGTTGGTGCGGCGGGCCGGGCGCGTCATCCCCCGCGATGCCCTGCTCGGCGAGGCCGGCCGGAGCGACACCGTGGTGGGCGAGCGCACCGTGGACGTGCACATCTCCCACCTGCGGCAGAAGCTGGGGGACGAGGGCAACCGCCTCATCAAGACGGTGCGCGGGGTGGGCTACCTCTTCGCCAAAGACGGCCCATGAGACACCCCCCGAGACACCACCCGCACGGCCCCCCGGGCCACCCGCTGCACCGGCTCCGGCACGGGCCCGCCTTCCGGCCCATGAGCCGCCTGGGGCACTTCATCCGCGCGCGGCTGCGCCGCCGGCTCTTCCTCTGGTTCGGCGTCTCCATCTTCACCACCGCCCTGGTGGTGGGCACGGTGATGACCGTGATGGGGGGGCTGATGGGAGATGGCTCCTGGCAACAGGAGGCGGCCCGCGCCCGCACCTTCGTCAGCAACCGCCTCGCCGAGGTGTGGGACGACCCGGTGCGCCGCGACGCGCTCGTGCGCTCCGTGTCCGAGGACCTGCTCGTCAGCGTGGAGCTGCGGGATGCCTCCGGGGCGCTGCTGGTGCGCACCGGCGAGCCCTGCCCTCCGAACGCCGAGGTGTCCATCCCGGTGGAGCGCGGCGGGGTGAGGCTGGGCACGGCGGGGGCCTGCTCCGCACACCTCCGGGCCCGGGCGCCGTGGCGCGGGCCGATGGTGCTGATGCTGGCGGGGATCACGCTGTGGATGGCCTCGGGGTGGCTGGCCCGGCGGCTGTCGCGGCCCCTGGACACGCTGGCGCGGGCGGCGCAGGAGCTGGGCGAGGGCAAGCTGGACACACGCGTGCAGCTGGGCCGGTACGCCACGGGGGAGATGTCCGTGCTGGCCGATGCCTTCAACGAGATGGCCACGCGCGTCGAGCGGCAGATGGCGGACCAGCGCGAGCTGCTGGCCGCGGTGTCGCACGAGCTGCGCACGCCGCTGGCGCACCTGCGGGTGCTCGTGGAGCTGATGCGCGACGCGGGAGGCCCGGAGCGAACGGCGGACCAGATGGAGCGCGAGGTGGTGGAGCTGGACGCGCTGGTGGGCGAGCTGCTCGCGAGCTCGCGGCTGGACTTCGGCCAGCTGACGCCCCGGGAGCTGGACGGGAAGGACCTGGCGGCGCGGGCGCTGGAGCGGACGGGGCTGCCGGCGGAGGCGCTGTCGGTGGAGGTGCCCGAGGCGAAGCTGACGGGAGACGCCACGCTGCTGGGGCGCGCGCTGGCCAACCTGCTGGACAACGCACGCAAGCACGGCCAGGGCGTGGAGGCGCTGCGGCTGCTGGAGCGGGAGGGGCAGCTCGCCTTCTGCGTGGACGACCGCGGCCCGGGACTGCAGCCCGGCGAGGAGACGCGCATCTTCGCGCCCTTCTACCGCAAGGACCGGGGCGGCGAGGCGCGCGAGGCGGGCTCGCTGGGGCTGGGGCTCGCGCTGGTGCAGCGGATTGCCCGGGCGCACGGCGGTGACACCTTCGCGGAGAACCGTCCGGGAGGAGGCGCCCGGGTGGGCTTCACCCTGCGGCGAGAGGGCCCTGCCTCGCTCAAGGCACCGCCCGCAGCTGCCCCGTCTCGATCGTAAGGGGCGGGCAGTAGGGGCCCAACTCCTCGCGCGTCCACCAGTCGCCGGTGGCGCGCCACGTGCCCCAGTCCGTGAAGCGGTAGTCGAAGAGGCGCGTGCGCACGAAGCGGGGCGGCGCGTCCGGGAAGGGGTCCTCCTCGAAGAGCCGCTGGACGGCCGGGCCGCCGCGCAGCAGCAACTCCTGGAGGCGGAGGAGCCACGGGTTGCGCTGGCAGATGGAGAGCGCGGCGAACCACATCTGCCAGTCCAGCCGGGGCTGATGGGGGGCCACGAAGCGAGGGGACTCGTCCACGCGGCCCGGGCGGTACGGCAGGCGGTACTCCTTCCACGTCCTCCCGTCGGCGCTGCCCTCGATGAGGATTTCGTGCCGCCCGGTGGTCATCACCGCGAACAGGCCATAGGTGTTGATGCTGCGCAGGCCCGCGAGGTCATCCAGCAGCGTGCCGAGGGCCCCCGGGAGCGGGCGCGAGAGGAGCCGCTGGGCGTCCAGCGAGAACCCGAGGAAGGCATAGGCCACGGCGAAGAGGACGAGGGCCGCGGCGCTCGCCCGCGGGTGCCGGCGAGGGGGTGCCGGAACGGCCGGAGGCGGACCGCCGAAGCGCCAGCGCCCGAGCACCCCGTCATCGAGCGCGGAGAGGCAGAGCACCAGCGTGAGGAGGTTGAAGAAGCCGTAGTTGCCGGTGGCGAAGATGGCGAGTTGCAGCGCGGCGAGCAGGGCGGCCGCGACGAGCCGCGCGCGCCTGGGCCCGAAGAGGAGGAAGGGGGCCCCTATCTCGATGATGAGCGTCACCGCGGTGCTGGCGCGCTGGAGGCCGGCGGGCAGGAGGTGGACGAACCAGGCGACGGGGTTGGGCAGGGGCTGCGTCCAATAGTGGTACTGGAGCGCGGTGAAGTCCCGCCACGTGGGGTCTCCGCTGGCGAGCTTCACCACCCCGGACATGAGCATCAACCGGAAGAGGAGGAGACGCGGCAGGAGGAGGGCACCCGGGAGGGGCGCGGGGGAGACACCGGGAGGCCACAGGTGGCCCGGGGTGAGCGGGAGCGAGACGAGCGCGGCCTCGAGCAGCAGCACATCCCACTGGTAGCCGAGGAAGACTCCGCCCACGGTGGTGAGCGAGAGATAGCAGGCCCAGGCGCCCCCGAGGGCCCAACGGGGAGCCACGTTGGCGGCGAGCAACACGCCACACCCGAGGCCCGCGAAGCCAACGCCGCGCAGGGCCCCCTCCTCCGCTCCGAGCCACCACAAGAGCGTGGGCAGGCGCAGGTAACGCTCGGGCCCGGGGAGGACCTGAAGGACGTAGCCGAGCAGCTCGGCGGCGGGACTCAGTCCCTCGGGACCCAGCAGCGCGGAGAGCTGGGGCAGGAGGGAGGCGAAGGCGAGCACGAAGACGAGCCCGAGGGCACGCAGATACAACCCGCGTACCCGGGCCACGGAGTGCCGCCTGTCACTGGAGACAACGCGCTCCACTCGGGTTCCGATCACCCTCTCCCCTCGGGAGAGGGCGGGGGTGAGGGTATCCGAGTCCGTGCTACTTCACGTCACCCTGGGCCGTGCCCTTGGCGTTCTCGGCGGAGAACGCGAAGGAGGCCGTCGTGGTCTCCCCCTCCTTGACGGTGACCTCGGCCGTCTGGGTGCCGAGCGTCTCGTGCCAGGCCTCGAGGGTATAGGTGCCCTCGGGGAGGTGCTCGATGGAGAAGGAGCCATCCGTGCCGGAGGTGGCGAAGTACGGGTTCGGATTCACCACCACCCAGGCGGCCATCCACGGGTGGATGTCGCACTTGAGGCGGATGACCTCGGCGTCGGCGGGCAGGTTGCGCGGCACGGCCTTGGCGTTGGGAGGCTGGGCCACGTTGAAGACGGTCTTCGAGCCCGTCAGCGCGCGCGCGTTGTGCAGCGTGCCGTCGCTGTTCTTGATGAGGATGGGCTGACCGGCGGTGACGCCCTGCACGCGCGGGGTATAGGTGCACTTCTGCTGGTCGATGAGGGCAGGCTGGGCCGGGTGCGAGCGGGGCACGAGGCCGCGCACGCGCACGAGGACGTTGGCCAGCTTGCCGTCCGTCACCACGACGGACTGGTCCTTCAGCGCCATGCCGTCACAGGCGGGATCGTCACTGGGCGTGACGGCGGCGGGCGTGGGCGCAGGGCCCTTGAAGGTGATGGTGCCCCGGACGGAGGCCCCACCGGTAACGGGCTGGACGGGGGCGGCGGCGGGAGCCTCGGCCTTGGGAGCGGGGGCCGGGGCGACGGACCCACGGGCAGCGGCCGGAGCGGCCTCGTCCTTCTGGCAGGCCGGCAGGGCGGCGAGTCCCACCGCGCCGAGCACCGCGACGCCCAGCGTACGCAGCTTCATGTGAACACTCCCTCGTGCCACCAGCGCGTAACGCCTCGCGCCCGGGCGGCCAGATGTCATTGGAACCCCTCGTAACAGATGAGGTGTCCCGGAACCAATGGAAGAACGGCTATTCAGGTTATTCGCGCCGGCTGACGCTGAGGGCGGCGAGCCCCAGGAAGACGGTGGCGAAGACGAGCAGCACCGGCACCTCGAGGCCCGCGCCCGAGGAGGAGGTGCCCACGGCGAGTGAGGCCTCGGCGCCGTACAGCGCGCGCCGGACGCCCTCCACGGAGAAGCGCATGGGGTTGAGGCGCATCACCCACGCCAGCACGGGCCCGGCGCCCTTGAGGGGAAACATCGCACCGGAGAGCACCCACATGGGCAGCAGGACGATGCTCATCACCGCGTGGTAGCCGGCGGTGGAGCGCACCCACCAGGCCAGGGCGATGCCCATGCCGGTGAGGCCCAGGGCGGAGAGCACCATCACCGTCACCAGCAGGGGCACGTCCAGGGTGGCGGCCTTCACCCCGGCCAGCGGGGCGAAGAGGAGGAAGAGCGCGGCCTGCAGGAGCGCGATGGCCGAGGAGCCCAGCGCCTTGCCCAGCACCACCGACAGGCGCGAGCCCGGCCCGGCCAGCACCGACTGGAGGAAGCCCTCGCGCCGGTCCTCGATGACGGAGATGGTGGCGAAGATGGCGCTGAAGAGCACCACCATGGTGACGACGCCGGGGAAGGAGAAGCGCTGGTAGTCCAGGCCCTGCGCGCCCTCGACGCGGAAGGAGCCGGCGAAGCCCGCGCCGATGACGAACCAGAAGAGGATGGGCTGGGCGAGCGCGCCGACAATCCGGCTGGGCTGGCGGAAGAAGCGCACCACGTCGCGCGCCAGCAGCACGCGCACGGTGGCCCACTGCAGCGCGAGCCCACCCGGAGCCCGCTCCTCTTCCACGGAGGAGAGAGGGGCGGAGGGACCCCGGGTCAGCGCGCGCTCCGGCTCCCCCGGGGTGATGGGGGCGGGAACGGTGGTGGCGGGGGCGTTCATCGACGGCGGCTCCTGCGGGCGGGCTCGGCGGTGGGCTGGTCGGCCCCGAGCACCCGGCCGGTGAGTTGGAGGAAGACGTCCGCGAGCGTGGGACGGCGCAGGGACACCGAGGCGAGCCGGCCGGCCGGGAAGGCCTCCACCAGCCGGGGCACCAGCGCATGCCCCTGCTCCACCTCCACCTGCACCCGGCCCTCCACCACGCGCGCCTCCAGGCCCAGGCGCTCGCGCAGCTCGGCCGCGAGGGCCTCGGGCTCACGGGCCTCCAGGGTGAGGATGTCTCCACCCACCCGCGCGGCCAGCGCCGCCGGGGTGTCGGTGGCCACCAGCCGGCCCGCGTCCAGCACCGCGAGCCGATCGCACATCTCCGCCTCGTCGGCGCGGTGCGTGGTGAGCAGCACGGTGAGGCCCTCGGCGTCGCGCAGGGCGCGCAGGTGGGCCCAGAAGGAGCGGAAGGAGGCCTCGTCGAGCCCCTGGGTGGGCTCGTCCATGAGGACGATGCGCGGCTGGTGCACCAGGGCGCGCGCCAGCTCCAGGCGACGGCGCATGCCGCCGGACCAGGTGGAGACACGCTCGCCGCCGCGGTCCTGCAAGCCGATGAGCCGGAGCATCTGCTCCACGCGCTCCTCGGCCCGGGCGCCCGTCAGCCCGTACAGCCGGGCGCCGAGCATCAGGTTCTCCCGCGCGCTCATCAGGTCATCCAGGCTGCTGCGCTGGAAGATGATGCCCATGCGCCGGCGCAGGGCCGGGTCATGGAGCGACAGGGGCCGGCCCTCGAACAGCACGCGCCCGGAGTCCGGGGCGAGCAGGCCGGCGAGCAGCTGGAAGGTGGTGGATTTGCCCGCCCCATTGGGGCCGAGCAGACCAACGATTTCGCCCGCGCCCACCGCGAGGTTCAGCCCATCGAGCGCCACGCGCGCCTTGAAGCGCCGGGTGAGCCCATCGAGCTGGAGCAGCGGCGCCACAGGGCGCGTGGTGGGAGAGAGGGCCGGAAGGGCCGGGGTCATCCTCGAATCAACCGTGTCCCCCGCTGTCGAGCATCAGCGCGGCGAAGAGGCCGGCCAGGTACAGCAGGCTGAACAGGAACGTCTGACGCGCCCAGGGCCTTCCCAGGCTCCGGAAGAGGCCGGTTGCTCCCAGTCCCAGGAAGGACAGGCCCAGCACCACTGCGGCCGCCAGGTACCAGCCGCCGGCGATGCGCAGCTGGAAGGGCAGCAGCGTCATGGGCACCAGCGCCACCAGGTAGAGGACGATCTGCAGGCGGCTGGAGTCCTCCCCGCGCTCCAGCGACACGGTCTTGAGGCCGGCCGCCGCGTACTCGTCCTTGCGGAACAGGCCGATCGCGATGGTGTGCGGAATCTGCCACAGGAAGAGGATGGCGAAGAGGACGTAGCCGCCCGCGTCGATCTGCCCGGTGACGGCCGTCCAGCCCATGAGGGGAGGCAGCGCGCCGGGCACCGCGCCCACCAGCATGGAGGCGGAGGTGCGCGCCTTGAGCGGCGTGTACGCGAGCACGTAGCTGAGCAATGCCACCAGGCCCAGCCCCGCGGTGAGCAGGTTGGCGCCCAGGGCGAGCGCCGGCAGGGAGAGCGCCGCCAGGGCCAGCCCGAAGGCCAGCGCCACGCCCGGCTCCATGCGCCCCGAGGGCAGCGGGCGGTTGCGGGTGCGCGCCATGAAGCGATCGCTCTCCCGCTCCCAGTAGCAATTGAGCGCGTTGGCGGCGCCCACCGTGCCCGCGGTGGCCAGCAGCGTCACCAGGATGCGCGGCACGGTCAGCTCGCCCGGAGCCAGCCACATGCCTCCGGCGGCGGTGGCGATCACCAGCCCGGACAGCCTCGGCTTGGTGAGGGACAGCAGATCCGAAGCGAAGCTCGACTCACTCACGGCACGCGCGCTCACGGCGGACTCCCCAAGGCGCGGCAGGCTCGCTGCTGACGCGGTGGGAGGCGGAGAGGACTGCGGACTCCGCCCGGGGTGGAAAACGCCCCTCCCCTTACACAGGGGGGAGTCGCACTTCAAGCAAACGGGCGCGGGATTTTCACCATCCCCGCGCCCGCCGCTATCAGAACCGCTTGTCGGAAGCGGCAGCCCGGCTCACAGCGCGCCGGCCTGCGCCACGTACTCGCCCTTGGGCGCGCAGGTCATGTACTGCTGCGCCAGCGACTTGATGTCCTCCTGCCCCAGCGGCTTGGGCTTGGGGGCCTGCTTCGGGCCCTTCTTGAGGAACGCCGCGTAGAAGTAGTAGGCCGGGCAGTAGGTCTCGTCCGCGTTGAGCGCCTTCTGGTACGTCTCGTCGGCCTTGACGGTGTCGCCCTTGCCCTCGAAGACGCGCGCCAACTCGAGCAGCGCGGTGGCGGCCCGGTCCGACTGGCCGATGAACTCGGTGCTCGCCTTCTCCAGCGACTCCTGGGCCATCGTCCACTCGCCGCGCTCGCGCAAGATGGTGCCCATGGCCAGACGGGCCTCGGGGTTCTTCGCGTTCGGCTCCTTCACCGAGCGCTTGTACGCGTCGATCGCCTCGTTGAGCTTGTTCTGCTTGCGGTAGGCGTTGCCCAGCATGGTGAGCAGCTTGGGGCTGTCACCCATGGTCTTGATGGCGGTGACGAGGGCCTCGGCGGCCTCCTTCTCGCCGCCCGCCTTGCCCATGAGGGCCTTGGACAGCTCCACGTAGAACTGGGCGCGCGTGGGGTCGATCTTGATGGCCTTGCGGATCTCCTCGGCGGCCTTGTCGTACTCGTTCTCGGCGAGCAGCCGGCGGCCCTTGATGAGCAACAGCTCCGGGGTCTGCTTGTCCAGCGTGAAGCCCGTCTCCTCGGCCTTGATCAGCTCCTGGCGCGCCTTCTCCTTGTCGGCGGGCACCCCGGTGGCCTCGGCGAGCCTGGCCTGCTCCTCGGGCTTGAGCTTCTCCATGGCCGCGGACACGCGCGAGATGAGCAGCGAGCGCGCCAGGTTGGCCGCCGCGAGCTGACGCGGCGACGGGGGCGGCTCGGCCTCCAGCAGCTTCTTGATCATCACCGCGGCCAGCCCGAAGTTGGGCTCGTCCTGCTCCAGGACCAGCAGGGAGACGCCGAGGAGCGACTCGGGGTGGTCCTTCTCGTAGCGCAGCGCGGAGTCGTAGTTCTTCCCGGCGATGCTGTCCTGGCCGAGCCGGCGGTACACGGCGCCGAGCGCGGCGTAGATGCGCGGGTCCTGCGCCGCGATGCCCTGGGCCTTCTCCAGGTTGTCCTTGGCGCGATCCATGTCGCCCGCGTTCATCTGGATGAGGCCGAGCGTCAGGTACAGCAGCGAGCTGCGCTGGCCCCGGTCATCGAACTCCTTCACCTGCTTCTCGAGGGCGACGAGCGCCTCCTTGCCCTTGCCACCGTAGGTCTTGATGAGCGCCTCGGCGGCCAACAGGTGCGAGCTGATATCCTTCTCCGTCTGGTACTTCTTGGCGGAGGCCAGGTGCTCCTCGGCGCGCTTGCGGGCGTCGTCACCACCGCCGTGCTCACCCCAGCGGATGGCATAGGAGTAGGCCAGGTAGCCGTGGGCGGCGACGGAGGTCTCGTCCACCTCGAGCGCCTTTTCGGCCGCCTCGCAGGCCTTCTTGTAGGAGGCGAACGAGTCGTGCTTGAGCTGCTCGGTGGCGGCGTCGAGCTGCTTCTTGATCTCCCGGTTGCGCTGGGTGGTCATGCGCATCTGGAAGAAGGTGCCGCCCAGGATGAGGGGCACGGCGATCAGCAGGCCGAGCGTGATGTACTTGCTGGTGCCGCCGCCCTTCTTGCGCGACTTGCGAGGCGCGTCGTCATCGTCGGTGTCGACGTCATCGTCCTCGTCGACGACCACGGGCGCGGCGCGGCGGGCCGCGGAGCGCGCGGGCTGCTCGGCGCGGGCCTTGGGACGCGGAGCCTCCTCCTCGTCCTCGGTGGCCACCGGGCGCTTGCGGGCAGCGGGAGCCGGAGCGGGCTCGGCGGCGGGAGCAGGCGCGGCGGCCACGGGAGCCGGAGTGGGCGCGGCCACCGGAGCGGGCGCGGCGACAGGAGCCGGAGCGGCCACGGGCGCGGCCACCGGAGCGGGCGCGGCGGCCTGGGGCGGCTGCACCTGGTACTGCTGCATCGCCGCGAGGGTCTCGGCATCCGCGGGGTCCGCCGCGTACGCCTTGAGGAGGTTGGCCTTGCCGGTCTCGCCCTCGCCAGTCTTCAGCTGGAGCGTACCCGCCATGCGCAGGGAGGCCTTGTCGGTGGGCTGCACCTGGAGCGCGCCGAGCACCTCTTCCAATGCCTTCTTGTCCTTGCCCTGCTCCGCGTACACGCGGGCCAGGAGGAGGCGGGGATCCGCACGATCAGGGTGGGCCTTCACCCCTTTCTTGCAGACGACCATCGCTTCCATGAAGCGGCCGGCGGCCAGGTACGCCTCGGCCAACGGCTTGTACGCGTCGGAGGAAGGGTCGGAAGCGAACGCTTGCTCCAGCTTCGTAATCTCGGCCGGGCTCAACTTCGATGAGGGAGTAGACATTCCGATGGGGGCGCCTGATGGGAGGGGGTTCTTATGACACCCCGAGTTGCCGCGCGTCAATCGCTCAAGGGCCCCGGAAGATTCCCGGCTTGACACGTGGAATAGGGTCCTGTATCTGCCCGTTCGTCTTTCGGCGGCGGGAAAAAACCCCGTCAGCCGGCAGGACGCTCAGCCGTTAGTACACATAGTGGTTGCGGGGGTGTAGCTCAGTTGGGAGAGCGTCGCGTTCGCAATGCGAAGGTCGTCGGTTCGATCCCGTCCACCTCCACCATGCAACAGGGAAGGGCCTCACTGGAAACAGTGAGGCCCTTTTCATTTGCGCTACGAGTGAATTGAAAAGCTCCGGGGGTCTGTTATCCGGAGCCGATGACCGACCAGCCTTCGCTCTCGTTCTTCGCTCGTTTCTGGCTCGCGTTCGTGTGCTTCTGGCGGATCTGGGCCAACCAGGCGTTCGCCCAGGCGGTACTCCCCCTGAAAGAGGCCGACGCTGCCGGCCAGCTCCCGTCCGGGACTCCGGCCACCGGCCTGCCAGCCGGGCAGCAGACGCCGGAGAAGAAGGAGCCGGTTGCCGCGCTGCCCCCCGAGCGGGAGCACGCCCCGGCCCTGCAGTTCCTCGCCATGCTGCAGCGCGAGGGGCGCCTCATCGACTTCCTCCAGGAGGACGTGGCGGCGTTCCCGGACTCGGATGTGGGGGCCGCGGCCCGCATCGTCCATGAGGGGTGCCGCAAGGTGCTGCGCCAGTACCTCACCCTGGAGCCGGTGCTGCCCCAGTCCGAGGGGGACCGGGTGAACGTGCCCGCCGGCTTCGACGCCCAGCGCATCCGCCTCACCGGCAACGTGGCCGGCCAGCCTCCTTATACGGGCGCGCTCAAGCACCACGGGTGGGTGACCACGGCGGTGAAATTCCCGTCCACCAGCGCGGCGATGGATCCCCGGGTGCTGTCGCCCGCTGAAGTCGAGCTGTCCTGACACCAGATTGGAGCGCATATGGCCCGATACGCGATTGGAATCGATCTCGGCACCACGCACTCCGCGGTATCCTACTTCAACCTGGAGGAAGCGAAGGCGCGCGGCGCGGCGCAGTCGATGCTGCCCATCCCGCAGCTGACGGCGCCGGGCACGGTGGAAGCCCGGACGTTGCTGCCCTCGTTCCTCTACCTGCCCGGCGGCCAGGAGTTCCCCCCGGGGAGCCTGGCGCTGCCGTGGAACCCGGCGGCCAGCAGCATCGCCGGTGAGTTCGCCCGCACGCACGGGGCCAAGGTGCCCACCCGGCTGGTGTCCTCGGCGAAGAGCTGGTTGAGCCACCCCGGGGTGGACCGGCGCGCCGCGCTGCTCCCCTGGCAGGCCCCCGAGGAGGTGCAACGCGTCTCCCCGGTGGAGGCGTCCACGCGCTACCTGCGCCACCTGCGCGAGGCGTGGGACCACACCTTCGCCCGCGCGAAGGAGGACGCCGGCAACGCCATGGCCGCGCAGGACGTCATCATCACCGTCCCGGCCTCGTTCGACGCCGCCGCGAGGGATTTGACGCTCGAGGCCGCCCGGGCCGCGGGCCTGGAGAACATCATCCTCCTGGAGGAGCCGCAGGCGGCGCTCTACGCGTGGCTGGAGGCGCAGGGGGAGACCTTCCGCAAGCGGGTGAAGGTGGGCGAGGTCATCCTCGTGGTGGACGTGGGCGGCGGCACCACGGACTTCTCACTCATGACCGTGCGCGACCGCGCGGGCGACGTGGAGCTCACCCGCGTGGCGGTGGGGGACCACATCCTCCTGGGCGGCGACAACATGGACCTGGCGCTGGCGCACACGCTCAACCAGCGCCTCACCGCCGAGGGCAAGAAGCTCGACGCCTGGCAGTTCAACGCGCTCACCTATGGCTGCCGCATGGCCAAGGAGATGCTGTACGGCGATCCGTCCATGGCCAAGGCGCCCATCGCGATTCCGGGCCGCGGCTCGTCGCTCATCGGCGGCACGCTGCGCACGGAGCTGGCCCGCGAGGACCTGGACCGCGTCCTCACCGATGGTTTCTTCCCGCCCTCCCCTGCCTCGGAGCTGCCGCGCGTGGCCCGGCGCACCGGCCTCGCGCAGATGGCCTTGCCGTACGCGCAGGACCCCGCGGTGACGAAGCACCTGGCCGCCTTCCTCACGCGGCAGGCCCAGGCGCTGGCCAACTCGCCGGACTCTCCGGTGAACGTGGGCGGCAAGTCCTTCATCCACCCCACCGCCGTGCTCTTCAACGGTGGCGTCTTCAAGGCGGGCCCGCTCAAGGCCCGGGTGATGGAGGTGCTCAACTCCTGGCTCACCGCGGATGGCGGCCAGCCCGCCCAGGAGCTCGCGGGCGCGGACCTGGACCTCTCCGTGGCGCGCGGCGCGGCCTATTACGGTTGGGTGCGCCAGGGCCACGGCCTGCGCATCCGCGGCGGCACGGCCCGCGCCTACTACGTGGGCGTGGAGACGGCCATGCCCGCCGTACCCGGCATGGAGCCCCCCGTGAAGGCCCTGTGCGTGGCCCCCTTCGGCATGGAGGAGGGCACCCAGGCGGACGTGCCTCCGCAGGAGTTCGGCCTCGTCACCGGCGAGCCCACCAGCTTCCGCTTCTTCGCCTCGTCCGTGCGGCGCGACGACAAGGTGGGCGTCCTGGTGGACGACGTGGACGGCAATGACGAGTTCGAGGAGCTCGCTCCCATCGAGACGACGCTCCCGGGCACGCCCGCACCGTACGGGGACCTCACCCCCGTCAACCTCCAGGCCGCCGTCACCGAGGTGGGCACGCTGGAGTTGCGCTGCCTGCAGAAGGACGGCCCCGGCAAGTGGAAGCTGGAGCTCAACGTCCGCATGAAGGAGTAGAACCCGCGCGCCTATGCACATCGTCGGCATCGACCTCGGAACCACGCACTGCGCCGTCGCCTCGGTGGACCCCGCCAAGGGCCCCACCGCTCCCGTGGAGGACTTCCCCGTCCCCCAACTGGTGCGCCAGGGCGAGGTGAGCCCGCGGCCCCTGCTGCCCTCGTGTGTCTACGTGCCCGCCGGCCATGAGCTCGCCGCTGGCTCTCTCCGCCTCCCCTGGGGCGAGAGCGGCTCGCAGGTGGTGGGCGAGCTGGCCCGCTGGCAGGGAGCCCGGGTGCCCGGCCGGGTGGTGACGTCCGCGAAGAGCTGGCTGTGCCACCCGGGCGTGGACCGCTCGGCGCCCATCCTCCCCTGGGGCGCTCCCGCCGACGTGGCGAAGCTGTCCCCGGTGGAGGCCAGTGCCCTGCTCCTCCAGCACATGGCCCAGGCGTGGAACCACGCCCACCCCGAGGCCCCGCTGGCGCAGCAGGAGGTGGTCATCACCGTGCCCGCCTCCTTCGACGAGGCGGCGCGCGCCCTCACGGTGAGCGCCGCGCGCAAGGCGGGCCTGGAGAAGTTCACGCTCTTGGAGGAGCCGCAGGCGGCCTTCTACGACTACACCGCGCGCCACCGGAAGGATCTGGCGCAGTCGCTCGAGGACGTGCGGCTGGTGCTGGTGGTGGACGTGGGCGGCGGCACCACGGACTTCACCCTGGTGCACGCGGGCGTGTCCCCCGAGGGCCCCATGCTGCGGCGGCTCGCGGTGGGCGAGCACCTCATGCTCGGCGGCGACAACATGGACGCCGCGCTCGCCAAACGCGTGGAGGAGAAGCTCTTCCCGGACGGCAACCGGCGCCTGTCCGCCACCCAGTGGACCCAGGCCATCCAGGCGGCGCGCACCGCCAAGGAGGCCCTGCTCGGCAACGGCCCGCCCGAGCGATATGGCGTGTCGCTCGTCTCCGAGGGCAGCCGGCTGCTGGGCGGCTCGCTGTCCACGGAGCTCACGCGCGAGGAGGCGGAGAGCCTCGTCATGGACGGCTTCTTCCCGCGCTCGGGCGCGCAGGAGCGGCCGCGGCGCGTGTCGCGCATGGCGCTGCAGGAGCTGGGACTGCCGTACGCGCAGGACGCGGCCATCACCCGGCACCTGGCGGCCTTCCTCGCGCAGCACGCGGCGGCGGGCTTCGCGGCGCTGGGAGAGACGGCGCCCGCGGAGGGTGCCCTCCCCCGTCCCGACGCCATCCTGCTCAATGGCGGCGTCTTCAACTCGCCCCAGCTGGCCGCTCGGCTGGTGGAGGCGGTGAGCGCGTGGTGGCCGGGGGCTCCGCGCATCCGGCTGCTGAAGCACGAGTCGCTGGAGCTGGCGGTGGCACGCGGCGCGGCCTACTACGGGCTGGTGCGGCGCGGGCACGGCCTGAAGATTGGAGGCGGCGCGGCACGTGCGTACTACGTGGCCCTGCAGCGCCCGGCGGACAGCACGGAGCAGCCAGTGCTGTGCCTCATCCCGCGCGGCTTCGAGGAGGGCAACCAGGTCGACATCGGCGAGCGCTCCTTCACGCTGACGCTGGGGCGGCCGGTGCAGTTCACGCTGTACTCCACCACGAGCGACCGCATCGACAAGCCGGGCGACGTGGTGCCGCTGACGGAGGAGCTGAAGCCGCTGCCGCCCATCCACACGGTGCTCAAGGGCGCCGAGGGGAAGACGGCGGAGGTGCCGGTGCACCTGCAGGCGGGGCTCACGGAGATTGGCACGCTGGAGCTGTTCGCCGTGTCCAACGTGGCGGACGAGCGCTGGCGCCTGGAGTTCGAGCTGCGGGGCACGGGCGGCGAGCGCGAGCTGACCGTCACCGAGTCCATGCCCGCGCGCTTCGCCGAGGCGAAGGAGAACGCCGAGCGGGTGTACGGCAACAAGCCGCTGCCCATTGGCCCCAAGGACGTGAAGCAGCTGTCTCGCACGCTGGAGAAGGTGCTGGGCCCGCGCGAGACGTGGCGGGTGCCGGTGCTGCGCGAGCTGTGGAGCACGCTCTTCGCGGGGGCGTCCAAGCGGCGGCGCACGGCGGACCACGAGCGCGTCTTCTACAGCCTGACGGGCTTCACGCTGCGGCCGGGCTTCGGCTACCCGCTGGACCACTGGCGGGCGGAGCAGACCTTCACGCTCTTCGAGCCCCTGGTGCAGCACCACACCGAGAAGTCGGTGTGGATCGAGTTCTGGGTGATGTGGCGGCGCATCGCGGGCGGGCTGAGCGAGGCGCAGCAGCGCAAGCTGTACGACTACCTGAAGCCGCACATGGCGAGGAAGGTGCCGCTGGACGCGCCGCAGCCGCAGGGCAAGCTCAAGGGCATCCAGCCCGAGGGCCTGGACGAGATGGTGCGCACGGCGGCCTCGCTGGAGCACCTGGAGCCCGGGGACAAGGCGGAGTTGGGCGGATGGGTGGCGGCGCGGCTGAAGGCGGAGAACAAGAGCGGTGGCCCGTGGGCGTGGGCGCTGGGACGGCTGGGCGCGCGGGTACCCCTGTACGGCAGCAGCCACAAGGTGGTGGACGTGGAGGTGGCGGAGGCCTGGCTGTCGCTGTTGCTGGAGCTGGACCTCAAGCGCATCGACGGAGCGCCGTTCGCGGCGGCCCAGCTCGCGCGGCTCACGGGAGACCGGATGCGGGACATCAACCCCGAGCTGCGGGCCAAGACGGCCCAGGCCCTGCGCGCGGCGAAGGCGGCCGACACCTGGGTGCGGATGGTGACGGAAGTCGTGGAGCTCGAGGCCGCGGATGAAGCGCGGGCGCTCGGCGACACCCTGCCCGCGGGCCTGCGCCTGTAGCCAACATTCACCCGGAGCAACTTCCCCCACCCGGACCAACTTCCCCCCACCCGGACCAACTTCCCCTCTCCCCTCGGGAGAGGGACGGGGTGAGGGTATCCGGATCCCGAGTTAGCTCCGTGCATCCCCACGCGCGGACAACTCAAGGAGGCGGAGGAGCCTGCGGTCCGGTGAGTTTCTCGAGCACCCCTGATCTCTGAAGCCAGATCATCAACGTGAAGTTGATCGTATTGAACGCCGCGTGGGCGAGCATCACGGAGGGCAGGCGGAAGCGGCGGACGAAGATGAAGACGAAGCCGAAGTAGGCCCCGAGCACGGCGGTCTGCACGACGGCGAGCGTCCCTTCGTAGAAGTGCCCCAGCCCGAAGAGCCCGGCCGAGAGCATCACCGCGGCGGGCCAGTTCCCCAGGAGCACCTTCAACCGCGGGACGAGAAAGCCCCGGAAGGTGAGCTCCTCGAAGCCCGCCACGAGCACCATCGCCGCGGCGAAGACGGGCACACTGATTCCCATCTCCACGAGTCCGGTGGCCACCTCCTTGCGTGCGATCATCTCCTTGTCGGTGATCTTCAAGAGCATGCCCACCAGGGAGAGCGGGATGGAGGCGGCGATGTTCGCGGCATACGCGCCAACGACGACAGGAACGGCGATGAGCATCTCCCGCCCCAGCCCCTCGCGAACGAGCCCCAGTTGTGCCGGTCCCTGCCCATCTCTCCACAGCAACAGCCCCACCAGCAGGCACACGCCGATCGCACGAAGGCACAGCCACAGCATCGTCCCGGACTTCTTGAAGGGACTCGCATTCGGCACGGGCCCGACAGGCACCGTCACCTCGCGCGTCTCGCCCTTGCGCTCGACGGTGAAGTGCATCTCGGTGCTCTTCCCTCCCCCCGCCGTGCGGATGCGATCCTGGAACTCCGCCTCGGGGTCCGAGACGGACAGGGGCTGCCCATCCACCGCGAGGATCCGGTCTCCCACCACCAGGCGCCCATCCGCCGGCGCTCCCGGCACCACGCGGGTGAGCTCGACCACCTTCCGCGCGGCCTGCCCGTCCCCCTGCACGGAGACGCCCGTGTGCTGCACTCCGAGCCGGGGAGGCGGCACGACATCCGCTCCTCCGAACCAGCCACTCGCCATGGAGGCACCGAGCGCCAGCCCGAAGAGCAGCACACAACCCACGGCGCGGCCCTGCTGGCCCGAACGCCAGTCCGCCCAGGGGCGCAGCAGCACGAGCCCCCAGGCGGCCAGCAGGCAGGTGATCGCGAGACGCGGCGCCAGGCCGAGCAGGGCGAGGGACCCCGGGACGAACACGGTGACGAGCACGAACGCCGCTTCGGCCAGTGCCCGGCGGCGTGAAGGAGCATTCTCGAGAAGCGGATCGGCGTTGGACACGGGCCGAAGCTACTCGCTCTCGAATGCTTCGGGGTGGAAACACCGCCAGACCGGGACTGAAGGGAGGCGCACCCTCAGACCTGTCCGCTCCGCGCCGCGCTCGAGAAGAACCGCTCGCACCACACGAGCGCGGCCACGCCTCCCACGATGGTCGCCGCGCTCCCCGCGATGAAGACGCCATCCCGGCCCCACACCCACGCGCCCGCGTATGCCAGGGGAAGGTACAGGCCGAACATGCGCACCAGCGTGAGCGTCGTCGAGACGAGCGGCCGGTTCACCGCGTTGAACGCCACGCTCACCAGCATGCAGACGCCCTGGAAACCGAAGCTCAGGGAGAGGATGCGCAGGTAGCTCGTGGTGGCCGCCGCCACCGCCGCGTCCGGGGTGAACAGGGACGCCACCCAGGGAGCCGCGAAGAGCAGCACGCCCCAGCACGCCGCGCCCCACCCCAGCGTGAAGAGCACCGCCACCCGCATTCCCTTCCACGCCCGCTCCTTGCGCCCGGCTCCCCAGTTCTGCCCGACGAAGGGAATCAGCGCGGTGGACAGCGCGCCGATGATCATCATCACCAGGCTCTCCACCCGGTTGCCCACCCCGAGCGCCGCCACGCCCTCGGGCCCGTGACGGGCGATGAGCCGGGTGAGCATCATCATCGACACCGGAAACACCAGCCGGCTCGCGGTGGCCGGCAGCGCGATGGAGAGCAGCGGCCCGAGCGACTCCCGGAGCTCCGCGGCACGGGGAATCGAGCGCTCCAGCGTCCCCTCGCGCGAGAACAGCGTGTAGAGGAACGCGCCCAGCATCACGGCCCGAGAGACAGCAGCGGCCCACGCGGCCCCGGCCAGCCCCACTCCGGGCAGCGGCCCGAATCCGAAGATGAGCAGCGGATCCAACGCGGCGTTGATCACCACCGACACCACCAGCACCACGGCCGGAGTCCGCGCATCGCCCATCGCCCGAATGACGCTGCTGCCCACCATGGGCACCAGCAGCAAGGGCAGCCCGCCGTACCAGACCGTCATGTACCCGCGCACCAGCGGCTGCAGCTCCGGCGACACCCCGAGCAGCTGCATGAAGGGCGCGAGCGTCAGCATCCCCACCCCGGCCAGCACCACGCCCAGCGCCGCGGCGCTCCAGAGCGCATGGCTCGCCGTCCGCGCGACCCGTGCCTGGTCCCCCTGCCCCGCCGCACGGGACACCACCGAGGTGGCCGCCACGGACAGCCCCCCCGCCATGTTCGTCAGCACCAGGGTGATGGGAAAGGTGAAGCCCAGCGCGGCCAGCTGCCCACCGCCCAGCCGCCCCACGAAGTACGCATCCACCACGTTGAAGAGGGACGTGGAGGCCAGGCCCAGGATCATCGGCAACGTCAGCGCCGTGAGCACCCGGGGGATGTCGTCCTCCAGGAGCGAGGCCCTCGCGCGCGCCACCGTACCGCCAGCCGCCATCGTCACTTGCGCGCCGCCACCCGCCGCACCGGCGCGGCCTCCAACGGCGGCAGCAGCTCCACCACCTCCGCCATCACCCGCTCGCCCTCCCCCACCAGCCGGTTCCACCTCCCGAAGAGCCGTTGCGCTCCCGTCACGCACAGCGCCTCGCTCATGGCCGCATCCGCCTCGGTCCAGAAGAAGCACTCCGGCCGGCTCGTGTACTCCAGCCGCGAGTCCTCCAGCAGCCGCCCCAGCGGCACCCGCCCCTCCAACACCAGCGTCCTCGCCTGCTCATCGAAGCACGTGAGATCGATCTGGATCGCCCCCAGCTCCACCGGGCGGCCTCCCACGCTCTCCGTCAGCAGCACCTGCCGCCAGAGGCTGCTGCCCCTGCGCTCCTGGGCCAGCACCCGCAGCGCCAGCCGCTGCCCCAGGAAGCCCTCCAACGTCTGCGTCATGGTGCCGTCGTGCACCAGCAGCTCGCGGTACGGCGCCGGCATCTGCTCCGGCTCCACCACCGTCAGCCGCGGCGTGGGCAGGCCCTCGTAGCAGCGGGCCAGCGGCTCGGGCATCCAGGCGGGCTGTAGGAAATGGGTGCGCATCGGAGGCCGTGACGAGGCAACGGAGGGGCGGTTGTCATTAAAACAAGCAGCTTGAAACTTCCAGTATCAAACGGTAACTCTGAACAGCCCAGATTTCGAAGAAGCCTCCGAGCCCATGTCCCCGTCCGAGATTCCCAGCGTCACCCCGTGGCTGCGTGGAGCCATTGCCGCTGGTTCGGCCCGGGGAAACACGCTGAGCGATGGCCGCTTCCAGGTGCCCTACGCGGCGCTCGAGCAACTTCTCACGGAATGGGAATCCTTCCTGGCCCGGCACGGCGTGACGCGCGAGGGGCCCGTGGTGCTCGAGTGCGCGGCCTCCGTTCCCGGTGCGCTCGCGGTGCTGGCGCTCCTGCGTGCGGGCTCCAGCTTCGCCCTGCTGCCGCCTCCGGCGCGCACGGGGACGCCGCCTCCGCCGCCGCGCTTCTTCACCCTGCGGATCCGGGTGCGCAGCCTCTACGACCTGGAGCCCAACGCGCCCCTGAGTCCCGAGGCCCTGCTGGAAGTGACGCGCCTCGAGGGTGCCCACCCACCGCCCGAGGGTGACGCGAGCGCCGCCGGACGGCTCTTCCTGCGCACCTCGGGCAGCCTCGGCACGCCCAAGCTGGTCGTCCACTCGCAGGCCCTGCTGATCGGCAACGCCCTCAACTGCGTCGAGCGGCTGCGCCTCTCGGCGGAGGATCGCATCTCGCTGCCCGTGCCCATCGCGCACATGTACGGGCTCGGCGCGGGCCTGCTGCCCGGGCTGTCCGCGGGGGCGTCCATCGATCTGCTGGAGGGCGCCAACCTCCCGCGCTTCCTCGAGCGCGAGGCGCAGGTGCGCCCGACGGTGGCATTCCTCACGCCCAACCTGTGCACCATGCTGCTGCGGCGGCGCACCGCGCCCGGGCACTACCGCCACGTGGTGGTGGCCGGCGACAAGCTGAAGCCGGAGCTGTTCGAGACGGCGGAGACCCTCTTCCGGCGCGTCGTCAACCTCTACGGGAGCACCGAGCTGGGCGTCATCGCCACCGCGGACGCGGAGGAGGCGCGAGGCCCCCGCTCCACCACCGTGGGCCGCGTTGTCCCGGGAGCCGGCATCCGCCTGCAGCCCGTGGAGGGCTCGCAGGAGCTGGAGGGCGAGGTGGGCGAGCTGTGGTGCCGCCACCCCTTCCCCTTCCTGGGCTACGTGGACGAGGACGGCCAGCCCTGGCAGGGCGAGCCTCCCTTCCAGGACGGTTGGTACCGCACGAAGGATCTCTGCCGCCTGCACGCGGACGGCCTGCTCGAGGTGCTGGGCCGGACCGACCATGGCGTCAAGCGCGACGGGCGGCTCGTCATGCTCACCGACCTGGAGCGCACCGTGGAGCGCGTGCCCGGCGTGGAGCGCGCCATCGCGGTGCTCGGCGGCGAGAGCCTCCGGGGCCAGCGCCTCGTCGTCTTCTGCGTCCCCAAGGACGGCCAGCCGCTCGAGGGCGACTCGGTCCGCACCGCCTGCTTCGAGCTGCTTCCCTCCTACGCCATTCCGGACGAGGTCCGGACTCTCGCCGCCCTCCCCCTGCTGCCCAGCGGCAAGGTGGATCGCAAGGCGCTGCGAGAGGCCGCCACGGCCGCGCCACCCGCTTCCCAGTCCCAGGAAAGGACCTGACCATGAGCACGCCCGCATCGCCCGCCCCCCACCTGGAGACCAGCGGCCAGCCCGCTCCCGCCAGCGCGGACACCACCGCGCTCATCGAGCAGCTCAAGAAGATGATCGCCCACGAGCTGGACGTGCGCATCCCCGAGTCGAAGATCGACGCCACGGTGGCGCTGCTCGAGGGCGGCCTCGCGCTCGACTCGATGGTGCTCTTCGAGTTCGTCACCCTCATCGAGAAGCGCTACGGCATCGAGTTCGCCGACCAGCACCTGCGTCCCGAGGTGTTCGAGAACCTCACCGTGCTGGCCGGTTACGTGCAGCGCGAGATGGTGCGCGCCGGCAAGAGCGCCGCGGTCTGACCACCCCCCAGCGGAGACGGCACCATGAGCACCACCGATAGTTCCTCCCAGAACGAGCTGACGCGCCGGGGGTTCGTCACCAACTACCCCCCCTACCGCTACTGGCGCCCCGAGGCCATCCAGGGGGTGCTCGAGCCGCGTCCCCTCAACATCTACGTGCACACGCCGTACTGCGTGCAGCGCTGCGCGTACTGTCACTACAAGACGACGACGCTCGGCGAGAGCCGCAAGTCGGAGATCGACGCCTACGTGAGCGCGCTGTGCCGGGAGATGGAGCTGGTCTCCAAGCGCTTCCACCTCAAGGAGCGCCCGGCCACCACCGTGTACTTCGGCGGCGGCACGCCCACCCTGCTCTCCAAGGAGAACCTGAGCCGGGTGATGGAGAGCCTCCACGAGCACTTCAACCTGCGCGATCCCGAAATCACCGTCGAGGGTGAGCCGGTGACGCTCATCCAGGCCAAGGCGGACCACCTCAAGACGCTCGGGGTCAACCGCATCAGCCTGGGCATCCAGTCCTTCTGCGACGACATCATCCAGAAGACGGGGCGCCGCGACACCGAGAAGCACGCCTTCAAGGCCATCGAGCTGGCCAAGAGCACCGGTGCCATCGTCAACGTGGACCTGATGAGCGGCCTGGCCGGAGAGACGGACCAGACGTGGGCCTACACCGTGGAGCGCGCGCTGTCCGCCGACGTCCACGCCATCACCGTCTACAAGACGGAGGTGTACGCCAACACCGAGTACTACTCGGAGATGAAGAAGAACGCCCTCACGCTGCCCACCGACGACGAGGAGGTGAAGTTCACCGCCTACGCCATGGAGCAGCTGGACCGGCACGGCTACCTGCCGGTGAACTTCTTCACCTTCACCAAGGGCGGGGCCTTCCGCCAGCGCCACATCAGCACCCGGTGGATGGGCACGGACACCTACGGCTTCGGCGTCTCGGCCTTCGGCTCCATGGGCAACCACGCCCTGCAGAACACCAGCGAGCTGCCTCGCTACACGCAGTCGCTCGAGTCCGGCGAGCTGCCGCTGGCCCGCGGCTACCAGCTCTCCGCCCGCGAGCTGATGACGCGCGAGGCGGTGCTCGGCATGAAGCTCGTGCACCTGGACCTGGACGGCTTCCAGCAGCGCCATGGCTTCGACCTGGTGAAGCTGTGCGCCCCCGTCGTCGAGGAGCTGGTGAAGAACGACCTCGCCCACGTGCACGGACGCACGCTCTCGCTCACGCGCCGGGGCATCCTCTGGGGCGACTACGTCGGACGCCGGCTCGCGGCCCACATCGAGTCGCTGGCCTGAGCCCATGATCATCACCGACGACTTCGTCTACATCCATCAGCCCAAGACGGGGGGCACCTTCGTCACGCACGTGCTGGAGCAGCTCTACGCGGGCCGCCACTTCATCAACACGCACAAGCACGGCACGTGCAGTGACATCCCCGCCGAGCACCTCGGCAAGCCCATCCTCACCACGGTGCGCAACCCGTACGACCGCTACGTGTCGCAGTACCACTTCGGGTGGTGGCGGCGGTACCCGGACGCCTACTGCGGCGTCGAGGAGATGCGGGCCCACTACCCCACCTATCCCGAGGTGACCTTCCCGGAGTTCGTGCGGATGGCCAACTCGCTCTTCCTCAACCGCCACCAGCGGCAGGAGACGGGCTTCCGCAACGAGCGCTTCCCCGAGGAGCGCAAGCCAGGCTGGCACACCGAGCAGTTCGTGCGCTTCTACTGCCGCGAGCCGCGCACCGTCTTCCAGGCGCTCGACGAGGAGAGCCTCACGAGCGGCCGCTACCGCGAGACGTTCTTCCCCCTGCACATCACCCGCTCCGAGCGCCTCAACCAGGAGCTGTACGACTTCCTGCTGGGCCTGGGGCTGCCGCGCGAGCGGCTCGCCTTCATCCTGGAGGCGCAGAAGGTGTTCCCCGAGGGCGGGGGCCGCGAGGACGAGGATCGCTGGCAGGACTACTACACGCCCGAGCTGAAGCAGCTCGTGCGCACCCGGGAGCGGATGCTGTTCCAGCTCTTCCCGGACTACGATGTCTGAGCAAGGAGTCAGCGCAGTGGAGCAACAGAGAGTGGCGCTGGTCACGGGCGCGAACCGTGGCATCGGGTTGGAGGCGTGCCGGCAGCTGGCGAAGCTCGGCATCCACGTCATCCTGACGGCCCGGCGGGAGGACAAGGGACGGGCGGCCGTCGAGGAGCTGGCCGCCGAGGGGCTCAAGGCGTCCTTCCTCCCCCTGGACGTCACCTCGGAGGAGTCCCGCAAGGCCATCGCGGAGACCATCACCCGCGAGTACGGGCGGCTGGACATCCTCATCAACAACGCGGGCATCTCCATCGACTTCGACGTGCCCGCGCTGGAGGTGAGCTTCGACGAGGTCATCCGGCCCACCATGGAGACGAACCTCTATGGCCCGCTGCACCTCACCCAGCTCTTCGTGCCGCTCATGCGCAAGCACAACTACGGGCGCATCGTGAACGTGTCCAGCGGCCTGGGCTCCTTCTCGAAGATCACCGCCGGGCGCATCGGCTACCGCCTGTCCAAGGTGGGCATGAACGCGATGACCAAGGTCTTCGCCGACGAGCTCAAGGACACCAACATCCTCGTCAACGTGATGACGCCCGGCTGGGTGCGCACGCACCTGGGTGGCGTCAAGGCGGAGCGCTCCGTCGAGCAGGGCGCGGAGACCATCACCTGGCTCGCCACGCTCCCGGACGACGGGCCCCGCGGCCGCTTCTTCAAGGACCGCCAGGACTTCCCCTGGTAGCGGCGCGGCATGCGCAAGCCGAACTTCTTCATCGTCGGGGCTCCGCGGTGCGCCACCACCTCGGTGTACACGTACCTCAAGCAGCACCCGGACATCTTCCTGTCGCTGCTCAAGGAGCCCATCTTCTTCGGCTCGGATCTCACGCGGCAGCCGCTCGCCATCTCCGGAGAGGAGGCCTACCTGGGCCTCTTCGCCGGGGCGGGTGAGGCGCGCGTCGTCGGCGAGGGCTCCGTCTTCTATTTGATGTCGGAGCGGGCCGCGGAGGAGATCCGCGCGTACTCACCGGAAGCGCGCATCCTCATCATGCTGCGTGATCCGGTGGAGATGATGCAGTCGCTGCATGCGCTCTACCTGCGCTCGGGCAACGAGGAGCTGGCGGACTTCGAGCAGGCGCTGGAGGCCGAGTCCGCACGGGCCCGGGGCCAGCGGCTGCCCGCGGGGGTGTACTTCCCCGAGGGGTTGCAGTACCGCTCCATTGCCCGCTTCGCCGAGCCCGTGGAGCGCTTCCTGCGCGTCTTCGGCAAGGAGCGCGTCCGCGTGCTCGTGTTCGAGGATCTGCTGAAGAATCCCCAGGCGGAGATGCGCGGGCTGCTCGAGTTCCTCCAGGTGGATGCGGACTTCCCGGTGGAGCTGGACCTGGAGAAGGCCGCGCAGCGCATCCGGACCGTGGTGCTGCGGCAGATGCGCTCGGCCACGCCCGAGGTGCTCGAGAAGCTCAAGCGCAAGACGGCGAAGAACCTCCACCAGGGCGCGCGGGGCGTGCCCCTTCGGCCGGAGGTGCGAGCCCGGCTCCAGGAGGAGCTGCGGCCCGACGTGAAGCGGTTGGAAGCGGTACTCGGCCGCACGCTGTGGTGAGGAAGGACGAGGAGCCATGAACGCACAGGACAACGGCGCCTTCCGCATGATGCGGATCATCCGCCAGCTCAAGGATCGCCTGGGCATCCACCACATCGGCGGAGAGCCCATCGAGCAACTGGTGCGCCGCTGGTCCAAGGTGGAGACGCCGGAGCTGCGCCTGGAGGTGCGGGCGTATGACCCGGCCTGGCCGCTCCTCTTCGAGCGCGAGCGGCAACGGCTCCAGGAGGCCCTCGGGGGCGAGGGGCTGCTGGACATTCAGCACGTCGGCAGCACCTCCATCCCGCCGATGCCCAGCAAGAACGTCATCGACCTCGCGGTGGCGCTGCGCCCGCCGCTGTGCACCATGCGGCAGCGGGAGGTGCTCGAGTCGCTCGGCTACCGCTTCCACGGGACGAGCCCCATTGATCCAAGCTTCTTCTGGTTCTGGCGGATGGAGGAGGCCGGAGCGCTGGTGGTGCACCTGTGCGACCCGGAGGCCGCCTGGTACACGAATCTGCTCCACTTCCGGGACTTCATGCGCGAGCACCCGGCCGAGCGCGAGGAGTACGAGCGCCTCAAGCGGGAGCTGGCCTCCACTCACGGGCACAGCTGGCTCGAGTACAGCGTCCTCAAGCGCCACCTGCTGCAGCAGCTCACCGAGCGCGCCAACACCTGGGCCGAGGCCCGCGCCACCCGCTGAGCACGCGTAGACTACTACTCCCTCTCCCCTCGGGAGAGGGTCGGGGTGAGGGTGCCCGGGCCCGTTCTTCAACCTGTGGCCCGCCGTGGGGGCAAGGGGTTCAACCCGCGTTCACCCGATACCCTCACCCCGTCCCTCTCCCGGAGGGCGAGGGGAAATGGCCACGGTCGTCAGCGCATGTTCCCAGGGGCACGCCTTCGCGGACCTACCTGAATGGCTCAGGAGGCGAGCACCACCTCCAGCGGGGCGGAGAAGATCCACGCCGTGTTACGGCACGGGCTCATGTTCGGGTCATACCCGCCGAGGAACACCGTCCGGCCATCGAAGGGCGACAGGGCGATGCTCCGGGTGGCGACCAGGGGCGGCATGGGCACCAGCTCCGGATCGGTGATGCGCCGCAGGGCGTAGCGTCCCTCGCCGTGGCGGACGAGATACCAGCCACCGGGATCCCACCCCTGCTTCGGGTGCGAGGACAGATCGGGCTCGAAGGTGGCGCCTACGCCCATCACCAGCACCGGCGCCCCAGTCTCCGGGTGACGCAGCTCCGTCAGGTCGTCGTAGGCGGCGATGGCGTAGCTCGGCCGCCGCCCCCAGTGCTCGCCCAGGAAGCCGAGCACGTCCAGCTCGAGCGTGTCCCGGTAGCCCGCCGCCGGGTCGATCCGCAGCACGCGGGCGCGATCTCCCTCCAGCACGGCTAGCAGCACCTCGCCCTGCCCGGAGGGATGGGGAATGGCCGTCAGCCCGCGCAGCCCGCTGCTGATGGGGATGACCGGCTCCGGGAAGGTGTAGACCTGCTCCCAGCGGGGCTGCGCTCCATCCACCCGGCGGTAGATGCCGGGGTGGATGATGGCGTGCAGCACCCCATTGCACTCGGCGAACCCCATGGGGCGCTTGCGGTAGCCCTCCAGCTCGGGCCGGGCGTCCCAGCGCAGGCTCCCGGGCGCGTCCGGATCCATCACCCCGCTGAAGATGCCCATCGGCGCCGTGCCCGCGAAGAGCCGCTCCAGGCCCGTCACCTTGTCCCGGTACACGCAGAAGCTGCGGATGCCGGCGGTGCCCTGGCCGCTGGCCACCGGGACATGGGTCCACGTGCCCGACTCGTCGAGCACCTCGATGGCCAGATGCCCCGTGCGATCCGTGGGCGCCGCGAGCAGCAGGGAGCGAGGCCCCGGCAGCTTCCGCCCCTGGCCATCCTCCGTGAAGGTGACCGAGCCCAACGTCAGCCGCCAGTGCCGCGGCTCGAAGTCCCGCTCCACGCGCCAGCTCGACTCGGGGCCCTCCAGGACGAGCACCTGGGCGCCCACCTCGGGCTCACCCGGCGCCAGCACCTGCTGCAACGTGGAGGTGGCCGCGTAGAGCCGGCCGTCATGCGGCACCAGGTGCATGATCTCCGTGCCGCCCATGTAGCGGCCCGCCACGTCCCACGTCCCCGCCTGATAGACACGACGAAAGCTCACGCCACCTCCCTACCGTCCCGCCCGATCCAGCGCGGAGAAGACCTCGTCGAGCACCTGGCGCGACGCCTCCTGATGGACCCAGCCGTCCAGCCGCCGCCGGAACTCCTCCCACCGGCCGGACCGCGGACCGAGGTGGTTGGGAATCCACAGCTCCAGCCGCTTGCCCATGCCCTGGATGTCCCGATCCACGCAGCGCCGCAGGTAGTCCTCCACGTTGGGCGCGGGCACATAGCCCCGGCCCAGGAACTGGATGATGCGGAAGGTCAGGCGGTAGCCCGCGTCGAGGATGCGCGGGTGGCAGATGAGGCGCAGCGTCCGCGAGCGCAGATCCTCCAGCCCGCAGCCGAGCGGATCCATCAGCCCGCCGCCCCCATGGCACGCGTAATAGAAGGCATTCACCGAGAAGTCCCGGGTGAGCGCGTCCTGCCGCACGTCCTCCCGGGAGACGAAGGTGGTGGTCCACATGTCGCCGTTCTGGATGTCCCCGGGGTCGCGGAGGATGTTGAGATCGACCCCTCCGGAGCTGGCGTCGCCCCACCGGAGCACGCCGAAGCGCGGGTTGTGGAAGAGCACGGGATCGGTGCCGGGAAACGCCTCGCGCAGCACCCGGTGCGTCTCCTCCAGGGGTGCATCCACCGCCAGGTCGATGTCCTTCGCGGACTGGCCGGAGAGCCAGTCGCGAGGTGTCCCGCCCACCACGTAGACGCGGCGGCCCGCCTCCAGGAGCGCGGAGAGGACCTCGCGCACGCGCAAGGTCCTCCGGTCATCCTGGAAGATGATCCGTCCGAGACCGTCCTCCACCACGGCCGGATCCACCGGGTGGCGCGGAAGGTCCTCTGTCATGTCTCGTCTCGCGGGCACGGGCCCGCATCATGGCACAGCGGCGCCGGCGCACGCGCACCAACCCCTCGCGGGCACGGGCCCGCGGACGCTCACTCTTCGGTGGCGGGGGGGTAGATGACCTGCAGGTTCGGGCCCGCCGCGACGGGGGCGGGCGCGATCACGTTCTGCGGAGTGGCCTCGACCTCGGCCTGCTGCTCCTTGGGCTTGCGCGTCCCCGCTCCCGAGCGGCACCCGCGGCACCAGGGCTGGTTGCGGATGGCCCCGTCCGCCATCTTGCGCAGACCGAACTGCGCCAGCGGCTTGAGCGTGCGGCACTTGAGGCACATGAGCGAGATGAGCACCTCGTGCCCCTCGGCGTCATAGACGGCCGACTTGCGCCGCTTGCGCGGCTGCCCCGGCTCACGCGGCTTGGATTTCTCCGGCGCCTGCGGAGGCATCATCGGGGTGACCTTGTAAAGCATTTCAATACCCTCCCGAACTGCCGGCACGGCCCGCCCAGGCCCCCACGAGGAGAGTCCCCGAGGGGCGGACACGACGTTCCGGCCCCTAGAGTAAGGAGGAAATCGGGCGTTGAAAACTGATCGGGAGCCGATTTTTCGGCTCGGGAGGCGATCCGCAGCGATCTCGGCCACTTGCCAGCACTCCCCGGGAAAGGGGGAGCGGGGGATCAGCGCTTGCGCCGGGAGCGGGCGTCGCGCTGGGGGCACTGGGCCCCATCCTCCACGTAGCTGATCCGCCCCAGGGCGGGCGCCACGAGGGGAGCCTTGCGCGAGCCCCAGCGGGCGATCAGCGCCTCGCGCAGGTTGTGCTCCCGGGCCGTGCCCAGATCGATTCGGCCGGGGGGAACCGAGCCCAGTACGGCGGAGAGCCCCTCGGCGCCCCGGGCGAGGAAGTCCGGCATCACCCCGCGGTAGAGGGCGTCGGGCTTCAGCGGCTTGCCGTTGGCGAGCGTCACGTCCCGCAGCCGGTCCTTGGCCGGGCAGCTCGCCAGCGTCACCTTCAGGCCGGACACCTGGAAGACGGAGGGCCCGCCGCCATAGGCCAGCTCCAGCAGGCGCCGCAGCTCCGCCCCGGTGAGGGTGACGACGGCCACGGTGTTATCGAACGGTAGCACCTTGTAGACGTCCCCATAGGTGGGGGTGCCGGCCACCAGCTCCGCGCGCAGCCCGCCCGGGTTCACCAGGGCGAAGTCCGCGCCCTCCATCTCCCGGAGCTCGTCCGTCAGCACGTCCCCGAGCGCGCTCTCGTCCTCGTAGTTGCGCCACAGCTGCTCGGGCACGGTGACGCCGATCGGCCGGCGCTGCACCTCGTCCACGTGCGCGAGCGCCGAGCCCACCAGCGTCTCGACGGTGGTGTCCGGCACCACGGGCTGCCCCAGGAAGGTGGCGGGCACGAACCGCGCCGAGGCGTCCACGTCCTTCAGCTTGCGCGGATCACACGTTCCACTCTTCTCCTCCACCCGGGCGCACACGGGCACGGCGGACTGGAGGCGGGTGCTGGCGGGCAGCACCTTGCGGCTGACCGGGTCCACGAAGAGCTCCACCAGGCTGAAGGAGCGGCCCAGGCCCGAGGTGGCCAGCACGGGCACGTCCCCGAAGAAGTGGCCCATGGGCTGGTGGGTATGGCCCGCGAAGACGGCGTCCACGGTGCCCGGCGGCAGCGCCTCGACGAAGTCCAGAATCTCATCGTCCTTGCGATCACAGCTCGAGTTGTCACGCGGGTTGGAGAGGTCCGAGCACTTGCCTCCAGCGTGGGCAATGCCCACGACCACCTCGGCGCCCTGGGCGCGCAGGCGCCGGACGGCCTCCAGAGTGGTGGGCACCATGTCCTCGAAACGCAAGGAGGAGACGTGGGCCGGGTTGGCGATGTGCGCGGTGGAGGGGGTGGTGAGGCCCACTACGCCCACCTTCACGCCCTTGAGTGTCACCAGCAGCGTGCCGTCATTGCCGAGCCACGCGGGGTGCTGGCCGGAGGCGGCGTCGCGCACGTTGACGGTGAGCAGCGGGAAGCGGGCCTGGCGGATGCGCGCGGTGAGCGCTCCGAAGGCGTCCTCGCCCGGCCCGGGCACCGAGCGGGGGCCCACCGGCCCGTAGTCGAACTCGTGGTTGCCGAGCGCCGCGGCCGCGTAGCCCAGCTGGTTGTAGAGGTCGATGACGGGGGCACCCTCGGTGAGGTTGGAGGCGAGCGTGCCCTGGAAGAGGTCTCCCGCGTCGAGCAGCAGCACGCCGCCCGGGTTGTCCGCGCGCAGCCGGGCCAGGTAGCCGGCGAAGGCGGCCGCCCCACCCTGCTCCACCTCGAGCCCGCTGGGGAGCGAGGTCTTGTGGGGCATCAGCCAGCCGTGGAAGTCATTGGTGGCCACCAGGGTGAGCCGCACGGGCTCGGCGGGGGCCTGGAGGGCCTGGGTGGAAGGAGAAGAAGCCGGGGAGGACGTCTCCGCGGGACGCGGAGCGCTGGCGCAACCGGCGGCCGCGAGGGCCACCAGCGCGAAGAGGAGTCGGGAGGAATACATGCGGGCGGGGAGTTGAGCCCAGCCGCCTCCCGCAGGCAACCCGCATCAGGCCCCGCGGCGGCGGCGCGAGCGCAGCAGCACGCCCGCCAGCACGAGCAGCACCGAGCCCGGCACGGACACCGAGGAGCAGTAGCAATTGGGGCCCGTCTCGTTGTAGCCCGGCGGCACCTGCGCGCCAGGGCCCGTCGGCGGGAGGTTGTTGGAAGGCCCTCCTCCTCCCCCTCCATCCGCCGTCCCGGCGTCCGGCGTCCCGCCATCGGTGGGGGTGTTGTTCCCCGTGTCCACGACGAGCGGCGTCGCGAACCCGGTGGCAACCGCCTGCCAGGGGACGAGCTTGAAGTTCTCGTTGGCGCCCGGGGTGTTGGCGCTGTCGTGCACGGCCACCAGGCCCAGGGGGAAGCCCGTCCCCTGCGAGCGGTTGGTCACCACCACGTGGCGCGGACGATCCACCGCGTCGATTCCACCGTCCTGGGCGAGGGTGAAACTGCCGCGGAAGGTATGCGCGGAGGGCTCCCGCTCGTAGATGCGCACCGAGCTGGTGCCCCCACTCACCGCCAGCAGGTAGCCCCGGATTCCGGACGCCGTGTAGAGGGCCACGCCTCCCAGGGGCGCGCTGAGCCCTCCCGCGGTGATGTCATCCACCAGCGTCCGGGCATCCCCGGCGTCCGGCTCGGCGCCGTACTGCCAGATGCCGACGCCCTGCTCGACGACGTAGAGCGTGCGCTGCGCATCGTCGACGGCCAGGCCCACCACCGAGTCTCCCACGTCGAAGGTGCGCACCAGGTTGGCCTGGACGCCTCCATCCCCCACCTGGCCGGTGAGCTCGAACTGCGCGATGACGCCCGTGGCACTCCCGGCGAAGGCGAAGAAGCGCCCGGTGGTGGGGCTCACGTACAGGGCCACGCTGTTGGGCACGAAGCCCTGGGTGGTGATGGGCGACAGGCCCGCGCCGCGGAGGTCGAGCGTCGAGGGATCGATGAGGTAGGCCACGAGCGCCTGGAGGCTCGGGTTGGCCACCATCACCAGGGACTGGGAGATGCCCGTCACCTGGACGTTCTCCTGCACGTCCACGCCCGCGGCCACGCCCTCGGAGGACTGCGCCAGCAGCACCGTGCCGTTGGTCCGGTAGAGCAGCAGCCCGACCTGGTTGTCCGCCACGAGGAGCAGGCTGTTGGCCGGATCCGTGGGGTGGACCCAGAGCGCCGCGCCCTGCACCGCGGTTCCGGCGCCGAGCACCGGCTGCGTCTCCAGCGACGGCGACACCTGGAGGGTCTGCTGGGCCCGCGAGGGCAGGCCGGCGAGTAGGACGGCCACGATGAGAAGTGTGCGGAAACGCACGACGGCCTCCTGGGCGGGATTCGAGGCAACGGGTTGGTCACGCCCCCCCGCCCGCGCAAGGAGGGACGGACCGGAGACGTTCACCGGCGAGCGCATCCCCCGAGGCTCCGGTATCCTCGTGGACATGCACACCGGTGAGGGGGACCCCCAGGGACTCGCGGGCGACCGCGGCGAGACGGCACGTCCGGCGTCGGGGGCGGAGGCAGGGCCCTGGTGGAAGGAGCCCGGAAGGGAGCAGTGGCGGACCTTCCTGGCCGCCTGGGTGGGCTGGGTGCTGGATGCCTTCGACTTCACCATCTACCTGCTGGTGATGCCGGAGATGGCGAAGGAGTTCGGCGTCGGCGTGACGGTGCTGGCGGGCTCCATCACGCTCACGCTGCTGGTGCGGCTGGTGGGCGGAGTGGCCGCGGGAGCGATGGCGGACCGGTGGGGCCGCAAGCTGCCGCTGATGCTCTCCATCCTCTGGCTGGCGCTGTGCGACGGCGCGGTGGCGCTGGCGCCCTCCATCACCTGGGTGCTGGTGCTGCGCACGCTCTTCGGCTTCGGCATGGGCGCCGAGTGGACGAGCGGCGCCACGCTGGCCATGGAGAACTGGCCCGAGCGCAGCCGCGGCATCGCCTCGGGCATCCTCCACGGAGGCTGGGCCGTGGGCTACCTGCTGGCGGCGGTGGTGTCCGGCTTCGTGGTGCCGCTGTGGGGCTGGCGGGCGCTCTTCGTCATCGCCGCGGTGCCGGCGCTGCTGGTGCTGCCCATCCGCTACGGGGTGCCGGAGAGCTTCGATCGCGAGAAGGCGATGGCCGAGCGGCGCGCACGGGCCTCGCAGGGGCTCATGGATCCGGTGCTGCTGACGCGGCTGGCGTGGGGCTCGCTGGTGATGGCGTGCAACTTCGGGGGCTACTACGGGCTTACCAGCCTGTACCCGGTGCTGCTGAAGACGCAGCTGGGGATGACGACGCAGGGCGTGTCGGTCCTGGTGACGCTCGTCAACGTGGGCATGCTGCTGGGCACGGCGGTGTGCGGGGCGCTGGCCTCGCGGCTGGGCGTGGCCCGGGCGGTGGCCATCGCCGCCTTCGGCATGCTGCCCTTCCTGCCGCTCTACGTAGGCATGGTGCCCGGGTGGATGTGGCTGGGCGCCTTCGCGGGCGGCTTCTTCGGCGCGGCCCCTCCGGGCATCGCTCCGCTGCTGCTCACCTCGCTCTTCCCGGCGAGCATCCGCGGCAAGTGCGTGGGGCTCGTCTTCCACGTGGGGGCCTTCGTGGCGGCCTTCATCCCGATGGGCATGGCGGCGCTCGTCGAGCACGCCGGCTTCACCCACGGCCAGGTCATCATGACGGTGGGTGGCGTGTGTCTGGTGGCCATGGCCCTGGCGCTCTCCCTGCGCCCGCGGGCCACGCTGGACGAGGCCCCCTCCGAGGCCCCCTCCCCTACGCCGGGTTGAGGGGGCCCCGCTCCACCGCCGCTACTTCGGGACGATGGAGAAGGCGATGTCCCGCATGTCGATGCCGGGCCCCCGGATGCGCAGCTTGCCCTCCACGCGGGTGATGCCCTGGGTGGCCGGGTCCACCTGCGTCACCGCGCCCACCACCTCCGAGGCATCCGCCACGCTGCTGCCGAAGAGCGGCATCGCGAAGGGCTGCATCAACCACCGGTCCCCATCCAGCCGCGCCCAGACCTGCTGCCGCTGCTGGCTCCCCGAGCCCTGGGGAACAACGGTGAGGGTGAGCGTGCCCGGACGGGACACCGCGGCCGCCTCGAGCACGAAGTCCACGGGCGTCACGCCCCCGCGGCCTGGAACCTGGACGGTCATGCGCATCGCCCCCGGCCAGGAGCCAACGGCCGGCTTCGCGACGGTGAACTCGCTCCCGAGCTCGCCCCAGAGCGCGCCTCCAGAGAGGAACGGCAGGCCCGGCAGCACCCGGAAGCGGTAGCGGGCCCCCTGCGCGAGCGGCGCCGCCGGAACGAACGTGAGCCGTCCGCCCTGGACCTCCACCGCGCCGGACACGCGATTGCCGAGCGCGTCCTCCAGCACCACGTACTCCGCCGCTACCTCGGGGGCCGTCTTCCCCTGGGAGTCATCCACCGGGTCCGCGAAGGCCACCGACGGGCGCACGTCCGGGTAGACGCCCTCGGCGCTGTCGATGTCCGGCCAGATGCCCAGGGGCGCCCCACCCTTGGGCGTCAGCTCGCGCAGGAAGGCGAGAAGATCGCCGCGCTCCTCCGCGCTGAGCGGCACCTTCACGTAGTCGATCGCCACGTCCACGGCGGCCTCCAGGCTCCGGGCCTTCGCGCCCACGAAGTAGATGCCGTGGCGGTAGGTGCCCAGCAGGGTGGGGATGTCGGCCGGCTCGCCGGACTTGCCCTGCGCGACATAACCGCGCGACGTGTACAGCGGCGGCACGTGGCAACCCGAGCAGGTGGCCTTGCCCTCGAAGAGCGCCTGTCCGCGCAGGGCGGCCTCCGTATAGCTGCCGTCCAGCCGGGTATGGCCCGTGGCCCTCGGGGCGCCGAGCAGCGAGCCCAGGAAGGACTGGAGGCCGAGCGCCTCCTCGGGCGTGGCCGGACGCGACACGATGGACGCGGGCCCCTGGTAGCCGAAGTTGCCGGAGCTGGAGACGTAGGCGCCCCACTCCAACGGCGTGGTGGCGTCCAGCAGTTGCAGCGGTCGGACGTTGTGCCAGATGGACGGTCCGAAGCGCCACACCATGCCATCGTTCTGCGCCTCCACGTGGCAGCTGGAGCAGGAGTGGTTCGCCGCGAAGCCCGCACCGGGCCGGGTGAAGACGCGCTCGCCGAGCGCCACGTTCGCGGGACGCGGATCCTCCGCGAGCTTCACCTTCTGGAACACCGTCCCGTCCGCGCGCAGCACCCAGAGCTCGAAGCTCTGGAAGCAGTGGACCGCCACCGTGCCGGCGGCGTCCAACGCCACGAGCTGCCGGGCCCCCGCGCCCACCGGGACTCGGGCCTTCTCGGCGAGCGTGTTCCGGTCGAGCGCCACCACCAGGTCAGAGGACTCGGAGGAGACCCAGAGCGTGTCCCCCACCGCGAGCACCCCGGCGGGATTGACCACGGGGCCGCCGGAGCCGGACTGGCGCGTCAGGTCCGCGCGCCGCAGCACCTGGCCGTAACCGGGCCGCCCCGCGTCCGCGCCCACCACCACCACCTCGTGCACGAAGGGCTTCGCCGTGGCGTCCGCCTGCGAGGGCTCGGGGTCTCCATCGGTCGCGGCGACGTACAGCTCGGCACCATCCGCGGAGAGCGCCAGGGCGCGCAGATCGGCGGAGACACTGTCGACGATGGAGGCCGTCGTCAGCGTCGCCGTGTCGACGATCCAGATGTCCTTGTCATCTCCCGGCCCGTACGTGCCGCGCGTGTCCTTGAATCGGTTGCCGGAGCGGTACGAGGCCACGAAGAGCCGCTGGCCGTCGGGTGAGAGGGCCAGGGCACGCGGATCGAACCCCACCTCCACGCGCGCCACGACCTCGCGCAACGAGAGGTCCACCACCGCCACCTGGCGCTGCGTGGCCAGCGACACGTACAGCCGCCGCCCATCCGGCGAGAGCGCCAGGCCGGAGGGCTCGTCCCCCACCCAGAGGGAGTCCACGAGCACGCCACGCGCCCTGTCGATGAAGCCCACGGTGTCGCTGCCGCGGTGGGCGACGAGGACGTAGGGCAGCGGCTCGCGCCACGCCAGCGCCGAGGGCCACTCGCCCACGGTCACCTCCGCGAACGTGCGCCAATACGTGCCGTCCACCTTCGCAAGGCGGCTCACCGTGTAGGACGGGCCGTTGGCGGTCCACAACTCCTCCCCGACGCGCACCACACCGGAGAGGGGCGTGAGGTAGTGATTGCGGAAGCGCTCGGCCGGAGAGCGGGCCACGACGTGGAGCGGCACCTCGGAGTTGCGCAGCTCGCCCAGGCGGAAGACGTAGTCGCCGGGCACGTCGGGGGTGAAACGCGGCTCGGGAGCGCCCCGCGTGTAGGCCGTGTTGCGGCTGGCCTCGGGCGCGGAGACGACCCGCCACTCCAAGGTGGAGGGACACTGCGCGTCCTGCTTCAGCCGCGGCAGGTAGAAGGTCTCGCCCAGGGTGTGGGAGCGCGGATTCTGCAGCGGGAGCGGCGCCTCGGTGCAGACGGGCTCCGGGCTCGGCGCCGGTTCGTCACGGCACGCACTGGCCGACAGCAGCAGCACCGACGCGGAACAGAGGAGAAGGAAACGATTGGCTCGCATGGAGCCCCGGCATAGAGGCCCCTCCCCTCACGGAGCAACCCCCCAGCGCGAGGACGGAGCCCGTCCGCTAGGATGTCCCCCATGTCGCGAATGTTGAGAATGACGACGTGGGAGCAGGTGCGGGCCGAGCTCGATGCGCTGGAGCGCGCGGAGGGAGCCTCGGTGCCCGGCCCCTGGACGCTGCCGCAGGTGCTTCACCACTGCGCCCAGAGCATTGACTGCTCGCTCGACGGCTACCCGAGGCTGCGCTCGGCCCTGTTCCGCGCGACGATCGGCCGCATCGCGAAGCGGAAGTTCCTCTCGCAGCGCTTCATGTCCCATGGCCTCGACGCGGCCATCCCCGGCGCGCCCGCGCTGGAGGACACGGGCCTCGCTCCGGCCGTGGCACGCCTCCGTCAGGCCATCGCCCGCTTCGAAGCGGCCGACGCTTCCGCCCTGAAGCCGCACCTCGCCTACGGAGCCTGCGACAAGCGCGAGTACGAGGCGCTGCACGCCATGCACCTCGCGGATCATCTGTGCGCGGTGCAACTGTCAGCGAGTACACGCGCGGCGTGAGCCTGGCGGCACGGTGCGCGCGTCCCCGGGGGTGTCAGGGGCGGTGGTAGGCTGGACGGCATGGCCAGCAACATGTCGTGCATCGGCATCACCGCGAGGGACGCGCAGGACTTCGGGCGCCGCATGTCGTTGCTCCTGGAACGCAGCGAGCCCGCGGGAAAGTGGGGAGGCCACGAGCTGCGCGTCTGGTCGGATGCGAGCGGTGCCAGCGTCAGCTTCGTGCTGTCGGAGGACGGGGTGGAGTGCGCCACCCCGGGCTTCCGCGCCCGCTCGCGGCTCTATGCGCGCGCGACGCGGTTCGCTAGTGATCCGGATTGCCGTTTCTGCGACCCGCTGCTCGTGGAGATCGTGGACGCGAAGGGCGAGCTCTTCTACCCGCTGGCCACGCAGCTCGATGACCTCCTGCTCACGCGCGAGCGGGTGAACGAGGGCGCCCTGCTCGAGCTGGGCCTGTGCGCCTTCGCCCGTGGCATCGAGGTCTGGGCGAACGAGGCGGCCTTCGCCACCGCGCAGGCGGACGAGGAGTTGAAGTTCGCCGCCGAGTCCCTCATCCCCTCGGGCCTGTTCTCGCCGGAGGGAGAGGAGGGGCCCGAGGCGGCCGAGGCCTTCCTGACGGGCCGGGTGTTGGAGGCCGGGCTGAGGGAGAACCTCGCCACCGGGGAGACGTTCCAGCACGCCATCGTCCAGACACTGGGAGGGAGCTACGACGTGCTCGCCTCGCCCCGGGAACTGCCAGCCCCGCTGGAGTCCGGAAACATCATCCAGGGCGAGTTCTGGCTGGTGGGGAGGGTGATGTCGGGCCTCGCCGAGGCGCCTCGCCCCGGGCTGCCGCACCGGCTCGTCCGCGCCTGAGCCTGAGCGGCCCTTACGCGCCGAGCAGCGCGGTCCAGTCCCCGCGCAGGTACGCGTCCAGCGGCAGCTTGCGGCCGAGCCGGTGGTCCGTGACGAGGCCATCCTGGCACCGAACGGTGCGCACCTT
Organism: Archangium gephyra; assembly: GCF_042230915.1. Lineage (GTDB taxonomy): Bacteria > Myxococcota > Myxococcia > Myxococcales > Myxococcaceae > Archangium > Archangium gephyra_B. The sequence continues at coordinate 3,543,577 of NZ_CP102578.1, read as the reverse complement.
GTCTCCGCGCTGGCCGCTGCCCACCTGGCTGCGCCGCTCCGCGTTGGCCGCCCGGGCCGAGCCCTCCTGCCGGGCCTGGAGGAGCCGTGCGCGCAGCACCCGCAGCGCCGTGTCACGGTTGCGGTGCTGGCTGCGCTCGGACTCGCAGCGGACGGTGAGTCCCGAGGACAGGTGCGTGAGGACGACGGCGCTCTCCGTCTTGTTGCGGTGCTGGCCGCCGGGCCCGCTGCCGCGGCTGGTGCGCCACTCCAGCTCGGAGGGAGGAATCACGAGCGCGGAGTCCTCGGGCTCCTGGAGGACGGCCACCGTCACCGTGCTGGTGTGCACGCGGCCGCGCTTCTCGTTGGGAGGGACTCGCTGCCATCGGTGCCCGCCGGGCTCGTGCTGGAAGACGCGGGCCGCCTCCACCCCGGTGGCCCGGAAGACGATGAAGCCTGGGCGCTCCTCGAGCACCTCGAGGCTAAAGGCCCCTCCGCGCCCCCAGCTTCGTATAGAGGGTCCACTGCGCTCGCACGAGGAGCCGGGCGTCGTCGCCCCCCTCGGCCGCCCGGAGTTCCACGATGACCGCGGTCATCGTGTGTCCTGTTGGTCTGCTCAGCGGGAGGGATTTCCCGCAGGCCTCTGGACGGCACCGCACGGGGAGCCTGACGGACCTGGCCCGACGAGCAGAAATGCCTGCCTGGCCTCGTCTACTCGTAGTCGACTACGAGCAGTGTAGGACAAAGAACGACATCACTCATAGTCGACTACGAGTGATGCTCACCTTCAGGCGGTGCGAAGTAGCTTCTTTGCTTGGCTGCGGGAGGAGCGGGCACGTGAAGACGGGAAGCTTGGAGATACGCACCGCACGTCCGGAGGATTACCCCGAGGTGAGCGAGCTGCTGGTGAACGTCTACGTCGGCGAGGTCCTGGTGGCCGAGTGCATCCACCGCGCGCAACCTGGGCTGCCAGCCCACGAATCGTCTACACGCTGGAGCTGCCTCAGGGAGCGAGCTCCACCCGTCCTCGCGCGAACCACTGAACGGCGTAGTCGTCCGCGAAGCTCTCCGCGCGCCGCACGCGTCCCCTGCTCCGAGCCCCTCGCCAGGAATCCACGAGGTGCCCGACTTCGTGGAGCAGCAGGTGCTCGAGATAGAAGCGGCGCAGCCCCTCCGCGGTGAAGCACAGGAAGTGGCCTCGCTCGTCGGAGACGAGCGTCGGAGCCCAGGGCCGGTAGAAGCGCAGGATGGCGGGGGGGACGGACTGGCGCCCGAAGTACAGCAACCGGTCCACCGGCCAGGGGTACAGGATGATGGCGGCGACCCCGCTGCCCCGGACGAACTCGGCGAAAGGGACGTTGCCCTCATCGTAGGCCCGCGTGGAAACGCGCCGGAACCAGACATGGGTCAGTCTCTCGACATGGGACGCGGGCAACTGCGCCAGGACCGTCCGGACCTCATCCGGCGTCACTGGAAAGAAGAAGGCTCGCGACGGGTTGTCACAGCGAAAGATGGGGACGGCCTGCCCTGGCGCGGGGGCCTGGAGCGAGTGCGCACGGCCGTGGAGCCCCTCCGTCAGCTTCGGCCAGCGGCGCCCACCATGGACCACGCCCGCGCGGCGGCTCTTCCTCCAGGGTGTCGAGACACGCGGCGCCATAGTGCTCCTTTCGAAACCCGCGAGACCATCATCGGCGCAGCGGCGCCACCTCGAAGCCAATCTCGGAAGGCGCCATTCCTGACTTCCCACGCCTCGGGCGGAGAAGCTTTGAGAACTCCTACCGAAACTGGCTTTAAACCCTAATCCGATCGCGAGCGACAATTTCGAAGCGCTCAATTTCAAGCACTAGCGCGCTCGCGGCATCGTTCATTGCGCGGATTCCCTCTCGCGTAGTCTCAGTCATGCCCTCCCGCCGATCCCGGTCAGTGAGGGGCGAGCCAATCCCCATGTTGCGGGCGTCGGCGAAGATGCGCTCACTCACCAACTCAACGAAGTGAGAGGTCGCAGTCATCAGCCGCCCGAACGCCTCCTGAACCTGAGGATCGTGGAAGCGGTGCGCCACCCCGACCCAGTCATCGACCATGTTGTGCAGAGGCGAGAGGGTCTTGATGGGAAACTGGTTTCCGAAATTGTGACGAGCGAGGAACGTCTGGAGGCTGGGCGACAGTAATGCGCGTACCTCACCCAATAGCTTGACGTCGTGAGGATGTGGCTCGGCTGGTGCCGCTGGCATGATCGCGTGTTGGAATTCAGGACTCTGCAGGATTGTCCGTATCGCCTTCTCAAAGTTCTTGGCGAGGTCGTCGCGTGCCTTGCCCCGTTCAGCGTCGTCGGCACCTTCGGGGCAAGAGTACTTGATGGGATGGCGCAGATGCAGAAGGTCGAAGGGCAGCGTCTCAGCGCTGGGCGCGCCATGAGCGATGTTCATCACTGGGACCATGCGCCCATGGCCAAGACTCTTCAGCGCGTAGCCGTATTCGATGAGAACGTTTGGGTTGGGCGTTGGTCTCCCGTCCTGTCTTGCGCCAACAAAGGTCAGGTCGGGCACGAAAATAGCCGCCGCATCGATCTTTTTTAGGATCGTCTCAACAATAGGCGGCGAGCCCGGGACGTTCTGGGTGTCCTTGTCGACTGCCAGTTCGCGGACCGCCTCCTCCAGCGTCGTATCGGCGGCGATTTTCCGAAGGGCGCGCTTGAGAGCCCCTTCGATCAGGTTGCGGCCTTCTGTCTGCCGCGTATCCAACTGCCAGGAAAAGAAGATGGTGTGCGTCATCGGCGCCCAGCTCAGTAGAAAGGATTTGAGCCCCGGCCGCCGCTCTCCGCAGTCCAAGGCGGTTTATTGTAAGAAGACCCTGGAGCAAGAGCACGTCACCAGGGCCAAGTTCATCGAAGTGAGACCACCAAGATGCCGCTGAGTTACCGCCGCAGCGCCTCCTCGTAGGCCGCGAGCGTCTCGTCCGCGCAGCGCGCCCAGGTGAACAGGGCCGCCTGCCGCTTCCCCTCCTCCGCCCAGCGCCGCCGCTCGGTGTCCGAGCGCAGCAACCGGTCCATCGCCTCCGCCAACCCTTCCGCGTCGTCCGGCCGCACCGCCAGCGCCCCCTGCCCGCACACCTCCGGCGTCGCCCCTGTCGTGGACACGATGGCCGGCGTCCCCAGCCGCATCGCCTCCAGCGGCGGCAGCCCGAAGCCCTCGTACTTCGACGGGAACGCGAACACCGCCGCCCGCCGCATCAGCTCGAAGAACATCGCCTCGGACTGGTACCCCAGCGAGCGGATGTCATGCCCCTCCGAGCGCATGCGCGCCACGCGCGACTCCACCGCCCCCGAGCCGAACCAGCTCTGCCCCGCCATCACCAGCGCCGCCGGCCGCCCCCGCGCCTTCAGCCGCTCGAGCGCGTCCAGCACCAGGCTCACGTTCTTGCGCACGTCCAGCGAGCCCGCGTACAGCACGTACCGCTCCGGCAGCGACAACGTGCGCAGGGAGGCCTTGGTGGTGGCATCCGGCACATGGCGGTCCACGTGATCCACCCCGTTGTAGACCACCGACACCTTGCCCTCGGCCTCGGGGTGGCGCGCCAGCAGATCATCCCGGGTGCACGCGCTCACGCAGAGGATGCGGTCCGCCACCCGGACACTCCGGGCCAGCCACAGGCGGAACTGCCAGCGATACGCCCGCGACACCGTCTCGGGCATCAGCAGGGGAATCAGGTCGTGAACGGTGACGACGTACGCCTTGCCGGGCGTGCGCACCAGCGGGAGGTTGAAGTTGCCCAGCGCGTGGTACAGCCGCGCCTCCGAGCCCCTCAGCACCTGGGGAAGCCGGCCCAGCACGTAGGCGGTGCGTCCCAGGTGACCTCTCGGGTCCTCCCCCGAAATCCGGGCACCCAACCGCTCCAGGCGCACGCCCCTTGCTTCCAGGCCCTCGGCCAGACAGCGGGTGTAGAGACCAATGCCCGTGGTGGGCTCGTCCCAGAGACTCGCATCGAAAGCGACAGGACTGGTTGACACGGTGCGCCTCATAGCACGGTGCTGTGATAGGCAGGGTGCCCCTATGGCGGTCCATCAGCTGATTCCGAGCTTCGTGGCGGGCGACGCCACCGGACAGGCGGCGCTGCACCTGCAGTTCCTGCTGCGCCGGCTGGGCCACTCCGGCGAGCTCTACGCGGGCGAGGTCGGAGCGGGCCTGGAGTCCCTGGCGCACCCCGTCTCGGCGCTGCGCCCCGGCCCGGACGATCTCGTCCTCTACCACCACGGCATCGCCTCGCCGCTGAGCAGCCGGCTGCTGCACCTGCCCTGCCGCCGGGGCATCGTCTTCCACAACATCAGCCCCGCGCGCTACTACACGGGCACTCCGCTGGCCGAGGCGCTCCTCACGGGGCGGGCGCAGCTGGCAGCCATGGCCCCGTTCGTGGACGTGGCCATCGGCGTGTCGGACTACAACTGCGCCGAGCTGCGCGAGGCCGGCTACCGCAACGTCCACACCGTCCCGCTCTTCGTCGAGCCCCAGCGCTTCTCCGAGTCCAACGCGGACAAGGCGCTGCTGGGGCGGCTGGCCGGGACGGGCCCGGTGGTGCTCTCGGTGAGCCGGGTGGCGCCGCACAAGCGCTTCGAGGACCTGCTGGCGCTGCACGCGGAGCTGCTCCGGCTGCGGCCCGAGGCGCGCCTGCTGGTGGTGGGCGGCTACGAGCCGGGCAGCCGCTACTTCAAGTCGCTCCAGCACAGGGCGCGCGAGCTGTCCGGGGTGCACTTCCTCGGGAGGCTCAACCACGCGGAGCTGGTGGCCGCGTACCGCACGGCCGACGTCTTCGTCTCCATGAGCGAGCACGAGGGCTTCGGCGTCCCGCTCATCGAGGCCATGGCCGCCGAGGTGCCGGTGCTGGCCTACGCGGCGGCGGCCGTGCCCGAGACACTCGGGGGCGCGGGCATCGCCTTCGACCAGAAGCGCTTCGCCTTCCTCGCCGAGCTGGTGGTGGACATGTGCGAGGACGCGGCCCTGCGCGAGCGCCTGCTGGCGGGCCAGGCCCGGCGGCTGAAGGACTTCTCCCCCGAGGCGAGTCAGAAGGCGCTCGCGAAGGCCCTGGGCGAGCACAAGCGCCCCCGGCGCCGCGCTCCGCCGACGAGGAAGAAGCCCCGGGTGGGCGTGGTGGTGCAGCGCTACGGCGAGGTGACGGGCGGTGCCGAGCGCCACGCGCAGCAGGTGGTGGAGCAACTGGCGCCGCACTGGGACCTGACGGTGCTCACCACGTGCGCGAAGAACCACCTCACCTGGGAGAACGTCTTCCCGCCGGGCGAGGAGCAGGACGCGCACGTGGAGGGCGTGAAGGTGCTGCGCTTCCCGGTGACGCGGGTGCGGAACATCCGTCCCTTCAACGCGCTGTCCAAGCAGGTCTTCGACAAACCCAACGAGCGGCTGCGCGAGGAGCACTGGGTGGCCGAGCAGGGCCCGCTGGCCCCCGGCCTCCTGGAACACCTGGACGCGCACGGGGCGGACTACGACGGCTTCCTCTTCTTCACCTACCTGTACGCGCCCACCGTGTGGGGCCTGCCCATGGTGGCGGACCGCGCGCTGATCGTCCCCACGGCGCACGATGAGCCGCCCATCCGCTTCGGCGTGTACGCGGACGTCTTCGAGCGCCCGCGGGCCCTCATGTGCAACACGCCCGAGGAGGTGGAGCTCATCGGCCGGTACTACCCGGACCATGCGCCCGCGCGGGTGGTGGGCGTGGGGGTGGACGTGCCGGCGAAGGTGGACCCCCAGCGCTTCCGCGAGCAGTACGGCGTGCGCAACCCGTACCTGCTCTACGTGGGGCGGCTGGAGGCCGGCAAGGGCATCCCCGAGCTGCTCGCGCACCACCGGGAGCTGCGCGCGCGCTTCCACGACGCGCCGGACCTGGTGCTCGCGGGCGAGGCGCACATGGACCTGCGTGGCGAGGGCGTGCGCCACGTGGGCCGCATCAGCGAGCAGGACAAGTACGACGCGCTGGCCGGGGCGCTGGCGGTGGCGGTGCCCTCGCGCTTCGAGAGCCTCTCGCTGCTCACGCTGGAGGCCTTCGCCTCGGGCACGCCGGTGCTGGTCAACGGGCACTCGGAGGTGCTGGTGGGCCAGGTGGAGCGCAGCCGCGCGGGCCGGACGTACACGGACCTGGAGTCCTTCATCACGGGCCTGCGCGAGGTGGGCGAGCAGCGCGCGGTGATGAGCCGGCGCGCGAAGACGTACGCCGCGAAGTACACGTGGCCCCGGGTGGTGGACGCCTACCGGGAAGAGATGGAAAGCATCCTCAGGGAGAAGAGCCGATGAAACTGATGGGACGGGACATCCCCGCACGCGAGCTGCTCGCGCGCATCGAGGATCGCCTGCGCACGAGGGGCCTGCCCACCTCCGAGCCGGCGGACGTGCCCGAGGAGGGTGTGGAGCCGCGGGTGGATCCCCTCTCCTTCAACCTCCAGGCGCTGGAGGAGAACGCGGACGCCACGCGCGCGCTGCCGCTGCACACCCACCGGGGTGGCGCGGGCCAGCTGGTGCTGGTGGCCAAGTGGGCCTTCCGCAAGACGTGCCAGGTGTTCATCAACGAGGCGCTCGGCCGCCAGCGCGTCTTCAACGGCCACGTGCGCGACTCGTACGCGCAGCTGTCCGCCGAGGTGATCCGCCTGCGCGCCGAGGTGGAGACCCTGCGTGCCGCCCAGGCGGCCTCCCAGCCCCAGCCGCCACCCGCCGAGGCTCCGGCGCGCCCGCGGCGCACGGCGAAGCATTCGAAGGCCTCGGACGAGCGGTAGCCCCCCCTTCCCACCCCCTGGAAGCGTGCTAGAGAGGGCCCTCCCCGAGGACCCCGTCCGCGTACCGGGGGGGATGCACCCATGCTCAACAACAAGAAGATCTGCGTCGTGATGCCCGGCTACAACGCCGAGCACACCGTGAAGAAGACCTACGAGGAGATTCCCAAGGACATCGTGGACGATGTGATCCTCGTCGACGACAGCTCCAGCGACCGGACGGCCGAGGTCGCGCGCTCGCTGGGAATCCACACCGTCGTGCACCCGAAGAACCGGGGCTACGGCGGCAACCAGAAGACCTGCTACACCGAGGCCCTCCGGCGCGGCGCGGACATCGTGGTGATGGTCCACCCGGACTATCAGTACACCCCCAGGCTCATCCCCGCGATGGCCTCGGTCATCAGCAGCGGCATCTACGATGTGGCGCTGGGCTCGCGCATCCTCGGCAACACGGCGCTCACGGGCGGCATGCCGCTCTACAAGTTCGTGGCCAACCGCTTCCTGACGGCGGTGGAGAACATCCTCGTCGACCAGAAGCTGAGCGAGTACCACACCGGCTACCGGGCCTTCTCGCGCGAGGTGCTGCTCAGCCTGCCGCTCGAGGAGAACGATGACGGCTTCGTGTTCGACAACCAGATGCTGGTGCAGGCCATCCGCTTCGGCTTCCGCATCGGCGAGGTGAGCTGCCCCACGCGCTACGAGGAGCAGTCGTCCTCCATCGGCTTCATGAAGAGCGTGCGCTACGGCTTCGGGGTGCTGGAGGCCGCGGCCCAGTACCGGATGATGAAGCTGGGGCTCATGCACCCCCGCTTCCTCGCCGAGAATGGGCGCAGGTTGCAGCTGGATCTCACGTGACGTCCAGCACCCAGCCCCTCGAAGCCACGCCGGCGGCCTCGGCCCCGGCGCACCCCGGCGTCACGCTCCTGGCCTCCGGGCGGGAGCGGGCCCACCTCGCGCCGCTGCTGTCGGTGGCGGCCGTGCTGCTGGGATACGCGGTCCAGTTCGCCAACGGCGCCCGCCATCCCGACTCGATGGCCCTGCTGACGGTGACGCTGGTGGCCTCGCTGCTGGCCGTGGTGCTGCCGGATCCCCGGCACGCGCGGCTCGTCCAGTGGGCCGAGCGGGTGACGATCCTGCTGCTGGGCATCGGGCTGATCGGCCAGTTCATCTTCCTGGCCACCAGCTCGCCCGCCGTGTACCTGCGCCCGGGCCGCAATGGCTTCACGTCCTTCCTGACGGGCATCGCGGTGGCGGCGGTACTGGCCGGGGCGGGGCTGGGTGGCAAGCCCTGGCTGGGGAGGCTGCGGCTGCCCCTGCTGGTGGGCGTGCACGTCGCGCTGGGCACGTGGATCATCCACTACTCGCCCAACCCGTTCATCGACGTCTACACGTTCCACGTCGAGGCCTTCCGGGCGCTCGGCGAGGGCATCAACCCCTTCGCCATCACCATGCCGAACATCTACGGGCACGAGCAGTTCTACGGGCCCGGGCTGGTGGTGAATGGGCGGCTCCAGGTGGGCTTCCCCTACCCGCCCTTCAGCCTGATGTTGTCCTGGGTGGGGCACCTGCTGTTCGGGGACTACCGCTACACCAACCTGGCGGCGATGGGTCTGGCCGCGCTGTTGATGGGCTCGTGCCGCCCGGGCCAGTGGGCCCAGGTCGCCGCCGTGGTCTTCCTCTTCACGCCGCGGACCTTCTTCGTGCTCGAGCAGGGCTGGACGGACGCGTACGTGGCGCTGCTCGTGGCGGCCACCGTCTGGAGCGCGTGCCGGGCCCCCCGCCTGCTGCCGGTGGCGCTGGGTCTGCTCTTCGCCGTGAAGCACTACATGCTGCTCGCCGCCCCACTCGTCGTGCTGCTGTACCCGGGCCCCCAGCCGTGGCGCGAGACGATCCGCACGCTCGTGAAGGCGGCGGTGGTCGCGGCGGTGGTGACGCTGCCCTTCGCCGTGCTGGATCCGGTGGCCCTCTACAATGACCTGATGGGCTTCCAGATGCGCCAGCCCTTCCGCATGGACGCGCTCAGCTACCTGGCCTGGTGGGCCGCCCGCACGGGCCAGCAGCCGCCCTCGTGGCTCGGCTTCGCGATGGTGCTGCCCGCCCTCGGGCTCTCGCTCTGGCGCGCGCCCCGGACGCCCGCCGGCTTCGCCGCCGCGATGGCCATGACCTTCACGGTCTTCTTCGCCTTCAGCAAACAGGCGTTCTGCAACTACTACTACTTCATCATCGCCACCCTGTGCTCGGCGGTCGCGGCATGGACTCCTCCTCTCCCGGAACCGCTCCCGGAACAGCGGACCGCGCCGTGATGGCACCGGGCCCCGAAGGCACCCCGGGGCCCGGCACGCGGCAGGTGCTCGTGACGGGAGCACTGCTGGCGGCGGCCACGCTGCTGTTCCGCCTCCCGGTGTTCCTCAACGCCGAGGCGCTCGACTCGGACATCACCGTCGTCGGCCTGCAGGCCTGGCACCTGGCGCGCGGGGAGTTCTCCCTGATGCTGTGGGGGACGGACTACCAGGGCATCACCGCGCCCCTGGCCGCGTTGCTCGTCGAGACGCTGCTGCCCGTGCGCCCCTCGCTGGCCCTGGCCCTGTCGTCGGTGCTCGGGCACGTGGTGCTGGTGCTCGCCCTCTTCGGGGTGCTGAGGCGCGTGCTGCCCCTGTCGCTGGCGGCGCTCGGCTCGGGCTGCGTCGCGGTGTGCCCCGAGCCGCTCAACTACCTCACCTACAGCGCCTTCCGGATCTGGTCCTTCACGCTGGTGTTCCTGGCGCTCTACCTCGCCGAGCGCGCCGCGCGAGCCACCCGCCCCTGGAAGCACGTGCTGCTGGCCGGGCTCGCGGGCGTGGCGGTGGGGCTGGGCTACTACTCGGACCTCTTCGCCCTCCAACTCCTGCCGGGACTGGTGCTGTACCTGCTGTGGTGGACGTGGGGAGCGGCCCGGCCGCGGTGGCTCGCCCTGGGCGCCGTGCTGGCTGGCTACGCGGTGGGCAGCATTCCCCGCCTGCTCGCCGCCATGAAGCCGCCCCAGCTCAGCGAGATCTCCACCTCCAACATGAAGCGCGTCTGGCCCCTCTTCTGGGAGCAGTGCCTGCCCTACGTCACTGGGGCCAAGCTGTTCGCCTCGGCCACCGGGTTCGATCGGCCGGAGCTGCGGCCCTCGGGGCTCGGCTTCGTGCTGGTGGTGCTGGGACTGGGCGCCTTCCTGCTGCTCGTGCTCGTGGGTGGCCTCATCGCCCTGCTCCCGGTGGCGGACAGGACCGCCCGGCGGCTCGCGTGGTGCGGCGCGGGCTGGATGGGGGTGTCGCTCATCGGCTTCGTCTTCACCAACCGGGCCGTGGACATGATGAGCGCGCGCTACCTCGTCCCCGTGCTGCTCGGCTTTCCGCTGGTGGCGGCCCCGGTGCTCGACAGGCTCGTGCGCCAAGGCAGGACGAGGCCCGCCATGGCCCTGCTCCTGCTCGTGGTGGCGCACTTCGGGGTGGCCGGGTGGCGAGGCTATGGCGGCTGGCTGGAGGGCGGCCTTCCGCACGTGACGTCCTACGGGAGCGGAGCGGACGAGCGGGCGCTGCTCGCGGCGCTCCAGCAGCGAGGCGTGGAGGCTGCCACCGGAGACTACTGGGTCGCCTACCGGCTTACCTTCCTGTGGGAGGAGCGGATCCCCGTGCCGCCGTCCTATGGAACGGAGCGGTATGGCCCGTACCGGCAGCGGCTAGCCTCGTCCCGGAAGACGGCGTTGATCTTCCTCTCCTACATCCCGGGGAGCCCGTTCCGCGTGCCCGAGCCGTGGGAAGCGCGCTTCCGCCACGAGGGGCGCCGCTTCGAGCGGCTCACGTTTGGCCCCTATACGGCGCTCGTCCTCGACTGATCCCTGCCCCGGAAAAGGACGCCGGATGCCCGGGCAGGCAGGCGGAAACCCCGTAGGGCCGGGCATCACAGGCCGGTCGAAGCGGATCCAGTAGAACGACTGATCGAGTCTGCTTGATTTCCAGCCGTCGGGCCGCGAAATAGGGCCCGCTGGGCGGCCGTTTTTCCCTGGTTGCCTTCTAACACTCCTAGTGACATGCGCCCCTTGACCGCTCTCCCTTCCAACGACGGCCCCTCGCTGACCCTCGGCATCCCCGGCTTCGGCTTCGAGGATCTGTACCGCCCCCGCGGCCTGCGGCGCCTGGCCGAGCGCTTCGACGAGCAGCTCGCCGCCGACGAGCCCGAGCTCTTCAAGGCCTTCGAGGCCTACCGGAAGTCCGGGGGCGAGAGCCTCACCGGCCCGGCCGAGTCCGATCTGCTCATCCGCGTGTCGCGGCACGTGTCGGCCTTCATCACCCGGCTGTTCGGCCTGGAGACGGACACGGACCGGCTGGCGCGCCACCTCAAGGGCGAGCTGCCGCTCTTCGACTTCAAGCGCGAGTTCATCTCCCGCCGGGTCTTCAAGAAGGGCGCGGCGGACCGGCCGTCGCTCGCCGAGTACCCCTCGCTGGACGCGCGGATGCGGCTGATGCTGTCGCTCGCCTTCCCCGAGGCGCTCGCCAGTGACGACGTGGAGCGCGCGCTGGCCGAGTCCATCCTCACGCTGATGGACCTGGAGCGGCTCTTCTCCAACACCTCCGGCAACCTGCCGCCGCTGACGCCCGAGCAGGGCGAGGCGCTGCGGGCGAAGTGGACGGGCATCCGCACCGCGCTGCTGTCCGAGGCCGAGGGCAAGGAGGCCTTTGGCTCCAGCCTGGTGACGCACGGGGACGACGCGGCCGAGCTGCAGTCGGTGCGCAACCTGCTGGCGCTGGCGGACCGCTGGACGTACGCCCGCGCGCTGCACCCGGAGATGAAGGAGCTGTTCCACAAGTGGGCCACGCACCGGGTGCCCAAGCCCCTGGTGTTCGACCAGCTGGTGCAGCTGGAGCGTCCGGACGAGAAGCTGCCGGAAATGACGCAGGGCTCGGACCACCACCTGCGCTACCGCGACGGCTTCAAGCTGACGGACCCGCGGGGCACGCCGCGCGAGGTGATGGGCGAGGTGGACTACTGCGTCATCTGCCACGAGCGCGAGAAGGACTCGTGCTCCACGGGCTTCAAGGCGAAGGACGCGGTGGCCGAGGGCCACAGCTTCAAGAAGAACCCGCTGGGCATTCCGCTCACCGGCTGCCCGCTGGACGAGCGCATCTCCGAGGCGCACGCGCTCAAGCGCGAGGGCAACTCGCTGGCGTCGCTGGCGGTGGTGATGGTGGACAACCCGATGTGCCCGGGCACCGGCCACCGCATCTGCAACGACTGCATGAAGGCCTGCATCTTCCAGAAGCAGGAGCCGGTGAACATCCCCATGGTGGAGACGGCCGCCCTCACGGACGTGCTCAACCTGCCCTGGGGCTTTGAAATCTACGGCCTGCTCACGCGCTGGAACCCGCTGAACGTGCGCCGTCCGTACGCGCTGCCGTACGTGGGCCGCAACGTGCTGGTGGTGGGCCTGGGGCCCGCGGGCTACACGCTCTCGCACTACCTGCTCAACGAGGGCTTCGGCGTCACGGGCATCGACGGCCTGAAGATCGAGCCCTTCGAGGACGAGCTGGTGGGCCGCAACGGCAAGGCGATGAGGCCCATCCGTGACTGGAAGGCGCTCACGCGCGAGCTGGACGAGCGGATCCTCGAGGGCTTCGGCGGCGTGTCCGAGTACGGAATCACCGTGCGCTGGGATAAGAACTTCCTCACGCTGATGCACCTGACGCTGGAGCGGCGGCAGAACCTGCGCATCTACGGCGGCATCCGCTTCGGTGGCACGCTGACCATCGAGGACGCGTGGCAGATGGGCTTCGACCACATCGCCATCGCGGCGGGGGCGGGCAAGCCCACCATCATCGGGATGAAGAACAACCTCATCCGGGGCATCCGCAAGGCGAGCGACTTCCTCATGTCGCTGCAGCTCACGGGCGCCTTCAAGCGCGACTCGCTGGCCAACCTCCAGGTGCAGCTGCCGGCCATCGTCATCGGCGGCGGTCTGACGGGCATCGATACGGCCACGGAGCTGCTGGCCTACTACCCGGTGCAGGTGGAGAAGACGCTCGAGCGCCACGAGAAGCTGGTGGCCGAGCTGGGCGAGGAGGCGGTGCTGGCGCGCCTGGATGCCGAGGAGAAGGTGACGTACCAGACCTTCCTGGAGCACGGCCGGGCGGTGCGCGCCGAGCGGCAGACGGCGCAGGACGAGGGCCGGGCACCGGACTTCATCCGGCTGGTGCGCAGCTGGGGTGGCGTGAGCCTGGTGTACCGCCGGGGCCTCACGGAGTCGCCGGCCTACCGCCTCAACCACGAGGAAGTGGCGAAGGCGCTGGAGGAAGGCATCCGCTTCATCGAGCGCATGAGCCCGGTGGAGGCGCTGCCGGACGAGAAGGGCGCGGTGAAGGGCATCCGCTTCGAGCGCATGGTGACGAAGGACGGCAAGCTGCGCGGCAGCGGCGAGTTCTTCGAGCTGCCGGCGCGCACGGTGTGCGTGGCGGCGGGCACGGCGCCCAACGTGACGTACGAGAAGGAGTACCCGGGCACGTTCGAGCTGGACGAGAACGGCGAGTACTTCAAGAGCTACGAGCTGGCGGAGCAGGCGGACGGCTTCGGGCTGGCGCCGGTGGAGCCGGTGGAGGACATCGCGGCGAAGGTGGGCTTCTTCACCTCGTACCGGAAGGACGGGCACCTCATCTCGTACTTCGGCGACAACCACCCGACGTACGCGGGCAACGTGGTGAAGGCCATGGCGAGCGCGAAGGACGGCTACCCCGAGGTGGCGCGTCTGTACGCGAAGGAAGTGGAGGCCATGGACTTCCACGACGAGCTGGCGCAGGCGCGGCGTGACGAGAAGCTCGCGGCGCACTTCGGGGCACTGGACGAGGCCTTCCTGGCGACGGTGGTGACGGTGAACCGGCTGACGCCGACCATCGTGGAGGTGGTGGTGAAGGCGCCGTTCGCGGCGAAGCACTTCGAGCCGGGCCAGTTCTACCGGCTGCAGAACTTCGAGCGCAGCGCGCCGGTGGTGGACGGGGTGCGCCTGACGATGGAGGGCCTGGCCCTCACGGGCGCATGGGTGGACAAGGAGAAGGGGCTGATGGGCACCATCGTGTTGGAGATGGGCTCCTCGTCCCGGCTGTGCGCGGCGCTCAAGCCGGGCGAGCCGGTGGTGGTGATGGGCCCCACGGGTGCGCCGACGGAGATCGGCCACAACGAGACGGTGTTGCTGGTGGGCGGAGGCCTGGGCAACGCGGTGCTCTTCTCCATCGCGCGTTCGCTCAAGGCGGCCGGGTGCAAGGTGGCCTACTTCGCCGGCTTCCGTCAGCGCGCGGACGTCTTCAAGCGCGAGGAGATCGAGGCGGCCACGGACCAGGTGGTGTGGTCGGTGGACGCCGGGGATCTCATCGAGGCGCGGCGGCCGCAGGACACGTCATTCCGGGGCAACGTGGTGCAGGCGATGCTGGCCTACGCCAAGGGTGAGCTGGGCGTGGAGCCGGTGGCGTCCTTCAAGGACGTGCAGCGGATCATCGCGATCGGCTCGGACCGGATGATGAGGGCGGTGCAGGAGGCGCGGCACGGGGTGCTGCAGCCGTACCTGAACCCCGAGCACGAGGCGATCGGCTCCATCAACTCGCCGATGCAGTGCATGATGAAGGAGATCTGCGCGCAGTGCCTCCAGAGGCACGTGGATCCGCGAACGGGCAAGGAGACGTGGGTGTTCTCCTGCTTCAACCAGGATCAGCGGCTGGACCAGGTGGACTTCGTGAACCTGAACCAGCGCCTGCGGGGCAACACGGTGTTGGAGAAGGTGGCGGACCTGTACCTGGCGCAGCTGCTCAAGAAGGTGCCGGGCCTGCGCCGGGTCTGATCACCCCATCTGTAAACCCCTCGCCCCAACCACCCCTCTCCCTCCGGGAGAGGGACAGGGTGAGGGTAGCCGGGCCCCGGGTTGAGCCCGTGAAAGGGGCCTACTGCGCCTTCCCGCCGAAGGACCTGAGCATGTCCTGGTAGTTGCGCATCAGGTCTTGCTCGCGGGTGAGGACGAGGTCCACGTTGGCATCGCCGTGAATCTTCCGGACGGAGACGAGCTTGTCGGTCTCCTCCACGCGCTGGCGCATGACCTCGATCTGGGGCGCGAGCTCCTTCTGCTGCTCGGGCTTGAGGCGGGCCTGCATCTCCTCGAGCTTCTTGAGCTCGCCGGCGAGGTCCAGCATGGCGGCCATGTGGCGCTGGGTGATGACGTCCATGACGAGGGAGCCGATGCGGTTGACGTCCTCCTCGGAGAGGCCGGCCTCGCGGCGGGCCTTGGCCTCGGACTCGGCCTTGCTCTCGATGGCCTTCATGGACTCGCTCATGCCCACGGGCCTGCCCTGCGCGTCCAGCGTGCCGGCGGTGAGGCGGACCTTGGCGGCCTGGAGCTCGCGGGCCATGGCGGCGTAGGCGTCCAGCACCTGGCGCTGGTAGCCGACGTAGGCATCCAGCTTCGCCTGGGTCAGCGCGTAGGGCTTGCTGTCATCGATTGCCTCGGCGGCCTCGGCCGGGGCCTCCGGAGCGCCCTTGGTGGCCGCCATCCCGGTGGCCTCCCGGGCAGGCGCGGGGGCCTCGTCCTTCTTGCAGCCGGACAGCACTCCCGCGGCGAACAGCACCCACAGCAGCTTGCGCATCCACACTCCTCCAGGGGTCCTCCCCGGTCACACGAGGGGCGGAGTATATGTCCGCACACAGTCGGCCACGGACGGGATTGCATCCGCTCCGGGCGGAATGGCCCTGGTTGCCTGCCCCCCGCTGGAGGGGCCGTCACCAGCCAACAATCGCCGTATTACCTTTGACCAACCCGGGCGCGGTCGTGTACGAACCGCGGTCCGTTCAGAGCGGTGGAGGCACCTTGAGGATCTTCCTGGTAAGGCACGGCGAGGCGGACGCGGAGGCCCCCGAGGGACTCGGTGACGAGGCGCGCGCGCTCACTGCCAAGGCCCGAGCCAGCACGGTCGCGCATTTCGCTTCGCTGGCGGAGCGCATCGGTACGGTGTCGCTCATTCTCACGAGCCCCCTGGTGCGCACCGTGCAGACGGCGCAGCTGCTCTCCACCGTCCTCAAGCACGAGGGCACCCTGCGCGCCCACCGCTGCCTGTTGCCGGACATGCCGGTGGGAGCCGTGGCGCCCGTCCTCGACGAGCACACCGGTGAGAACATCGTGCTCGTGGGCCACCAGCCGTCCATGGGCGCGCTGGCCACCCACCTGCTGGGCATGCAGTCCTTCCCCAAGCAGGTCAACCCCGGCACCATCATCGCCATCGAGCGCCCGGACTCCACCGAGCCCGGCGCCACGCCCGCTCCGGCCAAGCTGATCTTCTTCGCCGCTCCCGGCCAGCCGGTGCTCGACGTCATCCAGTAGATGATGGACGAAGCCAGCTACAACCAGCTCGTCGCCACGGCGTTCAAGCGCATCATGACCGCCGCGGATGCGCTCGATCCGGATGAGCTCGAGGCCGAGAGCACCGGGGACATGGTCACCCTGACCACCCCCGCGCGCGAGAAGTGCATCATCAACACCCAGCGCGCCGTGCGGCAGATCTGGGTCGCCGGCCGCTCGCAGGGCATCCACTTCTCCTATGACGCCGCCAGCGGCTCCTGGCTGGACGACAAGGGCAAGGGGCTCGAGCTGTTCCGCTTCGTCGCCGACGTGGTGCGCGACATCTCCGGCCAGGAGCTGGCGTACCCGGGGTGAGTGGCGGGACCGTAGACCCTCACCCCGACCCTCTCCCAAAGGGAGAGGGAGGGGTTGAGACCTACTCGGTGATGGGTTCCGCGGGCGTCTGACGGCCCCCTTCGACGCGGTCTCCACCCGCCGCCTGAGCCCGCCGCAGCGCGTCTCCGGCCTCCTTCATGAGGCTGCCGAAGCTCACCTGCGCCTGGCCCTTCTGCGCCGACGGCTCGAAAACCGCCAGGCCCATCGACGCCGTCAGCCCCTGCACCGACTCCACTTCCTTCACCCGCTGCCGCAGCCGCTCCGCCACCACCATCGCGCCCTCATGGGGCGTGTACGGCAGGAAGACGATGAAGCGCCCCTCGGCGAACGGCACCGCCACGTCGATGTCCCGCAGCCCCTCGGAGAGCCGCCGGAGCACCTCCGCCAGCGCGGACGTGCGCTGGCTCGCCGGCAGCGTCGCGATGCGCTCCGCGTAGCGGTCCGGCTCCAGCAACAGGTAGGAGATGGGGTAGCGGTAACGACGGCTGCGCTTCACCTCCATGAAGAGCAGCCGCTTGAGGAACTCCAGGTCCGCTCCTGAGGAGCTCGGCTCACGGCGGGGCCCCTGATGCTGCATCAGCTGCATCTCGGTGCGCACCACCGACACCGTCTCCCGCGCCTGCGCCAGCTGCATCATCAGGCTGACGCAGGACACCACGGTGGCCCGCTTGAGCGGACCCACCAGGCACGCCTCCGCCCCCGCGGCGGACGCACGCGCCTCCGGCTGCTCCTCCTCCGGCAGGTACAGCAGGAGCACCGGAATGCCCGGCGCCTCCTCCTTCACCTGCCGGCAGAGCGTCTCGCCGTCGAAGCTCTCGGTGACAGAAGCCAGCACCAACGCGGGTGCCAGCTCCCGCACCCTCTCCAGCGCCTCCCGGACATCGCCCGCCACCGTCACCTCGTGGTTGGCGTTCTCCAGGAACTTGCGCAGCGCCCCGGCCACCGCGGCGGCCGGCTCGGCGACGAGAACGAAGGCCATCTCAGACCTCCATCACTTCCTTCTCCTTCTTGGAGATGATCTCGTCGACCTTCTTCACGCCGTCGTCCGTCTCCTTCTGCACCTTGTCCGTCAGGCGCTTGGAGTCGTCCTCGGTGATCTTCTTGTCCTTGAGCTGCGCCTTGAGGGCCTCGTTGGCGTCGCGGCGGATGTTGCGGATGGCGACCTTGTGCTCCTCGCCCTTGGTCTTCACCTGCTTGGCGATCTCCTTGCGCCGCTCCTCGGTGAGGGGCGGGAAGGGCAGGCGGATGACCTCGCCGTCATTCATCGGGTTGATGCCGAGGTTGGCCTCGCGGATGGCCTTCTCGATGTCCTTGAGGACGCTCTTCTCCCACGGCTTGATGATGATGAGCCGGGGCTCGGGCGAGGTGATGTTGGCCACGCCGCTCAGCGGGGTGGGCGTGCCGTAGTAGTCCACCCGGATGCCGTCCAGCAGGTTGGGGCTGGCCCGGCCCGTGCGCACCTTCGTCAGGTCGCGGCGGAGATCCTCGAGCGTCTTGTCGATACGGCCCTTCAGTTCGGTCACGGCGTCTGCCATGTGCAGGTCTCCTTATGAAGTGCGTCCGTGCTTCTCTCAGGCCCAGGCCGTCTCGCCCACGCCCACCACGGTTCCAATCTCGCCCGCGTCGCCCAGGATGGCCTTGTGGATGTTACCGCGCTGGGTCAGGTCGAAGACGATGATCGGCAGCTTGTTGTCCATGCAGAGCGAGATGGCCGTGGAGTCCATCACGTTCAGGTTCTGCTTGAGGACGTCCATGTACGTCAGCGTCCGGTAGCGCCGCGCGTTGGGGTCCTTCTTCGGATCCGCGTCGTAGATGCCATCCACCTTGGTCGCCTTGAGGATGACCTCGGCGTTGATCTCCATGGCGCGCAAGCTGGCGGCGGTGTCCGTGGTGAAGTACGGGTTGCCGGTGCCCGCCGCGAAGATGACGATGCGGCCCTTCTCCAGGTGGCGCACCGCGCGCCGGCGGATGTAGGGCTCGGCGATCTGCTCCATCTTGATGGCCGAGAGCACCCGGGTGTGGCAGCCCTGCTTCTCCAGCGCGTCCTGCATCGCCATGGAGTTGATGCAGGTGGCGAGCATGCCCATGTAGTCGGCGCTCGCGCGGTCCATGCCCTCGGTGGAGCCCGCCACGCCGCGGAAGATGTTGCCTCCGCCGATGACCACGGCCAGCTCCACGCCCGCCTCCGCCACCTCCTTCAACTCCGAGGCGATGCGCGACAGCGTGGGAGGATGGATTCCGTACTTCCCCTCACCCATCAGGGCTTCACCCGACAGCTTGAGGAGGATGCGCTTGTAACGACGGGCCGTAGCTGGAGCGGACATTGGTTCCGCTTCTATCCCTCGCCCCGGCGGCGATCAACGCCGGAGTGCCGGGGCCGTCCGCCAGTGGCCCCTCCCCCGCCACCCGGCTCCCCCGAACGGCAAGGGCCGCGACGCCCCGGGGAATACCGGAACGCGCGGCCCTCGGGACGGCGGGAGGCGGACGGCTAGGCCTGGCCCAGCGTCTTGGCCACCTCGGCGGCCAGGTCTTCCTTCTTCTTCTCGATGCCCTCACCCACCTCGTAACGCACGAAGCGGCGCACGGAGACCTTCTCGCCGATCTTCGCCGAGCGCTCGGTGATCATCTCGCCGACCTTCTTCTTGTCGTCCTTCACCCAGAGCTGGTCCACGAGGCACACGCCCTCGTAGTACTTCTCCACCTTGCCCACGAGGATCTTGTCCCACATGGCCTCGGGCTTGTTCTGCTGCTTGAGCAGCGCGCGCTGGATGTCCTTCTCCTTCTCCAGCAGCTCGGTGGGGACCTCCTCACGGCGCACGTACTTGGGGTTGGCCGCGGCGATCTGCATGGCCACGTCCTTCACCAGGTCCTGGAAGTCCGTGTTGCGGGCCACGAAGTCCGTCTCGCAGTTGACCTCCACGATGACGCCGATGCGGCCACCGTGGATGTAGGTGCCGATCATGCCCTCGGCGGCCACGCGGCTGGCCTTGCCCTCGGCGCGGGAGATGCCCTTCTTGCGCAGCCACTCCTCGGCCTTGGCGAAGTCGCCACCGGACTCGGCGAGGGCCTTCTTGCAATCCATCATGCCCGCGCCGGTCTTCTCGCGGAGCTCCTTCACCATCGTGGCGCTGACCTCGGCCATGTTCGTCTCCAGGGACCCACCCCGTGCGTGGGGGGGATTGAGGTTTGAAGGTACTGCGGGGGTTCAAAAGGAAAAGCCGGACGGCGACCAAGCGCCGCCCGGCTGGACTCCACGCGCCCCGCGAAGGAGCGCGGCGGCACTACTCGGCGGCAGGCTCCCCGCCACCCTCGCCACCCTCGGTGGCCTCGCCCGCGGCGGCCGGAGCGGCGGCGCCCTTCATCTCCACGAGGGGCCCGCGGCGCTCGCCGCCACGGTCGCCACCGCGGCGGTCACCACCGCGGTCATTGCGGCGCGGCCCGCGGCGATCGCCACGGTCGTCGCGGTCACGGCGGTCACCACGCTCCTGCTGCTCGTCCTCGTCACGGTCCGCCGCCCCGCTCGCGCGGTAACGGGCGCCGCCCTCGATGCAGGACTCGGCGATCTTCGAGGTGAAGAGCTTGATGGAGCGGATGGCGTCGTCGTTGCCCGGGATGACGAAGTCGATGCCGTCCGGGTCGCAGTTGGTGTCCACCACGCCGATGACCGGGATGCCGAGGCGGTTGGCCTCGTGCACCGCGATGTGCTCCTTCTTCGGATCGATCACGAAGATGCACTTGGGCAGCTTGGACATCTCCTTCACGCCGCCCAGGTTCTTCTCCAGCTTCTCGCGCTCACGCTCGAGGGAAGCCACTTCCTTCTTCGGGAGGCGCTCGAAGGTGCCGTCCTCGGCCATCTTCTCCAGGGTCTTCAGACGGTCGATGCCCTGCTTGATCGTCTTGAAGTTGGTCAGCGTGCCACCCAGCCAGCGGCTGGTGACGAAGAACTGACCGGCGCGGCGCGCCTCCTCCTGGATGACGTCCTGGGCCTGCTTCTTGGTGCCCACGAAGAGCACCGCGCCGCCGCGGCCGGTGATGTCGGCCACGAAGCGGAAGGCCGCGCGGGCCATGTTGACCGTCTTCTGCAGGTCGATGATGTAGATGCCGTTGCGGGCGCCGAAGATGTAGGGCTTCATCTTCGGGTTCCAGCGCTTCGTCTGGTGGCCGAAGTGAACACCGGCCTCCAGGAGCTGCCGCATCGTGATGCCGCTGGCGGCCGCCATGGCCTGCTGCTGAGTCGTATTGTCTTGCGTTTCCATCTCGGTTCTTCCTCCACGTTCCGTAAAGAGTCCGGCCGTTTGCTCCCGAACAGGAGCACCGAGGGCCGGCAAGAACGTGTGCGTAGTGGGTTGACTGAAACAACGAGCCCACCACCAGCCAGGGCTGGCGGCGGGCGGGCTTCTCTAACAAAACCCGTGCCGCGGGTGCAAGCTTCGCGACGCGGGGTGGGGACTGGTGGACGGGAGCCGGGCACCCAGGGGAGCTGGGGCCCGGCCTCTACCAGGAGGGGCGAGAGGGCCTAGACGCTGGCCTCGGACGCCCCGTGGCACTTCTTGTACTTCTTTCCGCTGCCGCAGTGGCAGGGGTCATTGCGGCCCAGCTTGGGGCCGGCCGGAGCGGCTTGGCGGGCGGGGCCGGCCAGACGGGCGGCGGCGGCCTGGGCCTCGTCCAGCTTGCCCTCGGCGTTCGCACGGCCCTCGTGCATCTGACGCTGGCGCTGGGCCATCTGCCGGGCCAGCCGCGCCGTCTCCTCGGCGGCGGCGGAAGCGCCCTTGGCCTGCACGCGCATCATCTGCATGGCGAACTGGGTGCTGATGGCCCCCAGCATCTGCATGAAGCCGTTGTAGCCCTCCTTCTTGTACTCCTGCTTCGGGTCCTTCTGGCCGTAGCCGCGCAGGCCGATGCCCTGGCGCAGGTGGTCCATCGCCAGCAGGTGGTCCTTCCACAGCGTGTCGATGGTGACCAGGTAGCGCACCTGGAGGAAGCGCAGGAACTCCTCGCCGAACTCCTGCTCGCGCGCCTGGATGACCTTCTCCGCCGCCTTGTAGATGTCCTCCTGCAGCTCCTCGCGCGTGCTCACGTTGGCGAAGGACAGCTCCAGGTTGAGCGACTCCTTCACCCCGCGGGCCAGCGCCTCCAGGTCCCACGAAGCGGGGTTCCGGGACGGGCAGTAGGTGTCGGTGAGCGAGACGATGACATCCTCGACGGCGTCGAGGAGCAGCTCCCGGTAGTCCGCCCAGGACACGGTCTGCTCGGAGCGGATCTTCGCCTTGGTCTTCTTGTCCTCCTCGTACTCGACCAGCGGGATGCCGGCACCGGCGGCCAGCACCTTGCGGCGCAGCTTGTAGATGGTGCGCCGCTGCTGGTTCATCACGTCGTCGTACTCGAGCAGGTTCTTGCGGATGTCGAAGTTGTGCCCTTCGACGCGCCGCTGGGCGCTCTCGATGGCGCGGCTGAGCCACACGTGCTCGATGACCTCGCCCTCCTCCATGCCCAGGCGCTCCATCAGCCCCGAGATGCGCTCGGAGCCGAAGATGCGCATCAGGTCGTCCTCGAGCGACAGGTAGAAGCGGCTGCCACCCGGGTCACCCTGGCGGCCGGCGCGGCCACGCAGCTGGTTGTCGATGCGGCGCGACTCGTGACGCTCGGTGCCGATGATGTAGAGGCCGCCGGCGGCCACCACTTCCTCGCGCTCCTTCTGCGTCTGCTCCTTGTA
Organism: Archangium gephyra; assembly: GCF_042230915.1. Lineage (GTDB taxonomy): Bacteria > Myxococcota > Myxococcia > Myxococcales > Myxococcaceae > Archangium > Archangium gephyra_B. The sequence goes on along the minus strand of NZ_CP102578.1, from coordinate 3,521,393 downwards.
CTTCGCCAGCACCGCCTCGAAGCGCTGCTTGTACTCGGCGAGCGCCTGCTGGTAGCCGGTCAGGTCCACCGTCTGGCCCTCCGGCCCCGGCGTCGCGGCGGGAGGCTGGGGCTCGGCGCCCACCTCGGCCTTGGCCATCACCTCGGGGTTGCCGCCCAGGAGGATGTCCGTACCGCGGCCGGCCATGTTGGTGGCGATGGTGACCGCGCCCTTGCGGCCCGCCTGCGCGACGATCTCCGCCTCGCGCTCGTGCTGCTTGGCGTTGAGCACGTTGTGGGGGATGCCCTGAGTCTTGAGGAAGTTGGCCACCACCTCGCTCTTGGCGATGGACACGGTGCCCACCAGCACCGGCTGCCCCTTCTTGTGCAGCTCCACGATGTCCTTGGCCACCGCCTCGAACTTCTCGCGCTCCGTCTTGTAGACGACGTCGTCCTGATCCTTGCGGACCATCGCCCGGTTGGTGGGCACCACGCGGACTTCGAGGTTGTAGATCTTCGCGAACTCCTCGGCCTCGGTGTCGGCGGTGCCGGTCATGCCCGAGAGCTTGGAGTACATGCGGAAGTAGTTCTGGAACGAGATGGTCGCCAGCGTCTGGTTCTCGTTCTCGATGTTCACGCCTTCCTTGGCCTCGACAGCCTGGTGCAGGCCGTCCGACCAGCGGCGGCCCGCCATGAGGCGGCCGGTGAACTCGTCGACGATCATGACCTCGCCGTCACGCACCACGTAGTCGCGGTCACGCTTGTAGAGCGTGTGGGCGCGCAGGGCCTGCTCCACGTGGTGGAGCGTCTCGATCTCGCCCGGATCGTAGAGGTTCCCGATCTTCAGCCGCTGCTGGAGCTTCTCGATGCCCGCGTCGGTGAGGGACACCGACTTGTGCTTCTCGTCCAGGATGTAGTCCTGGTCCGGCACGAGGCCCGGGATCACCTTGTCGACGTTGTAGTACTTGTCGGTGGTGTCGTCGGTGGGACCGGAGATGATGAGCGGGGTGCGGGCCTCGTCGATGAGGATGGAGTCCACCTCGTCGACGATGGCGAAGTTCAGCTCGCGCTGGACGTAGTCCTGCAGGCGGAACTTCATGTTGTCGCGCAGGTAGTCGAAGCCGAACTCGTTGTTCTGCCCGTAGGTGATGTCCGCCCGGTAGGACTCCTGGCGCTGACGGTCGTTCAGCTCGTGGAGGATGCAGCCGGTGGTCATGCCCAGGAAGCGGTGCACGCGGCCCATCCACTCGGCGTCGCGCCGGGCGAGGTAGTCGTTCACCGTCACCACGTGCACGCCGCGGCCGGACAGGGCGTTGAGGTACGAGGGCAGCGTGGCGGTGAGCGTCTTGCCCTCACCGGTGCGCATCTCCGCGATGCACCCCTGGTGCAGGAACATGCCACCGATCATCTGCACGTCGTAGTGCCGCTGGCCGATCACCCGGCGGGCGGCCTCACGCGTGATGGCGAAGGCGTCGAACAGCAGCTCGTCCAGCGGGCGGCCGTTCTGCACCTCCTGCTTCATCCGTGCCGTGGCAGCGGGGAAATCCTCATCCTTGAGCGCCCGCATCTTGCTCTCCAGCTCGTTGATGCGGGCTACCTTCGGGTACGTTTTCTTGAGCTCGCGCTCATTCTTCGTCCCGATGATCTTCTTCAGCGTCCATTCGATCATGCGATTCTGACTCTCTCGCCGGAGAATCCTCGAAGGGACGCGGCGAGTGAAGGGAAATCCCTGGATTGTAGGTGGGATGCAGGAAGGAAACCATGCGTTTCTCCCGCGTCATTCCACCTGATTGGCCGCCGCGCGAGCGGCAGGACAGAGTAAAGCGGAACCGAGGCCACGCAATGCCCTCCCGTCGAAAAGAGACCCATCGTCCCGCGAAGCGCCCTGCTTCCCGCCCTCAGAAGGGCCCGCCCCCCGCTCGGGGGGCGAAGCCGGCGCCCATGCCACTTCCCTCGGTTCCACCCCGGGTGAAGTCCCCGCCGATACCGGCAGTTACCCTCCCCTCACAACCCGGGCGGTGGCTATGGACCTGCCGCGCCGGTTTCGAGCCCCACCTGTTCGAAGAGCTGGCATGGGCGGGAGCTTCCCCCCGGATGCTCGGCGAGGTGCTCGTGGAGAGCGAGAAGCGCCCGTCCGAGCCCCCCGTCTTCGCCCGCACCGGCATCCGCGTGCAGGCCTCCCTGCCCTCCGAGCAGTCCCCCGAGCAGCTGGCCGGTTCCATCGCCACCCGGGTGCTCGAGGCGGTGCCCCACGGCTCGCTCGTGTTGCAGGCCTTCACCCCGGACAGCCCGGCCGGCAACCGGATGGCCGACGAGGCGGATGCCCTGCTGGAAGCGGTGCGGGCGCGGCTGCCTCCGGAGCGGCTCCTGGAGGAGACGTGGCGCGCCCGCGAGGCCGGGGCGACGCTCGTCGAGCTGTGCGTGGCGCCCGGGGTGGTGCTGGTGGGCTCGGTGCCCGCGCGCGAGGCCCTGTCGCTCTCGCCGGGCGGACGTCAGCGGATGCGGCGCTCGGCCGACTCCCCTTCCCGCGCGGCGATGAAGCTGGAGGAGGCCCTGGTCAACCTCCCCTTCGAGCCGGGCCGGGGTGAGGTGTGCGTGGACCTCGGCGCGGCGCCCGGCGGGTGGACGCAGCGGCTGGTGGCCCGGGGCGCCCGGGTGATTGCCGTGGACCCGGCCAAGCTGATGCCGGAGCTGGCCCGGCAGCCCCGCGTGGAGCACATCCAGGAGAGCGCCTTCGCCTATGCCCCCGAGGAGCCGGCCGACTGGCTCTTCTGCGACATGGCCTGGCGGCCCATCGAGGTGGCGCAACTCCTGGCCAAGTGGGGCCGGCGCGGCTGGGCCTCGCACCTGGTGGCCAACATCAAGCTGCCCATGAAGGACAAGAACCCCATCCTCGTGCGGGTGCGTCACATCCTCACCCAGGAGGGCGGCTGGCAGGGGCTGACGATGCGCCAGCTCTACCACGACCGCGACGAGGTGACGGTCACCGCCCACAAGGTGACCTAGCGCCCCCCTCGCGGTTAAAGAGCGGCCATGCCCTACGCCATCGACGACGCCATGGCCACCGCGCTGGTGACCCTCTACCCCCGGCTCGTGCAGCGCTCGCCCGAGCCCGTGAAGGTCGCGCTCCAGCGCCTGCTCGACGA